>BAXG01000050.1 GCA_001310455.1 Photobacterium sp. JCM 19050
ACCTTGAGGTGGTTTGGGTATATCAATCGAATACATTCCTTATTAATTAATCCAATAGCTGACAAACATCACGCTGATTGTAGAATTCGGGTGTATTGAACCGGGCACGAAAAAACGTACCCGGACTACTTTAATCCGACCGGATTAATAAGGGCCGTAGTTGGCGTCTACGATTGGACCGGCTTCAACATTGCTGACCTGGTTTTGTGCTTCCAGCCAGGTAACAAGTGCAGTGCGGTCTTCTTCCGTTGCTTTTCCGTAACTGGCGAACGGGGCAACGAAGAACGAAACTTTTCCCTCACTATCAGCGCCGCCTCCAATACACAGGTTGCGGGACTCTACCAGTTCAATGAGATTATCAAGCAATTGGTTGTAGCTTTTGGCATCTGACGTCGGGACAGTGCAGTGAAGCTCAAAGCCAGTAACGGCAAACTCACCCAGATAAAGCTTTTTGCGCAGACGGCGTGACTTGTTTTTCAGTGAATCAAATTTGATTTTATTGTTCATCCAGTTTTCTCCGGATTGGAAATTCCCGGCGAGTATACGCTTGGCAATGATGCAGGGAAGAGAAAACCACTTAGGTTACTATTACTTAAACTGACATGGAGACTGCTCTGTGGTCAGTTTCGTCAGCAGGAATGTTTATTCTGGTTGTGAGTGACGTAAAGCTTGCTGGTTTGTCATTCAATTAAAAGGATTTAAACTGGTGCAAAGTGAACAATCACATCCGACAGAATAGCCGAATGTGATTGCCTATATACCTGCACCTTGAGGTGAATTGGGCATATCACCTTTACAACTCGTCATTCAACTCCGCTTTAAGTTGATCGACCGTTTTCCCGCCGACCGCTATGTTGGTATCGGGATGCTCCCGTATTGCGACAATAAACAGGTGCTTAGGTACGCCTGTTACCTCACTGGAAACATCAGTCAGTTTTTGAATCAACTCATCTTTAACCGGTTTACTGAGTTGCCCGGCCTCGAATGCAATAAATGGCATATTTATGGCGTCCTGTAAGTTATGCATCGTATTGGTTAATTTGAAGGATAAACATGCCCTAATAGAGCCCGACGTTTATTGGCGATTCGTCCGGGAGGGCGACCAGTCGCTGCTCAAATGCTCTGAGAACGTTATTTCTCTCTTCATCGGAAAGATGCACTGGACCATAAACGATAAAGGGGTTAAGTACGCTGAATCCGTTGAATTCGAATATCCCACGATGAATAGGGCGCAGAATACTGTTGAGATCGCCGTTAAAGCCGCTGGGAGTGTATGACTCTTCCGGCCCACCGGTTGTTATGCTCAACATCGCTTTTTTGCCTTTAAACGGCCCATCTTCATAAAGCCGGCCCATTCCGTATGTTCTTCCCATGGCAAACACCCGATCAACCAGCCTTTGAGTGCTGCAGGAAGGCCAAACCACCAAAGCGGGAACTGGAAAATCATCACATCACACCACTCGATTTTCTGTATTTCAGCCTCTATATCTGGTGCAAACCCGGCATTCTCACTGGCATGAATTTCTTCAAATTGCTGTTTGAAGTAGGTGTCATCTTTGACGGTGGTGAAGTTATGCCTGCCTGATACCGGGTTAAATTCCATGCTGTGAAGGTCTGATGTTCTTACGTCGTGCCCCTGTGTTTCAAGGTAAGAAATAGCCGTTTGAAATAAGGCACCATTGAAACTCTTGGGCTCGGGATGCCAATAAACGATAAGGACTTTCATATTCACTCCTGTGATTGCTTTTCGCCGTTAAATGAAGAAATGCGTTGTTATCACGTCACAAATTTGAACCCGTTGCTTTCGTTTTACTAGTATTGAGCAGTCACTCATTAACGTGTAGTGTTGAATAAATTAATATTGCAATAACGATTGGTTAATGAAATCCATTCCAACACAGTTACCGATTTTCATTCAGGTTGCCGAGTCCGGGAGTTTTGCCCAAGCAGCGCGGGACTTGGGAATTTCTCCGCCCGCAGTCAGTAAAGCCATTGGGCGCTTGGAAAGTGAATGGAAGGTAAAGCTGTTTTACAGGACTTCGCATTCTTTGAGCCTGACCGGTGCCGGTAGGCAACTGTATGAAAAACTCGCCCCGGCAGTTGATACAATTTCGCGAGCAATTGAACAAATATCCGATCTCACTCAAACAGTCGCAGGCACAATTAAAGTGACATTACCGGCAAGCCCGTTTGGGCAGGATATCGTGCTGCCGGTATTGTTGAGATTTATGGAGCGTCACCCGGATGTGGTTTGTGATCTTCACTTTGATGACCGAACAGTTGACCTGATAAAACACGGGTTTGATGTTGGCATTGGCACATATGTGAACGAAGATTCCCGGCTCGTCGCAAGGCCGCTGACATCAGCGCGTTTCGGCTTGTTCGCATCGTCCGGTTATGTGGCCGAGCACGGTCAGCCTGCTTCAATTGAAGATTTGAATAACCATCGCTGTATTGTTGTCCGCTCCCAGACGTCAGGGCGATTGCGCTCTTGGGAACTGAATACCGATGACGAGAGCAAAGTTCACTTACCCAAAGAAAGCCTGATAGTGAACAACTACTCGACGGCGAAAGTGGCGACAGTCATGGGGAGTGGCATTTCGTATATGGGAAGCTGGGTGTTTGAGAAGGAAATTGAGCGAGGGGAGGTGGTACCTGTATTGACCGCGTACTACGGTGCAAACACACCGGTTTGGCTTTATTACGCCTCCCGCCATTACATTCCTGAGCGGGTAAGGTTACTGATTCGGTACCTCATCGAAAACCTGAGCTCAGAACGCATTGCCACTGGGTAAGCAAAAGAAAAAGGGGAGAGCCATGTGGCTTTCCCCTTAATAAATGAGCATCAGTGAGCCAAATGGCGACTTATGCGAAAGCTTCCTGAAGCGGTGGAACAACCTGCTTCTTGCGGCTCAGAACGCCGTCCAGCCATACACGGCCGTTTTCAGTTTCTTTACCGTAAGCACGCTCAACAATGGCAACGTCGTCAGACACAACCAGCAGCTCAGAGCCTTCTTTCATGATGTCTGTCAGCAGCAGCATTACGGAGTGACGCTGGCCTTCTTCTTTCAGAACGGCGATATCTGCTTCCAGCTCGGCTTTGATTTCGTCAAATACAGACAGGTCAACCACTTCCAGCTGGCCGATGCCAACCAGGTTGCCGTTCATGTTGAAGTCTTTGTAGTCACGCATAACCAGATCGCGGATTGGTGTACCGGCGACAGCAGACTTAACGTTGAACATTTCCAGGCCCAGGCCTTTGAAATCCTCGATACCGACGATTTCAGCCAGGTCTTCAACGCAACGGATGTCAGCAGTGGTGCAGGTTGGTGACTTGAAGATCACGGTGTCGCTCAGAATGGCGCACATCATGATACCGGCGATTTCTTTTGGAATCTCAACACCGTAGAAGTCGTACATCATTTTGATAACGGTGTTAGAACAACCAACCGGACGGATCCAGCACTCCAGTGGAGTAGAGGTAGTCAGGTCACCCAGTTTGTGGTGATCGACGATACCCACGATAGTCGCTTCAGCGATATCGTCAGGTGCTTGAGTCAGTTCAGAGTGGTCAACGATGTAAACTTCTTCGCCAGCGTAGCTGAGTTTGAGTTCAGGCGCTTCGAAACCAAAGCGATCCAGAATGAACGCTGTTTCTGGAGAAACGTCGCCCAGGCGGGTGGCTACTGCAGGTTCGCCGATTTGGTTTTTCAGGTACGCAAGTGCAATCGCACCACAGATTGAATCAGAATCCGGGATTTTGTGTCCCACTACATACATTGGCATATCTATTTCTCATCATGCTCACAAAAAACCAAAGCATTCTATCAGAGCATAAGTCGCAGGGCACACTAAGAAATGAACAGAATCTTCAATTTACTACCAAGGTAGGGTATTTCCTGCGTGAATGAGTGGTGATTGTGTTGTTTTGATAGGGAATAAAACCTGGGGTTTCAACAGTTTTCGTGCAGATAATTGACACAATTCTGTCTTTTATCCGAAGTGATAGCGCTATTCTCAGCCCGTTGCGGCGAGGCCGCTTTTTTCTGGAAAAACAGAACAATGAACATGAAAAAATGGGTTGCGAATCTGTGCGTTGCAATGAGCCTTCTTGGCGGGGCTCAACTTGCTCATGCTGGTGATGATTTTACGCTTGGCCGTACCATCCTGCTGGGCAAAAGCGACCACGCGGCGAAAATCCCGCTGGTAGTTTGCCGCCGTACGGATGCGATTCAGGTGAAAGCGGAGAAAGGCCTGTTCCTTCAAAAGGTAAAGGTTAACTTCCGAAACGGCGAATCAAAAACCATCCAGTTCCAACGTTGGCTGAAAGAAGACAAGAAAACTGACTGGCGCAAGTTCTCCTATAAGCGTTGCGTGAAAAGCCTCGAAGTTTACGGCAAAGCGAAAGACCGCGAGTCTACTGCCGGTGTGCGTGTTTACGGACGCGACTGAGTGTAGGCAGAATCTGATTTATTGAAGCCCGGGGTAACTTGCCCGGGCTTTTTCGTTTATGCCAGTTACTGAGACTTTGGTTGCCTGTCGTGCATTGAGGTAACTGTCCCTTGCTTGAGGGTTTCCAATACCTTCTCCTTCGGCCCGTCGGCAACAACCTGACCATGTTCCATCACGATAAGCCTGTCCACCACATCCAGCATGGCGGTTTTGTGGGTGATAAGCACCAGGGTGGTGCTGTCCGGCAGGTTTTTTAGCTGGTTTTTGATATGGAACTCTGCCCGGTTATCCATGCTGCTGGTGGGCTCATCCATAATCAGAATTTTCGGATTTCCCAGCAGTGCCCGGGCGATAGCAATCGACTGACGCTGTCCGCCGGAAAGTCGCTGTCCCCCTTCCCCGATATCGCGCTCCAATCCTGCCGGGTCTGACTGGGTAAAGTCCAGCACGCCACTTCGCCTCGCAGCATCAATGATGAGTTCACTACCGGCATTCGGGTTACCGAGGGTGATATTGTCCCGAATTGTGCCAAAAAAGAGTGATGGCTCCTGAGGGACTGCACCGATTTGGCTGCGTATATCCGCCGGGTGAAACTGGTTTATGTCGGTATGATCAAATCTCACTGCGCCCTGGCTCGGGCGGTATAACCCGGTCAGGATACGCTGAAGGGTGGTTTTCCCTGAGCCAATCCGGCCGATGACAGCCACTTTTTCTCCCGGCTGGATTTCCAAACTGACATTGCGAAGGGCTGGGGTTTCGCTGCTGGGATAGCAGAATGTTACCGCATCCAGTGCCAGGTGACCGTTCAATGCAAGCGGTCGAAGATAGTGTTTTCCAGCATCCTGTTCCCCCGGCATTTCCATAATTTGGTTAATTACCGACATGGCTGATTTAGCCTGGTTGTAACGGGTGGACAGCATGGCGAGCTGTACCAGCGGAGAGATAGCCCGCCCGCTTAACATGGTGGCGGCTATCAGGCCTCCCATGGTGAGTTGCCCGGCTGCGATGAGGTAAACCCCAAATACAATCATGGCAACGGAAACAAATTGCTGGAGAAAACCGGCTGCGTTCTGAACAGAATCGGCGAGCCTGCGGGATTTGATGCCCCAGTTTGCCATATGGGCGACCGCTTCCTCCCAGCGATACTGGAAGCGCCCCTGGGCATTGAAGGTTTTGATGGTTTCGAGCCCTTGCAGGCTTTCAATCAGGTTGGCGTGCTTTTGGGTGGCGAGTTTTGCCCCTTCATCAATTGCCCTGCGCATTGGCCGTTGGATGATGGCACTGTGCAACATCAGCACCAACACAGCGGCAAGCGGGACGAAAGCCAGCTCCCCGGCGATAAACCAGATAATAGCGAGGAAGAGAAGGGCAAACGGCAGGTCGATAAGCGCTGCGACTGTCGCTGAGGTAAAGAACTCGCGAATGCTTTCGAATTCCTGCATATGACGGGCAAACGCCCCGGCAGAAACCGGGCGGGCTTCCAGCCGGATACCCATTACCTGTTCGAAGATTTTGGCTGAAACCAACACGTCAGTTTTCTTGCCTGCCACATCAATAAAGTAGCTGCGCAGGAGTTTAAGGACGAGGTCAAACAGGAAAATGATGGCAACACCGGATGCCAGCACCCAAAGGGATTCAAACGCCAGGTTGGGGACAATTTTGTCGTAAACCAGCCGGGCAAACAGTGGCTGACAATCGCGAATATATTGATAAACAGGGAGGCGAGAAGTACATCCCGGTAAATACTGCGCGATTGCCACAGGGTACGCCAAAACCAGTGCCCTTCGTTTTTATCCAAGGGTTCGGGCTCTCTTTCATCATGCGGCGGACGTTTTTCAGCAAAAACACCATACCGGTGTGGTTGTTCAAAAAGGCTTCTCTGGGGATGCGCAGGGGTTCCAGCTGGTGATTTCCAACCTGAATGTCAACCAACTCATGCTTACCGCCGTCAGCACGCACGCGCCGTATTCTTCCGTCAGGGCGATTACCGGCAGGAGATCCGAGGAGAGCTCGTCCAAACTGGCCTCGACCCGCAGCGCTTCCAGCCCGGCTTTTTCGGCTGCGCGAGGTAAAAGGGTTGGGGTCAGCAAGCCCTCAGTAAGCGGCAGACCAAGGGTTAACGAGCGCGGGGTGACTGTCAGGCCATAGTGCTTGCAGACAACCAGAAGTGCATCCAACAAAGGATCTTGCCGGCTACCATTCGCCGTTGCTTCTGTCATCGCCGAAACCTGCTCAGTTACTTATCGCGTGAGGAGTAGATGGTCCATTTCTCCAACACATCAGATTGAGTAGCAGACACATTGGCGACAACCCGGCGGCTGAGGATATGGCTTTCTTCCTCGGTGGAGGCCGTAACCGGTTCACGGTCTCCGTAGGCAGTATTATTAATCCGGGACGGGGAAACGCCGTCCCTGACCAATTGGCGTTTTACTGCCTCGGCGCGGCCCTCCGAGAGAAAGTGATTTCGGTCAGCCGGGCCTACCTGGCTGGCGTGGCCGTGCAGGGTAACGGAAGTGTTTGGATGACCTTTCATAAAAACTGCCAGCCCCATGATGTCCGGGAAAAATGTTGCCGGGATCACGGTGGAATCGTTGGCAAAAAGAACCTGTAGTTTCGCTTCAGTCACGGTGTCGATATAGGTTGGGCAGCCATCGTTGTTGATGACTGCTCCCGATGGCGTTCCGGCACATTTATCCCGGGCGTGATAACACCGTCACCGTCGGTGTCAAAGAGATCATGGGTTTGCTCCGCAACAGGTGGAAGTTCGGCATTGAATGAACATCCTGAGAGCAACACCAGTAAAAACAGGGTACAAGTGATACGCATGTTACATCCTTTTATTGTTGGTTCGCGGGCTGCTGGACGGAAGAGGCGAGCCAGCCTTCCGGGACTTCAACCCGCATTTCATCCAGCAACTGGCCGGTTGCGTTGAGCACCCGGTATTTGGCCAGAATCCCTTCAAAATGGGCGGTGAGATAAGATTTTCGTGCTTCGAAGAGCTCGTTTTCCGTATTCAGCACATCCAGCAGCGTGCGCTGGGCAATGGTGAACTGTTTTTCGTAGGCGGTGACGGTGCGTGCAGAGGCATCAACATGTTGTTCAAGGAACTGGATTTGCCGATTGGAAAGTTCATAGGCACTCCAGGCAAGCCGGGTCCCTTCAATGAGTTGCTGGAGGGCCCTGTCACGGATGTCCTTGGCTTTGTTGACCTGATAAGCCGCCCGGCGCGCCTTGGCTCTGTCACTGCCGCCGCTGAAGAGGTTGTATCGCATGCGGAGCATGGCTTTGAATTCATCGGTATCGCCCGGGCTGCCATCGAGTTCCTCGCCAAATTCCTGTGATGCTTCAATAAAAAACTCGGGGTAGAAATCCCCTTCGGCCTGGTCGTACTGTGCCTGGGCAGCCTCCACATCATGCATGGCAACAAACATCACCGGGTTTGCTTCCTGCGCGATTTGCAAGGCGTGTTGGACGCTTGGAGGCATAAAGTTGTGGTCTACTTCCGGGGTGACGAGATTAACCGGCTCCTCTCCCACAAGACGGATAAACTCGGTGGTTTTGTCACGGTAGTTGCTCTGGGCGGAAAGCAGGTTTGCATTGGCGCGGGCAAGGCGGCCTTCTATCTGGCCAGATCTGCAGTGGAGCCGACGCCGGTATCCGCCCGGCGTTTAATGTTGCCGTAGATTTCCAGGTGGGTGTCGAGGTTGGCCTGGGAAAGCGTGACAATCTCTCGGGTCTCGATGACGTTAAGGTATGCTCCTGCAACGTGAAGGGCCGTATCCTGAGCATCAGAAAGCAGCTGGTAACGCTGAGCCTCGGTTTCGGCTTGGTTGCGTATGATGTCGTTATAGGTTTTTGAACCATCCCAAATCAACTGCCGCAAACTGAGCCGTACGGTGCGTGGCTTGTACTCGCCCCGGTTACTGTCGTTGTCGTAGTTTTCGTAACCGATTCCGGCTTCCAAATCGAGTGATGGCAGGTAATCCCCCTGTGAAGCATCAATCAAAAGCTGCCTGCTCCGCAGTTCGTTATAGGCAGACCGGATGTCCGAGTTTTGTGACAGCGCTGTGGCGACTGCCTGTTCGAGAGACTGCGCCGACGCCTGTGCCGAGCCAGAAGCGCCGAGGCAAGAATACCGGTGTAGAGTGCGCGCAATACCATGTTTTAGCTCCCTGAATACAAACGGTTAAATCTGTGGCAAACCCCGACGGTCATTCCCGCAATGCCACGTGTTTCGCCGTCAGAATTGGATTGAGTAGGTAATCCATCATTGTTCTTTTGCCGGTAATAATGTCGGCGGTAGCCTGCATGCCGGGGATAATGGGTAGCCGCTCCCCGCCCGGGGTGCTGAGGCTGCTCAGTTCTGTTCTTACCCGGGCGAGGTAATAGCTGTTGCCTTCCTTGTCCTGGAGAGTGTCGGCGCTGATGTGTTCTAGCTTTCCGTTAAGCCCGCCGAACCGGAGGAAGTCATAGGCAGAGAATTTCACCAGCACGTTGAGTCCGGGTCTCAGGAAGGCAATATCCTTGGGGGCAATCCGGGCTTCGATAAGCAATGTGTCTTCTGTCGGGACAATTTTGACGATATCCATACCGGGTTTGATGACGCCGCCAATCGTGTTCACAAACAGCTTTTGCACGGTGCCGGTCACCGGTGAGGTGACTGTGGTCCGGCTCACCTTGTCCCGAAGGCTGCCCGACGATTCGGAAAGCACCGCGAGCCGGGCACTGGTTTCATTCAGTCGGTTCTGGGTTTCATCACGAAAGGTCAGGGCGACATCGAGATAACGTAGGCGGGCTTCTTCAATCGCCCCTTCAAGAATCGGTTTTTGCAATTGGCTGGCATTGAGCTCTTTACGGGCTTCATTCAACTGTCGCTCAAGACGGAGAAACTCCAGCCGGGTGACAACACCTTCGTCAGCCAGGGGTTTGGTGATGTTGTATTCCTTGCGTGCCAGGTTGAAACTTTGCTGCTGGTTGGATATGCGGACATTGAGCTCTTTGAGCTCCCGCTGTTTTTGCCGGACTTGACCGGCCATGACCTCAAGCTGGTTGCGGACGTTGGACAGGGCGTCATGGTATTCCCGGGTTTGCCGGGTAACGAGCGCCGGGTTGGCTTCGCGCAAGGCATTGTCAAAGTCGAGAGTTACAGACTCAACGGTGACGTCCCGGTTGCCAGCCTTCGTGACCAGCCGGACGCTGTCCAGCAGGGCAGTAAGCCGGATTACGTCGGCACGCGAATTGGAAACATCCCGGCTGTGTTCGTTGAAACTGGAGAGAAACTGCGTGTCATCAATATGGATCAGCGGCTGTCCTTTGACCACTTGCTGGCCTTCTGACACCAACACGTTTTTGACAATCCCGCCTTCAAGATACTGGACAATCTGGTCTTGCGATGAGGGCACGACTTTTCCCTGACCGGTAGTCACCTGATCAAGCTGACCTGCGTGGCCCAAATCACCATCACAGTAAAAAACGTCACGATAACCCACAAAATTACCCGTGCAGACTGCGGTGTGTTGAGCAAAATGGCGGCAGACTGCTGGTCGATAAAATGCGCATACTTACGGCCAAATTTTCGGCTTTTATTGCTTGTTTTCTGCATGTATTACTGCGTTCTCCATCGCCCGCGTTAACGTCCAGCTCTCGAATGACAAAAAGGCCTGGTGAAACCGGCCTGACACCAAAATCACCTTTTGAAACTGTGTATTAGAAATACAACAGCTATCACTGGTTACTTCCAGAAGTGACCTGAATCACATCTGAGATTTCTCACCGCTAAGACAGGCTAGGAGGAGGGGATTACTTTAGTTTTTTCAAAAATATGAGAACAAAAATACTGCCTTCAGGCAGTAGGCGAGAGGTGGTTAGGGATGGCGAGTGTGCAACAAGGCGGGCAAATTGATGTTCTGAACAATGCAGTTGTGTACATCATGAGGGATGGCAAGGCTACACCTGTCGAGTTTTCCTATCCGCTGGAAGAAGACGATGTGGTGGTGGCAGAAAGCGGTGCGAAATTTGTCATCATGGTTAAAGGTGAACCGGTGCTGGTTGACGAGCCCTGTCCAACCTGCATTTTACTGAAAGACGGCGAAGTAAAGGCTGTTC
Organism: Photobacterium sp. JCM 19050; assembly: GCA_001310455.1. Classification (GTDB taxonomy): domain Bacteria; phylum Pseudomonadota; class Gammaproteobacteria; order Enterobacterales; family Vibrionaceae; genus Parasalinivibrio. The sequence continues at coordinate 10,558 of BAXG01000050.1, forward strand.
CTGTCTCTCCCCAAGTGTCCCTCACTCCTTCAAGCGAAGAGCTCGCCGTGGATGATGCTGACATTGCTGCACTCCAGCAAGCCATTCTGTCCGGGGAAGACCCAACGGATATTTTTGAAGCTGCCGCAGCCGGCAACGCTCAAGGCTCTTCCATTGGCGGCTTTGTCACTATTGCTTACGACTATGCGTCCACCCTTGCAGAAGCAGGGTATGACACATTCTTTTCTCCCGGCTCCACGCCTCCAACCGATGACACCACGGTAATACTTCCTCTTTCCGGCGGGCAACGTATTGGGCTGTCCACCCAAGAGGGCGACTTGTCGGACGGCACTTATCCGGTTTCTGTATCAGGTACACTGCTGCTTTCCGCATCATCTCTGGCGGTGGATGCCGCTTCCGTTTCGGTGTCATCCACATCGCTTGCTGCGCTGCTGGCTGAACTGACTGCCGAAGTGGGGTCCTCCAATCAGTCCGTTACATGGACGGCAAACAGTGCAGGATCCAGCATCACCGGCACAGCGGGCGGACAGGTAGTCATGACGATTACCGTCTCAGCTGTCCCATCAGGCCGGGATGCGTTGGTGACAATAGACGTGCAAATTGACAAGCCGTTGGATCACATAGCCGGAAATACTGGCGGACTCGTGATTGTGAACGGAAGCGACATCACCATCAATTTACCGGTACAGGCCAATGACTCAGCCGGTAACCCGATGCTGGTGGACGCCAACGTCGGCATAACCATTGCTGATGGCGCGCCTCCTTCCCTGGCTCCGGTCAGCTTTTCCCATGTCGAAACCAGCGGCCCTTTTGTTTCTGCGCCTCAGCCGCTCAATATCAATACCGGAAGTGATGAGCTGGCCTCGGTGGTTTACAGCGATAGCAGCGAGTTGCAGGCGGTGTTAGCGGCTATTACCAGTAACGGCCAGCCGACGGATTTTACGGTAACAGGCAATGAAATTACCGTGTTTCTTGCAGGGCAACCGGGTTCGCCGGTGCTCAGTATTTCACTCAACCAGGCGGCTGACGGCCAGTATTTTAATGAAATCCGCCAATACCTTCCGGTAGACCAAACGGGTGGCAATACTCTCACGATTCCGGTCACTGTTGACGTGACAGACAAAGACGGGGACAGCGCCAGTGAGGTGTTTTCCGTTACATTTATTGACGGCGCTGTGGCCGGTGGCGGGGATGCCATTGCGACGGGCAGCTTCTCGGTAACGGAAAAAGATCTAGATGCCAACCCGGCAACCAATCCTGAAAAGGCAAGCGGCGAAATTACCCTGGCGAAAGCCACTGATGATCTGGTGCCGGCTTCATTAACGCTGGCCAACCAGGCTGATCTGCTAAGCGGCTTATCTTCTGTTACATCAGGTGGCAAGCCTGTCACTTTCAGTACCTCAGCTTCCGCAACCGGTGAAATTACCCTGACCGGGCAACTGGCCAATGGCACAACGGTGATGACCCTTACTCTGACGCCTTCACAGGATGCATCTGGTGGGGTGAAAATTGCTTCCGAGTTGTCGCTCTATGCGCCCCTTGACCACAATAGTGTGGCAGCAAACCCTTATGTGTCGTATGACACCAGTTCTGAAACCTGGCGTTTCGATACTCAACTGCAACTGAAGGATTCAGACGGTGACAGCCTTTCAGCACCGATAGAAATCCGTTACAGCATCACCGATGGGGTAGCTCCGGCACTGAATATCACCAATGCCACCCTGACTGACCCGCCGACAGCCCAGCAACCCGTGGTAGTAACGGAAAGTCTGGGGCTTAACATAGGCAGCGACCAGCTTGACGCCGTGTATTGGTCTGTCTCACCGCAGGCGCAGGCGATCCTCGATGGCATTACCAGCAACGGTTATGCAACGTCGGTGACCTCAACAGTGGGCGAAGTGGTGCGAATCCAGGTTTACGTGGATGACCCGGCGGCACCCAATAACGGTGCCCGGGTGCTGAATTTCATCATGAATACTAATCCGAGCGGCAGTTACAGTGGCACGTACACCGTTGTGCAGGCGCAGGCCGTTGATCAGGCCGGGACGAACCCGCTGGTGATCCCGATGGGTGTGGTTGTGCGGGACGATGACAACGATACATTGTCCGGAACGGTAACAGTTACGCTGAATGACGGTATTGATCCGAATATCAGCGCCCCGGACAGCAGCCTGACAGATCCGGCAGCAGGTGGTGCTCCGTCGCAAGTTCAGCAAACCGTGACCATCAGCAATGGATCTGACCGTATCCAGTCGGTTTATTGGCTAGATGAGGGCACCCTTGCATCCCAACTCGGCGCACTGACCAGCAACGGTTATTCCACCCGATTTTCACCTAATCCGTTAACCGGCGAGCCCCGTGAAATAAAGGTGCTGGTGGATGACCCTGCGTCACCGGACAACGGCAAAACTGTATTGACGCTGACTCTGAACTACACCGCGAGCGGTCAGTTTGACGGAACTTATACCGTAACGCAGTCACTGCCAATAGATGAACCGGCATCGAACCAACTTCAGCTTGATTTGGGTATCGAGGTGAAAGATACCGACGGAGATACCGCCAAAACCTCTGTTACCGTGTCGATAAACGACGGCCAGATTGGTGCAGGGAGAGGCAACGAAACCCTTCCGGCGATGACGGAAAAAGATTTGGCGCCCGACACCTACCCAGAGGTGGTCTCAGACAGTTTCATCATAGCAGCAGCGACAGACCGGCTGATACCGGGGTCAATCACCTTGGCACCCGGCGATCTGACCGCACTGATTCAGGAGCTGGATTCGGAGCTGACATCCGGCGGTCAGGCCTGACATTCAGTTACGCCAATGGACAGTTGGTGGGGAAAACTGCGGCGGGTGAGACTGTTCTCAGCTACACATTTACCGCCATTCAGGCCGCAGATGGAACCGGTGTGTCGGTGACTGTAGATGCCCGCCTGGACAAACCTCTTGACCATATTGATTCGCTTTCCTCAACCGGCTTTGTCTGGGTTGATGATGGACAGATTTTGCTGTTGCTGCCGCTTCAGGTTCAGGACAGTGACGGTGACTATCTTGCAGCCCCTGTGACGGTGAGCAGCATAATTAACGACGGCGCAGGTAGCCTTTTGCCGTCCATTTTGTCTACAGAGCAACTGGATGTTCGGGAAGCGGCAATTGGTAACAACGCCAGCGCAGGCAGCCATGCGGGAACCGATCCGGGTAGTGCCGATTTCTTCGCATCCGGCAAAATCGTAGCTGACACCGGAAGCGATGCCATCAAAGGGTTCGAAATTGATACCTCACTGTTTAATGCCAATGGTGCGCTGACCGCCGGAGGTGTGGCGGTCACGTTATCGGGCCCTGTGGTTCAGGGGGGCGTAGAGGTTTACCGCGCTTATGCCGGAAACCGGGAAATCTTTGTTTTTGATATCGACAGCCAGGGCAACTACCGGTTTTGGTTAAATAGCGCGTTGGACCACGATCAGCCGGGGCGTGACTTACTCAGCTTTACGCTGCCGATTCGTGCCGTCGATGACGATAACGACAAAAGCGCACTGTCTCAAATCACCGTCGAAGTGAAAGATGATACGCCGCTGGTACTTAACAAAACCCTGGTGATGGAAGAAGGGAAAACCTCATCCACTGACCAGTTGATGCCGGATGCCAGTGAAGGTGCCGATACGGCAGTAATCCAGCAAATCACCGTAAACGGACAGGCGCAACCGGTCGCTGCCGGGCAGGACAACACCTTTGTGGTGTCAGACGGCACCCAAACCGTTGGTACGTTGCACATAAATGCACAGGGACAGGTTTGGTTTGAATCGTTGCCGGATCTTTACCACAGCGGCAGCAATATCACCGTTGTTTTGCCGTATCAGCCCAAGACGGCGATGGCGACCGGGTTGATGGCAACCTTACTATCCGCATTGATGACAAACAGGCGCAGCTTATTGTCAGCAATGTCAGCGGGGTGGAGGATCAGGGGCTGGGCAACCCGGCTGGTGGTATCAGCATTGCGATGACTGTTGATGTGGGCGATAACGACCGGGGTGAGATTGTCGATCATGTAGATATCAGGTTACCGGGCAACCCACACGGGACGTTTTTTACAACGGCGTGGCGCTGACAGTTTCTGGTAATACCGTCACCGTGCCTGGTGGAGCATTCAGCCCGACCGATGCCACCAACCAGTTCTGGACACTGAGCGGAGTGACCTTTGTGCCGGACGCTGATTACTCGGCCTATAACGCAGACCGAGATTTACGGTGACGGCCTTTGTGAAAAACGTCAATGACGGCGCCGTGGACCAACTGCCTCCGGAGCGTTTCCGGATTACCGTTCGGGGCATCGCAGATACGCCGACCTGGGATGACACCAAAACGGTGACGCAGTACGAGATGACAGAAGACGATGCCGGGATTGCATTGTCGCTCAAGGCTGATTTGAAGGACACAGACGGCTCAGAGTCGCTGGTCTATATCCTGACGCTGACCGCCGGCGATGCCACTTTGACCGGGCATGGTGTCCAGTCGTTGGGAAATGGCGCATATCAGGTTTCTGCTGTCGACGTCGGAAATGTCATTGTTGTACCCGGCAAAGATTTCTCAGGCGATCTGAAGGTGGATGTGATTGCCCGCAGTACGGAAGCTAACCCTTACGTTCCCGGCCAGCAAACCGCAGACTCTGCTGTACGCCAAATTGTTGTCGGTGTCCATCCGGATCCGGATGCCGCCACCCTGAAAGTCACCCGGGCCAGCGGCCTGGAAGATACCCGCATCGATCTTGCTCCGCATATTTCATTAACCAGCAGCGGCGACAATGCAGACGGTTCCGAAGTGCTGTTTGTCTGGATAACCGACAACCTGCCCGCCGGTGCGAAAATTTATCTCAATAACGTCGAATTGACCCCGGTCAACGGTTACTACGAGATCCCATACAGCCAGATAAGCGGCCTCCAGCTGTTGCCTCCGTCTGACAGCAATGTGGATTTCACGATTGAAGTGCGTGGCGTGACGAAAGATACCGCCACAGTCACCGTCGGAGGTGTCACCCAGACAGAAACCGTGGTTGAGGAAACTGCGCCGAAGTCGATTCCCATTGCCTTAAAAGGTGTGGCGGATGATCCTTTAGTGACCGATGGGGGGAACGGTAACTGGTCTGCCATCGTCGAAAACGGCGTTGTGACGGGAATCGAAACCAGTATCAAAGAAGACGGTCAGGCGTTTTTGGATATCAACGTGGTATCTGGCGAATCTGATTCTTCCGCAGACCCCAATGACAACTCTGAAACAGTGTCTGTGTTGCTGTCCGGTATTCCCGCCGGCGTCACGATTGATGACGCCAATGGAAATCCCCTGAACCTGGTGTATGCGGGTACTGATGCCAACGGGCAGGCGACTTACCAGCTGAATGTTAATGGTATCCAGGACCTCTTTATTCAGCCACCGCCGGGCAGTACCCGGGACATCACCATCAATGCGCGAATTGTGGTGACGGAAAACGACGGGGACAGCAAGGCCTACAACAAGAAGATTGTAGTCCATGTAACACCGGACATTGATGCGGCAGATTACACCAACGCCGTCAGCGGGACAGAAGATGTACCTACCACGGTGAACTGGCGACCGACACTGGACGATACGCAGGAGTCGGTAACGGCTGTGTCGCTCGACATGTCACCGGTTGCTTACAGTGAAGGTTACCGGCTGAGCGTTAACGGGACAGAGATTGCTTTCGATGCTGCTGGTAGGTCCCAGTTGACTGCTGCGCAGGAAACGGCATTGCTCTCCGGCCAGTCTCTGGTGCTGACCGCGCCGGAAGATGCAGACAAAGACGAACACCTGGGTATTAAAGCCCTTGTCACAGTGTCGCAGACTGATGAGGATGATGCGTCTCTGGTCGTTACCCGTCAGGTGACCGGGACCATTAATATCACCCTGAATGCGGCGGTGGAAACCGACGGAAGCATTGCGGTGGTAGACAATACCGGCAACCCGGTGACCGGCGTGTTGCAAAGCGATGCCAATGGTATTTTAGATCTCAGCAGTCCGGCGATGTCACTGGGTTATCTGGTACCGGGGGATGGCCTGAATACTGACGGTTCCAGCAATGAAAACATTATCCAGGTTGTGCTGACCTTCGTGCAGGATGCGAGCGGAACACCTTTTGACCCTACCGATCCCGCAACACAAGCTTTCTTCAACAAACTGTTTGTTCCGGGTGGGTTTAACAATGGTGATGGCAGTTGGCTGGTGCCGGAAAGTGCGCTGGCAAGCTTGCAGGTGAATGCAACAGAAGTGATTTCCGGTCCGGTCTTTATCCAGCTTTCAGCCAAAGTGCAGGATGAAGGGGACAACAACGAAGGCGATGCCAGTGCCGCCTTTGTCCCGCCGCCCTTAGTGGTCGAAGTGAACTTCACCGGTGCTACCAGCTCGCAGCCCGCCGGGGATATCACGGTTGACAGCAACCTGGTGATTGCCGGCACAGAAAGTGATGGTGAGACGACGACAGTCGACCTTGGACAACAGCTCAGTCAGGCTCTGCTGGTAGATATCACCAAGGGGGCGGATGATGATATCTCGCTGGTGGTTAAAATCTCAGACCTGCCCGCAGGGTTTGTGCTGACGGGCGTAGATACCAATTTCGAAACCCAGGAATATGTTCTGTCTGTTCCTGTGGTAAACGGTCGGGCCGATTTTTCGGCCGTGAACCTTAGCCTGCCCGGCGACTTTGCCGGAGATATCCTGTTACCGGTCAAGCTGGTCACTACCGATGCCATCAGCGGGCAAACCGAAGAAAGCCGGGTATCCATTCCGTTGGTGATTTCCCCGAATGTGGATGCACCAACGACGAATGTCACCGTGGTGGAAACAGATGGCTGAACGCCGACAAACAACCGGTTTCACCCGGTCAGACAGCCGTCCCTGTTGCTGGCAAAGCCTATGAAGACGGCATTATCAAACTGGATTTCACTGCTCAGGTGGGGGATACCCTTCAGGCCGCCAATCAGGGGCAGGAAACTATTTCTTCCGTGTCGATTTCTGTTCCCGCCGGCCAAGGCAGCTTTGTTGACACCAATAGCCAGCCTCTGCCAAATCCTCTGGTGCTGTCATCAGCCCAGCTAACCGGGGTATTGTTCAAACCTGCGCCCGATTTCAGCGGTCAGGTCAACTTTGACCTGGCAGTGACCGTTGCAGACACCACTGCGTATGATGACACCGGACGGCCCGCTGAGACGGCGACCGAAACGTTCAGCAGCCAGGTCTCCATTGATGTTATCGCGGTAAATGATGCGGTGACCTTTACCGGTGCAACGACACCGATTACCGGCACAGAAGACCAGGCCGGCGGCATCGCGCTATCCGGTTTGACGGCGACCGTTGATGATGTCGACCAGTCGGAAACTATCCTTTCAGTGCAAATTACCGGCGTTCCGGCTGACTTCACCCTTGCCAGCCCGGCAAGTAACAGCGGGCAGGGTGTGTGGACCATTCCGGTGTCAACGGGAACATCGTCATTTGACTTCAGCAACATCAAATTACTGCCTCCGCTTAATTTCAGCGGATCAGTTTCCCTTGGCGTCACGGTTTACACCAAGGAACAATCGCTCAGCCAGCCGGACGCGTTCAGCGACACATTCACGGTAAATATTGCCCCGGTTGGGGACAACGTAGATACCGATCCTACTGCATCGGCCTCCGGGACAGAAGATGAAGTTATTGCAATTCTCCTTGACGCTAAAACAACAGACAACAAGGACAGCGTGGGAACGGGGGGCGCGGTCACGGAAAACAGCCCGGAAACCATTCGTGTCGTAGTTACCAATGTCCCGGATTCAGCCTTCTTTACCCTGCCTCCCGGCCTTGCTGCCGGAAGCACAGCAATAAAGCAGCCTGACGGCAGTTGGCTTATTAATGTCAATCAGGGAACGCTGGATAACATTGCGTTTCATCCGGGGAATGCCAACCGGGACAACTGGAACGGCGAACTGAATTTCTCTGTGCGGACAGTTGATAACGGCGTCGAATCCGCATCAAACCTCTGGGATGACTTTACCGTTAATGTCGATGTTGACCCGGTGAACGATGCGCCGGTGAATTCGGTGCCCGGCGCGCTCACCACGGATGAAGACCAGCCACTGGTTATTAACTCGCTCAGTATCTCGGATGTCGATGCTGATGAATCCGGTAGCGGGGGATGAAAATCACCCTTTCGGTGGGAGACGGGTCACTGGATATAGCGACCGGTGCGCCAATTGGAGGATTGATCATCAGCGGGCAGGGAACGGATGTCCTCACCATTGAAGGTAATCAGAGCGCAATCAACAGTCTGCTTTCTGTCGGCATTAGCTATGTGGGCGATACGCATTTCAACGGTGTGGATACCCTCACAATCACCACCGACGATCTGGGTAACCACGGCTCAGGCGGGGCAAAAACCGATACTGACCAGGTAGCGATCACCGTCGTGCCGAAGGCTGATAAACCGAGCTTAAACCTGACAACGCCTCAAACGGCCGCAGTTGCCGGAGCAATCGGTGCGCTGATTCCTTTGCTGGGAATTGCAGCGGTGCTGACGGACAACAATGAAACCCTGAGTGTGGAAATCCGGGATATTCCGGCAGGGCTGTCTGTCATTGACAGCAACGGGCAGCCGGTAGGTACGGTTTCCGGTACAACGGTGACGCTGCTGCCCTCTCAGCTTTCTGACCTTTATATAACCGGGACAGGTGCTATTACTCAGAATCTGTCCGTTGTTGCGGTTTCCACAGAATCAAATGGAGACCAGGCGGAGTCTGATCCGGTCACTGTTTCCGTATCCGTTTCTGACCCGGCTCTTGGAGACATTGTTTCCCAAAATTCCGGGGTGGCGAATACGCTGGTGTCCGGGAGTGAAAATGCCACACTGTTTGGCGGGCTGGGTGATGATATTTTAGTGGGCGGAACCGGCGAGGATATTTTGCTCGGCGGGGCTGGGAACGATATTTTGTGGGGCGGTAACCTTGGCGGAACAGGTGATAGCGCCAGGGATGTATTCACCTGGCAGGCCGGCGATCTCGGTACCGCAGCGAACCCGGCAAGCGACACCATCATGGATTTTGAGCCGGGTAATGATGCCGTTGATCTACGTGCGGTGGCAGATACCACCAATCTGGGCTCACTCGCCGATTTAGACAACCTGCTGTCGGTCAGTCAAACCGGAAGCGATGCCGTGCTGTCTGTCAGTCAAAACGGCAGTGTGGTTCAGCGGATTGTGTTTGATGGGCTCAGTGAAGATGCGTTGCTGCAACAACCTTCCGCCGGACTGAGTAACAGCGAAAAGCTGGAAGTGTTGTTAAATGGCGGCCAATTGCTTCTGGGAGACAACATCGGTAACGGCAGCGACAACACACTGACAGCTTCAGCAACCGGAGAGAGCCTTTTTGGACTGAATGGCGATGACATATTGATTGCCGGACAGGGGGATGATCGGCTAACAGGCGGCGACGGCGCAGATCTGTTTACCTGGCAGACGGGGTCGGTTTCCCCGGCTGGTGGGCTGGATACAGTGACAGACTTTGCCCTGGGCTCCGACAAACTGGATTTGGGCGATATCCTGCCGGATTATGGCCCGGTTCCGACTGTTAATGACCTGCTTGGCAACATCACCTCTGCGTCTGCGGATGCTTCCGGAAACGTGCAGTTGGACCTCTCGGTGACAGCCGGCTCACAACGTATTGTGATGGAGAATATGGACCTCGGTCCTTCCGGGTTGGATGTCGGGCCGGGCGCGGATACTGCCGCAATCGTAACGGCGCTTTTTGATCATCAGGTGTTCAAACTAGATTGAGGTGATAGGTGACAATCCGGATTTTGAGAGTGGTTTTGGAATCACTCTCTCCATTTCCGGGCTGTCGTGAAAATTGTTACTGCATTGCAATGCGATCTTGTTTCAGATTTGTTCCATCGTCTCAAAAATGGGGCAACTTCAAATAATTGATAATTTCCCTATGTTGAATTCTCAATATTTATCAGTTGGATAGCCGCGAATCTGATATTTATTCCTACTAAAGTCTAATGTCGGCACGCCATAACCCCTGTCTACGGTGTCTGAATAACAACGAAAAATCCTCCTCAAGGTGAATGTTTAGGCGCGAAGCCATTGCGTTGAATTTAAATGCTCTTGTTGCGAAAGCCCTGCGGAAACATGACTCCGGACTTGTCGGAAATAGCACCTTAGGGGAGTAAACCGTCAGATACCTCGATTTTCAGGGAGCGATACCGGTATGGCTAGCAACAAGTGGGTTCAGCACACGGGCATTATCGTGGCGGGTGGTATTTACACCCTGGTCCTTTCCGTTTTCTCTTATTTGTTTTCCTTAGGGTGGTTCGGAATTGTTCTTCCACTCTCTGCAGTGCTGTTTACAGGCTTGTGTGTCTGGCTGCGCTCGTCTGCCGATAACAGTGCAGATGCGACAACAGAGTCAGAGGCGGAAGCATGTTTGGTCCTGAATGAAAAAACCGCGAACAAACTCTCTGGCAACGCGACCCACAATGCAATAGCGGCGGCTGAAGTCTCCCATTCGCTGGATACGCTGAAAACCAAAATCGGCCGCCAGTTCGAATCTATCGTCCACATAAGTCACACTTCCGGCGAAGTCTCCGCCACACTTGTTGCCAGTGGAGAAAAAGAGCAGTTAACCGTCGCGTCAGCGGCTGAAATGCTGAAAGCCAGCGATGAGAGTTCTAACTCCCTTGCCGCTTCTATCGAGGATATGCGAAGGATCAACGCCAAAAGCAGCCTGGCGTCTGAACAGATTAAGTCGCTGGATGCAAACGTAAACAAAGTCAGTGCGGTGGCGAAAACCATTGATGATATTGCGGACCAAACGAACCTGTTGGCGTTAAATGCCGCCATCGAGGCTGCCCGGGCAGGCGAGCAAGGCAGGGGCTTTGCGGTGGTAGCTGATGAAGTGCGAACGCTGGCGAAACGGACATCGGAAAGCACCGAGGAAGTGGCGCAAATTGTCCGTGAAATCCTGTCTGAATCTGCATCGGTGATGGCCCACATTAATGAGCTGTCCACCGACGTAGATAAAGGCACCAACAGTATTGAAAAGGTGGGGGATACGCTGCAGGGGCTTTCCAGACTTGCCCACGATGTAGAAAGCAATATTGCAAAAATTGCTGAGGCGTCAGCCAAGAACCAGGCGAGCCTTGATCAGGTACACGAGGCGCTGTTAGTGGTCAGAGAGGACGTGGAATTCAGTTCCGATGAGATGGTCCGTCTTTCAGGTTCGGCACAAACATTGATGGATATGGCGGAATACGGTAATGCCGTGTTCACCGAGCACTATCCGGACAGCGTCCATCAGAGCTTTTTTAAAGCAGCCAGCGACGCAAGGGACAGGATACAAGAACTGTTTGAACACGCTGTGGACAATGGTGACATTTCGCTGCATGACCTTTTCAGCCACAAATACACACCGATTCCCAATACCAACCCGCCTAAGTTCAGCGCTTCGTTTGATACCTTTTGCGACAAAGTGCTGCCCGGCATTCAGGAGCCGGTGTTAAGTGAAGACTCGCGAATTATCTACGCTATTGCCACGGACCTGAAAGGTTATGTGCCGACCCACAACAACTGCTTCTGCCAGCCGCTGACTGGTGACTTTGACAAAGACATGGTCGGCAACCGGACCAAGCGGATATTTGATGACAGAACCGGCTCTCGTTGCGGCAGCCATACCCAAACCATGTTGCTTCAAACCTACAAGCGGGATACCGGTGAAGTGATGCATGATCTCTCTGTCCCGGTGTTTGTAAAAGGGCGTCACTGGGTGGATTGAGAATGGGTTACAAGCCACCAGAGGCATAACACAAATATGTGAACACCCGGGCACTAATTTTTGCTGCGTAGATTCTCGGCAATGATAGAATGCGGCGCAATTCCTCCCCCATACTTTGAAGCGGGAAGAAATCACTGTCGTAATGTCTGAGGTCTTACAACATGGCTTACACTCTTGAAGAAGCGACCGAGCGGTTTGGCCTGCCCATAGAGTACATCCAGGCTTCGCTGGCTTCTGGCCGACTGTCCGAAATGTCCTACTTCGAACTGGCAAAATTGAAATCCTATTACATCCAGATGCAATCGTCTGAAGACGAGACTGATGAGCAGGTGATCGCCAAACTGATTGCCGTTTATGGTGAAGAGCGGGTTCGCTCGAAGCTGGCGAGTGGCCTCACCCCTTACGAGCTGTTAAAAGCCGTACGAAGCTGACTGCTTCAATCAATCCAGTCAGAAACGGACAGCCAAGGCTGTCCGTTTTGCTTTCTGTTCTTTTTCAGTGCCGGGTTAAAGCAGCGGCTGAACATATAAAAGAACTGTTCAACAGGCTTGTTGTAAATCGGGCGGCTTTTCCACTTATCGATATCCACCAGGGTGGACTGGTCGAGGTAGGATTTTTGCAGGCCGATAAGATCAGAACAAAATTCCGGGTCATCCACAGCAAGGTCAATTCGAAGTTAAGCCAGAAGCTGCGCATGTCCATGTTTACTGTACCGATCAGGCAGTAATCATCGTCAATCATTACCGATTTGGTATGCAAAAGGCCGCCTCCAAAGCGGTAGATTTTCACTCCGGCTTCCAGCAGGTCGCTGAAAAAGGCACGGCTTGCCCACTCCACCATCAACGAATCGTTTTTCGCCGGAATGATAATGCTGACGTCAATGCCTCGGTAGGCGGTGGTTTTCAGCGTCTCAAGCAAGTAATCGCCCGGCACGAGATACGGCGTGGTGATGGTCACAGATCGTTGGGCCTGGTGAATAGCCAGATGCAGCACTTGCTGGATTAACCCGTCCGGCATCGATGGGCCGGATGGCACAACCTGGACTGCGTGGGTAAGGTGCTTGTGGCCTTCAGGCACCACGCAGTTGTGAGGGGGCAGGTTGCGGTTTCCGGTTTCCACTTCCCAGTCCCAGCAAAGGATGCTGTTGAGAAGGGGAACCACCGGGCCGGTTATGCGAACCATCACATCCACCCACTGGCCAACACCACTGTCCTGTTTGAAGAAACGCGGGTCCACCATGTTCATAGAGCCGGTGTAACCGATAGCATTGTCAATCACCACAATTTTACGGTGCTGGCGAATATCCTGGCGGCGGAAAAACATCCGGAATGGCGTCACGGCCAGGGATTCAACCAGATGGACGCCGGCGTTTCGCATTGCAGCCGGCCAGTGGCTGCGGAAGAACTCTTTGCTGCCGGCGGAATCGAGCATGATTCGCACTGTAACCCCGCGCCGCGCCGCGTCACAGACTGCTTTTGCCACATCATCGGCGTGGCCGCCAGGGTGCCAGATATAGAACACCATGTTGACGCTTTCCGTCGCGTGGCGAATGTCAGCAGCCACTGACCTCAATGCGTCAGCGGTGTTGCTGTTCAATGCCAGATCGTTACCGGTAAGGCTCGGGATAGATGTCCGCTTAACACAGAGCTCGTGTACCGGCCGGGCATGGAAACCCATTCTGTGCGGCAGGTAGCCCGGGCAATCCGAAAGATCCTGCATCCAGTCAGCATAGGGTTTGAACATGGATTTGGCGCGCTGAGCCCGTTTTTGCCGAGATTCAATTCACCGAACAGTAAATAGAGCACCACACCGGCAATGGGAAGAATAAAGATGATAAGAAGCCAGGCGAGAGATACACCCATGGCACGCCGGCGCAAAACCACGCGCATTGTGACGGATGCGACCATCAGCCAGTAAAGAAAGAGACCTACCCAGGTCAGAACTTCATAAAACTTGTCCATTAAGGCAGTGTTACCTCATAAGAGCAAACTTCGCACCATTCCCTGACTTTCTTTCGATTTGGAACGATCCGTGTCGAAATGCTTCGATATGGTCTAAGGTGCTGGAATACTACGTTTTCTCCGAATGCCACGACTGTATCATGAAGCCAGAATTAGCGCTGGGCTTTTTTATCTATCGTGCATCTGTAAAAGATATTTCTCTGATACGTTTGTCATGGTAAACAGTTTTGAATCACTCGCTACTGGCGGGGAGTTCCAGTAAACTTCGGCTTCTTTTGTTTCCTTGTCAGGCACCGTTATGACTGCTCCCTTTTCCCTGGTATTCCAGCACAATGACTTTGTAATTATCGACAAACATCCGGGTGTCAGCGTCCACAAAGACGACAATGAAACAGCGTTTGTGAGCGATGTTGCAATTAAGCTGGGAAAAGAGAAACTCTATTTGGTGCATCGTCTGGACAAAAAGACATCCGGGCTTCTTATTTTGGCCTGCTCCAGCGAAGCGGCTGCCGGGTTGTCGGCACTTTTTGTGTCCAAGGACATCGAAAAATACTATCTGGCCCTGTCTGCGAAAAAGCCGAAAAAGAAGCAGGGGCTGGTGCTTGGCGATATGGAAAAAGCCCGTCGCGGTGCGTGGAAGCTGACCAGTGGTAAAACCAATCCGGCGGTTACCCAGTTTTTTTCAACGGCACATACCGGCAAAAATGGAGAGCCGCTGCGCGCACTCCTTTGCAAACCCCACACCGGGAAAACTCACCAAATCCGTGTCGCGATGAAAAGCGTCGGTGCGCCGTTGCTTGGCGATGATCTTTACGGCGGGGAAGCCAGCGACCGGGGTTATCTTCATGCGTATGCGCTGCGTTTTCACTTCAAGGGCGAAGATTTCAGTTTTGTGCTGCCACCGCAAATGGGTGAGCACTGGTGCGGGCGGGAAATAGAAGGCTGGGCGATGCCTGGGATTTGAGCTGGCCGGTGGTCAAGAAAAACTGAACAGAAAACGGCGACCAATCGGTCGCCGTTTTCATGTCGGAGTGCCGCCGTTAACGGGCATCACAGGTTTCTGTGTCTACCACTTTCTCAGTCACCGGGCGGCCGCGCATATCGCGAATCAGCAGCTTGTAGCTGACGCCTTGCTCCATCAGGGAATACACTTCATTGTCATTGCAGTAGCGGTTGACCATAGCGTCTGTCAGGTCGCTGGGGGCATTCTTGGTATCGCCGCTGTAAAGCAGGGTCATTTCAATCTGGCTGCCGTCTGCTTTGGCGCGAACCAGGGTGTAACCCTGCATTTCAACCGGGACAACGTTACTCAGCATGGCGGCTCGTTGCTTGGCGAAAGACTCAGCGATCTCCTGCTGGTCTGGTGTCGAAGAGCAGGCTGCCAGTGCAAACGCCGCACCGGTGATAACGAAGTATTTTAATGAAGTAAGCATCTGCATGGATGGTGTCCTTGGACTGCTTGCCGGTTAACCCTGCGGGTTATGCTGCCGGCAGTACTTTTTTAAAGGGTTTTACGATAACGTCTTTGTAGACACCTGCGTCGATATAAGGGTCAGCATCTGCCCACGCCTTGGCATCTTCAAGAGAATCAAACTGTGCGATAACGGTTGAACCGGTAAAGCCGGCTTCACCCGGATTTTCGTCGTCGATAGCCGGGTTTGGCCCAGCAACCAGCAGGCGGCCTTGCGCTTCTAAGTCACGAAGGCGGGCAAGGTGTTGCTCACGAACCTGCATGCGCAGCGGAAGACTGTTCTCAACGTCTTGGGAAAAGATTACGTACCACATCCGTGTACTCCTGATTGGACTGAGAGAGATAAATTGCGGATATTGTAGCGGAAAAAAATGCCCCGGTCGTTGGCCGGGGCATGAAGAGTTCTTATTTTTGACGGGACGCGGGCGGCCTTCTGAATCAATGGCCACATAATTAAAGGCCGCTTCACAGACTCGGTAGCGTTCTCCGACCTCATGGTACGCGACCGGTTTCACCCAGACTTCCAGAGAGACTGTCATGGATGAATTGCCGATTCGGGTACACTCGCCGTAACAACACACCACATCGCCGACACTGACCGGGGCTTTGAATACGATGTTGTTTACGGATACGGTCACCACGCGGCCACCGGAAATCTCTTTAGCCAGAATGGCGCCGGCGAGGTCGAGCTGGGACATGATCCAGCCGCCAAAGATATCGCCGTTTGCATTGGTGTCTGCCGGCATCGCCAGGGTTCGGAGCAAAAGCTGTCCCCGCGGGCAGTTGTTTTGTTCACTCATGGTGTTATCCAGACTCTTACTGCGCTTTCTGAATTACTCTGAGGTTGACTCTGAGCTCTTGTCTTTAGGCATCTGCTTGTAGATGTAGACGCCGGTCGCGAGAGTATACGCTAAAGTCAGGGCCAATAAACCGAACACCTTGAAATTCACCCACACATCCAGAGGCAGACGGTAGGCCACATAAACGTTCACCACGGCAAGGACGCTAAAGAAAGCAACCCAGGCGCTGTTGATGTTGCGCCACACATTGTCAGGCAGCGTCAGTTCCTTGCCGAGCATTCCTTTGATTACCGGTTTGCCCATCATCTGGGTTACCAACAGGCCTGCGGCAAACAGCGCGTAGACAATGGTGACTTTCCATTTGATGAAGTTGTCATCATGGAAAATCAGTGTCATGGCACCAAACACCGCTACCATGGCAGCTGTAATCAACTGCATCTTCTCAACTTTGCGGTACATCACCCAGGTCACGCCGACCATTACCAGAGTCACGACAATCAGGGCGCCGGTTGCGGTAAAAATGTCGTACATCTTGTAGAGCGCAAAAAAGACAATCAGAGGAATAAAGTCGATCAGTTGTTTCATCGTACACACACTGTTTATTTAGTAATGGGGCTAGTCTACAGAATTCCGGCAGGGCGTGGAAATGCTGAATCGCACTGACAGTGTGTCAGTGCGTAACAAGGTGTGAGTGGCTGCGCTAATTAACAGCAAGGGGAGCATCCGGGTGCGCGTTTGCAAACGCCGGAAGAGACAGACAGTTTTGTTCGATACGTACCAGAGTTGGGTAGGCAGCCAGAGCAAAATTAAATCGCCGTGCGTTAAAAAGCTGAGGTATCAGGCAAATGTCCGCCATCATTGGGGTGTCGCCGCTGCAAAAAGCGGTATCTGTGCCCTGAAGTTTCGCCTCAAGACCATTAAACCCCTGCGCCAGCCAGTGGTGATACCACGACAGTTTTTCTTCCTCGCTGTGTCCAAGTTCGCCTGTCAGGTGGTTGAGCACCCTCAAGTTGTTCAGCGGATGCATGTCGCAGGCGACGTCCATCGCCAATGCGCGGCAATGGGCTTTGGCAACCGGGTCTTTTGGCAACAGTGGGTGGTGAGGATGAATTTCGTCCAGGTACTCCAGAATGGCCAGAGACTGGGTCAGGATTTGCCCGTTGTCTGCAAGTGCCGGAACGAGTCCGGCAGCGTTGACAGACCGGTAACCCGACTGGTCCTGTTCATTGTCGAGCAGTGACACAGACGAAGATTCGTAAGGAATCTCCTTAAGGTTCAGCGCAATCCTTACCCTGAAAGCAGCGGTCGACCTGACGTAATCATAAAGCTGCATCTGTTCGTCCTTTTATTTGACATATTGAGTGACGGTCTGGTCAATTCGGCCGAATACCGAGTCGCCATTCTCGCCGAAGAGCTCAATTTCAACTTTATCACCGTACGTCATAAACGATGTGGACGCTGCTCCAGTGTCGATAATTTCGAGCATCCTTTTCTCGGCTAGGCAGCAGGAACCTTTGCTGCGGTCGAGGTTGGAAACCGTCCCTGAACCGATAATCGTACCAGCAGCAATGTGGCGGCTCTTGGCAACGTGGGCAACCAACTGGTGGAAATTGAATGTCATGTCAACACCGGCATCTGGTGCACCAAAGAGTTCGCCGTTGAGGTGTACGGTCAGTGGCCGGTGAACCTTGCCATCTTCCAACTGTCACCGAGCTCATCCGGGGTAACAGCAACCGGTGAAAACGCCGAGGCAGGCTTGGATTGGAAAAAGCCGAAACCTTTGGCAAGTTCTGCCGGAATCAGGTTACGAAGGGAAACGTCATTGACCAGCATCAACAGCTTGATGTGGGAAGTCGCGTTTTCAGGCTTTGTGCTCATCGGCACGTCGTCAGTGATGACTGCGATTTCGGCTTCAAAGTCGCAGCCCCAGGCATCGTCAGCGAGCTCGATGTCATCCCTTGGGCCAAGGAAGCCGTCTGACATGCCCTGGTACATTAAAGGATCTGTCCAGAAGCTTTCCGGCATAGTGGCACCACGGGCTTTACGAACCAATTCGACATGATTGACATAAGCACTGCCATCAGCCATTGGAAGGCGCGGGGCAGGGGGGAGGCACAGTCTTCAGGGACAAAAGGAAAGCAATCCGGACACTCTCCGGCGTTCAGTGCGTCATATTTGGCCTCAAGTTTGGGAGCGATTTCCGCCCAGTTGTCGAGCGCATATTGCAGGTTGGCGCAATGCCTTCTGCGCATACTGCCTGTACAAGGTCACGGGATACAATGATCAGCTTTCCGTCACGCTGGTGTTTAAGGGATGCAAGTTTCATCCGTAAATCTCCGTCTGGATTTGTTCTTTGGGGTCACTTATTCGGCGTTTGGTGGCGTCTGCCAGGAGTTTACATACGCTTTATCTTCGACAGCGCGTGCTGCATCTGTCATATCGACAGGTATCCGGGTGTCAATCATGACTGCTACCTCATCGGTTTCCTTGCGGCCGTGCTTCTCGCCGGTGGCAAACGCTTTCGGGTGCGGGCCGTGAGGGAAACCACAAGGGTGCAGGGTTACCATGCCGGGATGGATGTTGTCTCGGCTGAAGAACTCGCCCTTGTGGTAGAAGATCACTTCATCATAGTCATCATTGTTGTGATAGAACGGTACTTTGAGGGCACCCGGATCGGATTCAATCGGACGGGGGACAAACGTACAAATGACAAAGCCGTCAGCCACGAAAGTAATGTGTGCAGAAGGCGGCAGGTGGTAACGGTGGCTCATCAACGGGCGGATATCGCGCCAGTTGAGGCGAAATACGGTGAGGTTTCCTTTCCAACCTACTGCATCAAGCGGGTTGAACGGGTAGGTCACTTTGTTCAGTTGGTTCCGGCTTTTGATGTGTACCTGCCAGGACTCTGTGCTGCTCTGCTGCGCGCGGAATGCATCATCAATACGTGGGTATTCAAGGACCGCAGGGTCAAAGATAGCGTGATCGCCCACCACACCACGTTCGGCACTCATATATGAGCCGTTGGTGGCTTCAATCATCAACATGGTTACCGGTTCGGTCGGTTCAATACGCCAGCTTGTGGCGCGGGGCAATACAATGTAATCCCCTTCACTGAATGTCATGTGTCCGTAGTCACAAAACAGTGAGCCGGCTCCGGCGTGAATAAACAGGCAGTCATCCCCGTCACTGTTCCTGACCAAGTGGGTCATTCTCTCTGAGCACTTCCAGATACGCACTTTTACGTTAGCGTTCTCCACTAAACTCGGCGCGTTGAGCGTGAGTCATCAAACACTTCCATTTTGGTGGTGTCGAATGCGTGGGGACGGAGCGGGCCTTCCCACTCAGTCCAGCCTGTCGGGGCGTGCTGATGATACATATGGGTTGCAGGGCCGAAAAAACCCTCCTTGCCGACTTCCCGCTCGAAGGTTCCTTCTGGTAAATCACAATGTGCCTGACGGGATGCTTCCCCTTCTACAACAGGAAATGAAAACCACTTTCTCATTCTGAGCTCCTTGTGTTCTGTCAATCCGGTGGCTTTTCTCACCTTTGCCTACCGCCATTAAAGTTTCATTTGAAACTAAATGTTAGATTCATCTTAGAGTGGTGAGTGGGATGATTGCAACACTTATTTATCATTTTATTAACTTTTGTGTTGCGTTAATACCGGTGTTGTGATTCTATTTTTAAGGTCAGGCGCGATTTGTGACGTTAGACAAATCGTCAGAAAAGGAAAGCCGGACTGTACGACTAAAAATTACAAATGAAACAAAATGGAGCTCGATATGTGGAAGAGAAAATGGACGCTTGCCGCTGTATCAGCCTTGTTGCTGGGAGCAACCCTACCTGCTTCAGCTGCAGACAAAGTTATCCGGATAAGTTCATGGGCATCACCCAATCATGGTATTAACAGCATGGTATGGCCGACATGGGGCAAGTGGGTGGAAGAAGCCACCGACGGCCGTGTGACGGTGAAAGTGGAATACAACATGGGGCCGCCACCAGCGCAGGCTGACATTGTTGCTGACGGCATCGGTGACGTAACCTGGTTTTCCACGGTTTCAAACCGGGCCGGTTTGAACTTACCAAACTGCCTGAAATACCTACCTTTGATAACAACCTTTCTTCTGAAAACGCCTCTGTTGCTTACTGGCGCGTTTTCGATAAGTACCTGAAAAAAGGCAATGAACACCGGGGGCTGGTGGTGCTTGGTGTGGGTGTGCATGGCCCGGGTTCGATTATTACCCGCGATAAGGTCACTTCGTTTGACGACCTAAAAGGTAAAAAGATGCGTATTGCCGGCGAGGTGATGTCCACCATCGGCAAAAACATGGGTGTTGCCCCGGTTGCCCTGCCGCCGAATAAAGTCTATGAAGCCTTGTCACAGGGTGTCGTTGATGGTGCGTTCTTTACGCTGGAAACCCTGAAGAGTTTCCGTCTGAACGAAGTGGCCCCCAATGTGGTGACTTTCCCCGGCGGCCTTTACCGAGCAGTTTCAGCCTTTTGATGAACCCGGACACGCTGGACAGCCTGTCTCCTGAAGACCGCGAAGCAGTGCTTTCTGTCTCCGGTGAGAAGCTCTCTCGCTTATTTGGCATGATGATGGATACGGCTGACAGCGCCGGGCTGGAGGACACGCTGGCAAAAGGCGATACGGTCATGGAAGCTTCTGCGGAAATGATTGAACAGGCAAAAGGTTATTCGGCTGGTCTTGAAGCGGCGTGGCTGAAAAAAGCCGAGAAAAAGCGCATCAGCGATCCCCAGGCAGCGCTTGATTACTACCGTAGCCAGGTGGCAGAGCTGGGAGCCCAGTAATGGATCGCCTGCTTTATTGTGTTGGTAAAGTGCGGTCCGGTCTGGAAGGGCTGGCCGCACTGTCCCTGTTAGTCATGCTGGTTGTGACCGTCATTGATGTCGTCGGGCGTTACTTTCTTAATTCGCCGCTACAAGGCAGTGTTGAATTGATAGAAGTGACGCTGGCGCTGGTGGTATTTGCAGCCTTCCCTCTGATTACCTGGCAAGAAGAACATATCTGTGTCGATTTGCTGGATGACTGGTTTCCCCAAGTAATGGTGAATGCCCGGCAGATATTGATTAGCCTTGGCTGCGCCTTTGCGCTCGGACTGGTGGCGTGGAAAGTGTGGGGGCTGGGAACACGCTCTCTCTCCTACGGCGAAGAGACCGACATTCTCGCGATCCCGCTTGGCTACGTTATGTATTTTATCTCCGCGACCGGCTGGCTCTCCATGGTGATGGTGCTGGTTTTAGCCGGGTTGTATGCGGTAAGGCGTGGCCCCATGTCCCCGGAAGTGAATACCGGGCGCAGTTCTGAAACACCGTCAGCGAGGAAACCATGACCATTACATTGATTGGCTTTGCGGTATTGCTGGCCTGGTGCTTTTGCGGATCCCGCTCGCCTATGCCATGGGCATCGTTGGGTTTATCGGCTTTGGCGCACTTGTAGATTTTAACTGGACAGCAACACTTTCCATGGCGGCCCGGCGGATTATTGATACCGGTCAGGATTACAGCCTTTCTGTAATTCCTCTTTTTGTCCTGATGGGGAATCTGGTAAACCGTGCTGGGTTGTCTCAGGAACTGTATGCTGCCAGCAATGCCTTTGTCGGGCACCGCAAAGGCGGACTTTCCATGGCAACAATTTTGGCATGTGGCGGTTTCTCTGCCATTTGCGGGTCGAGTCTGGCGACAGCGGCAACGATGTCAAAAGTGGCGATGCCCCCGATGCGGAAATACGGCTATCAGGACAGCCTGGCGGCGGCGTCGATTGCTGCGGGCGGGACGCTGGGAATCCTTATTCCCCCGAGTGTTATGCTGGTGGTCTATGGCCTGTTGACGGAAACCAGTATCCGCGAACTCTTCGCCGCAGGTTGATTCCCGGGCTTCTCGGTATTGGCTTGTATCTGGCTGCCGTGCGTTGGGTCGTCTACCGCAAACCCCAGATTGCCCCTCCAATGGAAAAATTGCCGTGGCGGGAGCGCTGGCTGGCCCTTAAAGGGTGATTTCGACGGTTGCACTTTTTGTATTGGTGATGGGTGGCATTTATGCCGGCGCCTTTACACCGACGGAAGCTGCCGGAATTGGTGCTGCCGGTGCGTTGGTGATTGCCGGCCTTAAACGCCAGCTTAACTACCAGGTATTGCGCGAAGTATTGGTCGAGACAGCAAAAACCACCGCGGTTCTTTTCAGTGTGGTGATTTCTGCGCTGATCTTCTCCAACTTTATCAACCGGGCCGGGTTCACCGATGCCCTGCTGGCAGTGGTCACCGGGTTGGAAATGTCACCGTTTATGGTGATGGCAGCGATTCTGGTTATCTATATTCTGCTTGGTTGCGTGTTTGAAAGTATGTCGATGTTGCTGCTGACAGTGCCTATCTTCTTCCCGCTTGTGCAGAGCCTCGGTTTTGACCTTGTGTGGTTTGGCATCCTGGTGGTAGTGGTTACAGAGATAAGCCTGATTACACCTCCTGTCGGCATGAATGTTTTTGTGCTTTCCGGGGTGATGAAAGACATCAATACCAAAACCATTTTCCGCGGTATCGTACCTTTCTGGACGGCGGATATGGTTCGGCTTGTTCTGATTGCGCTGATCCCGTCACTGTCCCTGGCTCTGCCGCACTGGCTGTACAGTTGACAGGTTATGTATTTCCCCGATGCCATTATGTGCTTTAATGGCATCGGGATATGACGGCACACCGCGCGTCACACGGAATGGCAGGTAAGGATTACATGGGGCAGTACAGTTCATTCTCACTGGAGGATTTTCTTCCTTACAAACTGGTTCGAACCGCTGAAAAGGTTGCGGACAGCCTTGCCGCGCTGTACGAGAAAGAATTCGGTATCTCACGCCCTGAATGGCGGATTCTTGCCAATCTTGGTGCCCGTGAAAACCTGATTGCCCGGGATCTGTCAGACGTTACCAACCTCGATAAAGTCAAGGTATCCCGCACCCTGGCAAAGCTCGAAGAAAAAGGTCTGATAGTGCGGGAGAAAAGAGAAAGTGACCAACGCGCCACCCAAATTGTTCTGACCCCGGAAGGATTGGCACTTTATGAGAAAATCATCCCTCGCGCCCTTCAATGGGAATCTGAAATCCTCGATGGCCTGACCGGCACGCAATACCGCGATCTTTTCAGGGCCTGGATGCCTTGCAGCACAGTACCCAAAATGTGTTCGAGAATCACAGTAACAGCGATTAGCTTTGTTAATCTGACTCGAATGGAAAGCCGCATCCTTGCAGCCGGACGTTTTAGTGGTGGCGAGTGATTTTATCCAGATAACCCATCGCGAAGGCAGACAGGACAAAGGTGATGTGAATCATCAGGTACCATTGCAGTTTGTCATTGGCGATATGCTCAGTATTCATAAAAATCTTGAGCAGGTGAATAGACGAAATTGCTACGATGGATGCCGCTACCTTATTTTTCAGTGAACCTGCATCCAACTTGCCGAGCCAGCCAAGCCGGTCGTCGTGATCGTCCAAATCCAGACGGGACACGAAGTTTTCATAGCCGGAGAACATCACCATTACAATCAGTCCGCCAACCAGCGCGATATCCACCAGTGACAGCACGACCAACACCAGATCCATGCTCTTCATGGTGAAGACATGAGGGATTACTTCAAAAATCTGCTGAAAGAATTTAATACCCAGCGCCAGCAGCACCAGGCTAAGACCGAAATAAATCGCGCCATCAGCCAACGGGATGAGTACATCAAACGCTCAAAAAGCTTTTCCATGAATTCCTGCCTGTTACACAAAGTTGATGTCTTGCAGACGGCGGAATTTTAGTGCTTTTTATGTGTGATGAATAGGCACATTTGTTTTGGTTAGCTAATCAATCCGGCAGTTGCCGTTTTGGCACCGGGATTTGCCAGTCAAAAGGTAAGAAATCAGGTATCGGTTGTTGGCAAAGCGCATATACGCCCAGTCTGCAAACCAGCGTACAACCGGCCAGCGCAGTATTTTCAGCCAACGCTTTTTCCCGACCAGGTCCCATGCTGCGCAGGTTACATCCAACCCTAAAAGCAAGCGCCGGGGTTTGTCATCTTCAGTGAGATAGCCGTGGAGGATGGCGGACGCACTTTCCTTGTTTATATCTGGATATTGCCGGGCAAAGTCTTCAGTGTGAATGTCAATCAAAGTGAGTTTTTGTCTGGTATCCAACTGCGAGAGTTCGCCCATTTCTGCTACGCAAAGAGGACAAGTGCCATCATAAAAGAGGATTAATTGCATATTTCCTATGCTTAATATTAATGGTAGATACTCAAGTTACGGTTTTGCTGGTGGATTTCGATCAGTGATACCGATACCCAATTATAAAAAACAACTCGACGTGTAAATACTTTTAAAGGAGCGCTATGAACTTAACAAGGAAGTTTGGTTTGAACGCCATAAAGACCACAGAACATATAGTGTTAGCCCTGATAGCCGTTGCCACGGTCATTGCTATTGGGCAGGAGATAAAGCACATCTTCGACGCCGGAAGGTAGAACTCGCAGACCTGCTGCTGCTCTTTATTTACCTGGAAGTGCTGGCCATGGTGTCGAACTTTGTTGAATCCGGCAAACTACCGGTGCGGATGCCAATTTATATCGCCATCGTCGCGTTGGCTCGCTACCTGATCCTAGATATGAAGGGGATGGACAGTTGGCGCATTGCAGCAATTGCAGCTGCCACGCTGGTGTTGGCCGCAACGGTCATTGTGATTCGTTGGGGGCATATAAAATTGCCCTATGAAAAACACACGGAACCGGAAGAATAATTTTATCTATACCCAAACCATCTCAAGGT
>BAXG01000051.1 GCA_001310455.1 Photobacterium sp. JCM 19050
CTTCAATGGTGCCGGAGGCGGTGTCGCTCTTGTCGGTGACCAGGTCGCTGGTTGTGGAAACGGTGACCGAAACGGTCTCGTCGCTCTCCGCAACCTTGTCATCCTTGACCGGCACACGCAGCTCAACCGCGCTGCCGTCCTTCGGCAGGGTGATGCTGTCGGTGTAGTCCTTCCACTGGCCGTTAATCTTGACCTGGAGGTTGCCGTAGTCACTGTCCTGGGTGGCGTTACCGCCGAGGGTCAGGGATGCGGTGATGTCATCAGCGGCCGGGCCGTCGAGCTTGGCGGTGTAGGTGAGGTAAACGCCGTCGGCTTCGGTCACGGTGCTGTCACCGGTAATGGTGACGTTCGGGCGCACGTCCTCGTCGACGTCCGGGTTACCGGTGGCACGGTCATCTTCAATGGTGCCAACCCCAACCTCAACCCCGTCCTGACCAACTGTTCCGGCAGAAAGGGTGAAACTTTCTTCATTCTCCGAGATGGCGTCATCAATTGTTTCTACAATTACTTCGAAACGGGTTTCGCCCGCAGGGACATCAACTGTGAAGCTGCCATCACCGGCAACTTGCACTTCCACGCCGTTGACGGTCACTGCTGTGTTTTTGAAATCTGTACCTGCGCTGGCACTTCCACCATCTAAATTCATTGTTACGGTAGTTATGGACGTGGAGGATTGAGAAAGCGTAACAGTGAATACTGCTTTATCCCCCTCACTAACCGTGGGGCTTGAGATTGATTCTACAACTACCGGTGGGTTTGTATTTCCATCGCCCTCCGGTGCAGGGGATTCTTCTTCTGAGTTGTTACTTATTAATGCTGTTCCATCCCCGCTTTCATCCTCCCTATCAAAACTAAGAGGCCCCACTCCTTCGGTCTCATACCCGGCATCAGCAAGGTTTCAGCGCATCGCGGTCGATGGAGGTATATCTGAATCCTCCGCCGGATGAGTTGGAGCCGCCGGCGGCGGTGGCGGGGAGTTCTTCGGTTGGATCTTCGCCGCCGAGGATCAGGTCCTGAATGGCTGCAATTTCATCAGACAGGCCAGGGATGTCTTCATCGGCAGGGAATGATGGGGTGTTGTCCGGCAGTGTGACAAGGCTGCCGTCCGGGTATTCCAGTAAAAGTTCGGCACCGTCGGACAGTTCAATTTCGGTACCTGCTGGAATGGTGACTCCGTCTGAAACGGGTAACAGTTTGTTCTGATGGGTAAAGGTAGCTTCTCCAACAGTCGACTTTACCAAGGCTTCTTGTTGAGTCTTAATTTTTTCCATGCTATTCCCTGCCAGATTTGGAACGGATTGTTTCTTCGAGTCCCGGAACAGATACCGGTTAATATGAAACGGGTAGAAGTGATTAGAATTCCATATACTATGTGCGGGAAAAGTGATCGTCAATTTAACAAATGAAAAAACAAGACATGACAAGTAACAAAAAGTGTAATTTCGATAACATTTGATAATTCAGTCAGTAAGTCCTTTTCCTCCTGGTCTTTTCGTGTGCAGGAAGGCACCAAATCACTCTTAATGTTGAAGGTGTGTCGTCCAGATAATTGAACAACATTTAACCGGTATCTTTTGTTTCTGTTCCGTCATTCCTTTTTGGGCTTGTGTCGTTTTCCTTTGCTGAATTGGGAAAAGTTACTACTTCGGGATGATCCGGCATTCCTGCAAGGTATGAGCTCAAACCCTCCCAGATGCGAATTTCCTGATTTCCAGGGTCACTTAGACTCAGTCAATGAGTACCTCCGTGGTGCGAAGTGACGTGATAAGTGAAGGAGAAATCCGGTACAGCGCTTCAAGAGCCGGTTTTCTAAAAGGACTGAAACTGGAGAGGAACACCCAATGACAGCAGTAAACCGTAAGTTCGGTTTCTTGGTGGCGACAGGCCTATTATGTTTGTCATCTGCAACGAGTGCAGGCGTAACAGATCAGGATATCCTGAACGACCAGGCAACCCCCGATGACATAGTCAGCTACGGGATGGGGCTGCGCGCTCAGCGCTATAGCGGCCTTGATAAAATCAATAAAGATACTGTCAAAAACATGGTGCCGGCATGGGGATTTTCCCTGGGCGGAGAGAAACAGCGTGGGCAGGAATCCCAACCGTTGATCAAAGATGGCGTAATGTATATCACCGGATCTTACTCCCGCGTCTATGCCATTGATGCCAGAACCGGTGATGAGTTATGGCAGTACGATGCGCGACTGCCCGATGGCATCATGCCGTGTTGTGATGTGATTAACCGAGGTGTGGCGCTTTACGATGACCAGGTGATCTTTGCCACTTTGGATGCCAAGCTGGTCGCGCTGGACGCTAAAACCGGCAAGGTGCGCTGGAAGAAGAAAGTAGAAGATTATAAAGCCGGTTATTCCATCACAGCAGCCCCATAATTGTTAAAGGTAACGTTATTACCGGTGTCTCCGGCGGTGAGTTCGGTATTGTCGGGAAGGTACGCGCTTATGACGCAAAAACCGGTGCAATCGTCTGGGAACGTCCGACAGTTGAAGGCCATATGGGTTATGTCTGGGTTGACGGAAAGAAAACTGAAGCCGGCATCTCCGGTGGTGAGGCAGGAAAAACCTGGCCTGCAGATCTCTGGAAATCAGGTGGTGCCGCCCCTTGGTTAGGGGGAACTTATGATGCTGACACCGACCTCTTATTCTTCGGCACGGGAAACCCGGCCCCTGGAACTCCCACATGCGTCCGGGTGACAACCTCTTTTCCTCTTCTCGCTTAGCCATCGACCCGGATAACGGGAAAATTGTCTGGCATTTCCAGACACCCCGCATGACGGCTGGGATTTCGATGGTGTAAACGAATTCATTTCCTTTGATTATGACGAAGGCGGCAAGACCGTCAAAGCCGGTGCTACGGCTGACCGTAATGGCTTTTTCTATGTCCTTGACCGTACCAACGGCGACTTTATCCGTGGCTTCCCGTTTGTTGACAAAATCAGCTGGGCATCAGGGCTTGATGAGAAAGGCCGTCCGATTTATGTCGACAGCAACCGCCCGGGTAACCCAACAGAGTCGACCGATGGCAAGCAAGGCAAAACAGTAGTAGCTGCACCGTCTTTCCTCGGCGGCAAAAACTGGATGCCAATGGCATACAGCCAGGATACCGGGCTTTTCTATGTTCCTTCCAATGAGTGGCAGATGGACATCTGGAATGAGCCGACTGCGTACAAGAAAGGTGCGGCTTACCTCGGTGCGGGATTTACCATCAAAGCGCTCAACGACGATTACATTGGCGTGCTGAGAGCCGTGGATCCGAAGAGTGGCAAGATTGTCTGGGAATATAAAAACTACGCACCTTTGTGGGGTGGGGTGCTGACAACTGCCGGCGGCCTGGTGTTTACCGGGAACCCGGAAGGTTACCTGCTCGGCTTTGACGATAAAACCGGTGAGCTGCTTTACAAGTTTAATACCGGCTCTGGCATCGTTGGCAGCCCGGTGACGTGGGAGATGGATGGTGAGCAGTACGTGAGTGTCCTGTCTGGTTGGGGAGGTGCGGTACCGCTCTGGGGCGGAGATGTCGCCAAACGGGTTAAGAACTTTAACCAGGGCGGCATGGTATGGACGTTCAAATTATCCGGTAATTAATCCAATGGGTACAAGGGTCCTTCGGGGCCCTTTTGCTTTTCAGCGACGGAGTTTTCATATGAGTGATGAAAATGCGTGTGTTCTTGGCCCTATCAGAGTGGCAGTCAAAGACACTATCGGGCCTTCCAATACACCAACCGGCATCAATAAACAGCCGGTGGCGGGGCGGGTGTTTCTGGGAGAATTTGGCCTTGAGGGAGACTTCCAGGTCGACAGCCGGGTCCATGGCGGGTTGGATAAAGCCGTCTATCACTTTCCCCTGGAAAATTATCGGGTATTGAAAGAAGCCTTTCCTCACCTTGCCGAGAACCTTGATAAGCCCTGTGTCGGTGAGAACTTCTCAACCTTTGGAATGACTGAATCCAATGTTTTTATCGGCGATATCTACACTGTGGGAGAGACCGAAATCCAGGTATCCCAACCCCGGATGCCCTGCTGGAAACTCAACCAGCGAATTGGGAATGCCCATGTGCTCGAACTGGTGATCATGCAGAAAATTACCGGTTGGTATTACCGGGTTCTCAAGGAAGGTTTCGTGGGACAAGGTGATGAATTGAAGCTCAAAACCCGGGTTCAGGATGAATACAACATTGAAAAGATTTGGGAGCACTGGATTACCCTTCGGCAACAAGGTGTGCAGGTCGCTAAACCACTGGAAATAAATGGGCTTTCACCCCAATGGCGATTCGACTGGTAGGTCATTAATTTTCTACTTATTGGATGCCCTCCCAAAGTAGGAGATTTTGTAAACCAACTGCTGATAGAGCGCGTAAGTTCCAATTGCCACAATTGATTTACAGGTGAGGGAAAACTGCCTGATGCAGTCCCGAGCCGAACGCAATGGATTAATGCCACAACACATGAGGTGGAATCATGATTTACGCAAAACCAGGATCAGAAGGCGCAGTCGTCAGCTTTAAACCCCGCTACGGAAACTTTATTGGCGGGCAGTGGGTAGAGCCGGTAAAAGGGCAGTATTTCACTAATACAACGCCTTGTACCGGTGAGGGATTCACCGAGATTCCACGCTCGACCGCTGAAGATATTGAGCTTGCACTGGACGCCGCCCATGCAGCAAAAGATGCCTGGGGCGCGACATCGGTAACCGAACGTTCAAATATGCTGCTCAAAATCGCCGACCGCATTGAGGCAAACCTGGAAATGCTGGCGGTTGCCGAAACCTGGGAAAATGGTAAGGCTGTGCGTGAGACCCTGGCGGCAGATATTCCCCTGTGTGTTGACCATTTCCGTTATTTCGCCGGTTGTATCCGGGCGCAGGAAGCAGCGCCGCAGAAATTGACGGCAACACAGTGCCTATCATATCCATGAGCCACTGGGTGTTGTCGGCCAGATTATCCCCTGGAACTTCCCGCTTCTGATGGCGGCGTGGAAACTGGCGCCAGCGCTGGCGGCAGGTAACTGTGTGGTATTGAAGCCGGCAGAGCAAACCCCAACCACCATCCTGCTTCTGATGGAAATCATCGAAGATATTCTGCCTCCGGGCGTTGTTAACGTGGTTAACGGCATGGGGCCGGAAGCCGGACAGGCACTCGCTACCTCGACCCGTATTGCCAAAATTGCCTTTACCGGTTCAACCCCAATCGGTAACCACATCATGCGCTGCGCAGCAGAAAACATGATTCCTTCCACGGTAGAACTGGGCGGTAAATCGCCGAACATCTACTTTGAAGATGTTATGCAGCAGGAAGATGCGTTTATCAGCAAAGCGGTTGAAGGCACTGTGCTGGCGTTCTTTAACCAAGGTGAGGTCTGTACCTGTCCGTCAAGACTGCTGGTACAGGAAAGCATTTATGATGACTTCATTGGCCTGGTGATTGAACGCGCCAAGAGCATCAAGCACGGCAATCCGCTTGATACCGAAACTCAGGTGGGCGCGCAGGCGTCTGATGAGCAATACGACAAGATCCTCAGCTACCTGCAAATCGGCCGGGATGAAGGTGCCGAAGTACTGATGGGTGGTCAGGCGGCCGCGATCTCCGGCTTCGACAAGGGATTTTACGTCCAGCCAACCATCCTCAAAGGGGACAACTCAATGCGGGTATTCCAGGAGGAAATCTTTGGCCCGGTTGTCAGTGTGACCACCTTTAAAGACGAAGCAGAAGCACTGCGCATTGCCAATGATACGGATTTCGGCCTTGGAGCCGGGCTCTGGACCCGTGACGTAAACCGTGCATACCGTATGGGGCGTGCCATCCAGGCCGGACGTGTATGGACCAACTGTTACCACCTCTACCCCGCGCATGCGGCATTTGGTGGCTACAAGAAATCCGGTATCGGCCGTGAAACCCACAAGATGATGTTGGATCACTACCAACAAACCAAGAACCTGCTGGTGAGCTACGACATCAACCCACTGGGCTTCTTCTAACTAATATTCTTCGAACATCCAATAGGGCATCAGGGTGACAGCCACATCCTGATGCACCTATGGAGGTGTAAGGTGCAAAAACCAACTCTCGTTTGCCGGCACCCAGTGTGCCGGCTTTTTTGTATCTGGATGATGACCGTATCCGCACTGTGCTTGATACACAGCAAACCGGTGTTTGGTGAGCAATGGCAGGAGGTTACGCCGGAAATAGCCCGGCTGTTCCCTCAGGCGACACGCACCCTGCCGCCGGAGCCGGACTTGCCGGTAACACCGGTCTATCAGCTAAGTGATCTGCTGGGTTATGTGTTTGAATCCGATGACCTGACCGATTTCCCGGGGTTTTCCGGTGAGACCGTGAATATCCGGATGGGATTGGATACAGAAGGTGTGATTCAGGGAATAGAGCTTGTCCGGCACCATGAACCTATTTTCCTTCACGGACTTGGTGAAGAACCGTTGCTGGCGTACATCGCGCAGTACCTCGGCCAGCGTATCCAAAATCGCTTTATTATCGGGTCGCGCCAGCAGAGGGTGGACGATGGCAGCACGGTCTACCTGGATGGTGTTACCAAGGCGACAGTCTCCATTATTGTTATCAACGACACCATCCTGACTGCTGCCATGAAGGTCGCTCGAGCTCGGTTGAGCGGTTTTGCTGATCAGCGCCTGAGTACCCTCAAAACGGGTAATTTCAGCCCGTTGGTATTTGATGAACTGGTCAGCCGTGGTCTTGTGCATCACTGGTTTCTTTCCCAGCCGAGTGCGGCGAAAGTGCTGGCACTGCCCTCGGAACAGCTTGAACACCTGACAGAAATCCCGGAGGACGGCACCTTTGTCGATGTTTACATGGCGGTGCTTAACAGCCCGCTGATTGGGCGAAACCTGCTCGGTGAGGAAGAATTCCAGCGGCTGGAGAAAAGCCTGGAAGACGGGGAAATCGCACTGATGGCATTCTCCCGGGGGGAATATGCGATGCTGGCTGAGGACTTTATCCCCGGAACTTCTCCTGCCCGGTTCAGTATCAGCCAGGGCGGTTTTGCGGTGGATATCAGGGATACGGATTTTTACAGCTTCTACTCCCCGTCACTGGCAACCGGTGTGCCGGACTTTGAGCAAATCCGGGTGTTCAGGATAAAAAGCAGCAGCGGCTTTGACCCGGGTAAACCGGTCGAGCTTCATCTCAATGTCGCCGTGAAAAAGAGCTTCCTGGAATCTGAAAACCGGCCACTCACCTCGGTCTACCAGTTGCCGGATGAGGTGGTCAGCAAACCCGATGCCAGCGCAGCCCAAAAACCAGAGCCGCTTTGGGTAAGGTTATGGCGCGACAGAATGTGGGAGGTGGCGGTTTTAGCGGCCTACCTTGTCTTGTTGACGGGCTTGTTCACCTTCCAAAAGCCGCTGGCTAAAGAGGCTGGGCGGTACCTGCATCCTGTTCGTCTCGCAGCCTTAGTGTTTGTGATTGGCTTTATCGGAATATATGCGCAGGGGCAGTTGTCTGTGGTTAACATCTACACGCTGTTGCTGTCGCTCTGGCAGGGTTTCGATATCAACGTGTTCCTGCTTGACCCGGTAATTTTCGTGCTCTGGAGCTACGTGTTTGTCTCGCTGTTTTTGTGGGGCCGGGGGCTGTTCTGCGGCTGGCTTTGTCCGTTCGGGGCAATGCAGGAGTTGGTTGCGGAGCTTGGCAAACGGCTGGGCATCCGCCAGATCCGGATGAAAGACGCCCTGCACCGGCGGCTTCAATGGGTCAAATACCCGGTTCTTGCCGGATTGGTTGCTGTGTCGTTTTCTTCCCTGTCCACTGCAGAAACCCTGGCTGAAGTCGAACCCTTTAAAACAGCGGTTACTCTGGTTTTCGACCGAACATGGCCATTTGTGCTCTATGCCGCAGTGTTGTTGGCTGCCAGCGCCTGGGTACACAAAGCCTACTGCCGTTACCTTTGTCCGCTTGGGGCCGGGCTTTCAGTGCTTGGG
This sequence comes from Photobacterium sp. JCM 19050, assembly GCA_001310455.1. Taxonomy (GTDB): domain Bacteria; phylum Pseudomonadota; class Gammaproteobacteria; order Enterobacterales; family Vibrionaceae; genus Parasalinivibrio. The sequence goes on from BAXG01000051.1 coordinate 7,966, forward strand.
AGGTTGCGGTTTTTCAGCTGGCTGTCCCGTCGTGAAGAGTGCGGGAACCCCTGCCAGCTTTGCCATAAAAAATGCCAGATCAATGCGATAAAACCCGGGGGCGATATCGATTACAACGAATGTATCCAATGCCTCGATTGTCTGGTGATTATTCATGACAACAAACAGTGTGTTGTTGATCGATACAGCCGGAAAACCCGCACTAAGAACCGTACAGGGAAACCGGTGGTAGCCGAGGTTCAGCCGGGCATTATTGCCATTGAGGCAAAAGAATAATGCCCGGAAAAACAGAGGAAAAAGGTGGAGGAGATATTTCATCACAAAGTAGGATTTTCGTTGCAGGCATCCGTCACTACTCTCGATAGAGGAGCGTCAGGGTCGGGATCGGTAAACGTTGTCGTACTGGATGAGGCTCAGAGGATCTAACGTAGTAAGGCATGTCCTGAACTGGATCACCAACACAAGGAGTTAGCACTATGTGGGTAAAACCAACGTACCAGGAACTTCGTCTTGGCTTTGAAGTGACCCTTTACATCAGCAACCGCTGAGCAAGGTTATACATGGGCGCTCCCACTCCGGGGGCGCTCTGTTTTTTGTGACCCGGCCAGGCCCGTTTGGACAACCTTTACCGGGAAGCAGGCTATTCGGGAGGGGAGTATGAAGGTATTGGTTTTGGGTGCCGGTGCCGGCGGGGGATTTCCGCAGTGGAATTGTCATTGCAGCTGTGCCGGGGAGCGCGCAATGGCAGTATCAATGCCCTCCATCGTACTCAGTCATCCATTGCGGTCAGTGATGATGGCCACAAGTGGGTAGTCATCAACGCCTCTCCGGATATCAGGCAGCAAATCAATGCCCGGCCTCAACTGGCAAACGCAGCAGGGGCAAGGGGATCGGCGATTGCCGGTGTGGTGGTGACTGACGCTCAGATTGATCACACTACGGGGCTTCTGATTTTGCGTGAAGGCCTGCCCATGAATCTCTATTGTACCGATGTTGTCCGCCACCAGCTCACCCATGAATTTCCGCTGCTGAATATCCTGACTCACTGGGACGGTGGATTCCGGGTCCATTCCATCAGTGTTGAGCCGGAAAAAGCGTTCCAGGTAGAAGGTGTACCCAACCTGAGGTTTGACCCTGTGGTGCTGGTTTCCAAGGCGCCGCCCTATTCCGCCCACCGGCATGACCCGCATGTCGGGGACAATATCGGTCTGAAAGTCACAGATTGCCGTACCGGAGAGTACCTTTTTTATGCCCCGGGTCTGGCTGAGCCGGATGACAGCGTCCGGGAAGCTATGTCCGGCGCTGCCTGCGTGATGGTAGACGGAACACTCTGGCAGGATGATGAGATGATCCAAAACGGCTTCAGCGACAGCCTGGGTACCGATATGGGCCACCTTTCCGTATCCGGTTCCAAGGGAATGCTGGCGCTCTTATCACAGTTTGATCGACCGCGGAAAGTGCTCATCCATATCAACAATACCAACCCAATCCTCGACGAGGACTCCAAAGAGCGCCGCAAGGTCAATGACGCCGGAGTCGATGTGGCATTTGATGGGATGGAAATAGAATTTTAGGGTCGGATAACTACTGTTTTGAGCTTTGTGAGCCATTTTTTAGCAAAATCTTCAAGGACCAAGGACCAAGGACCAAGGACCAAGGACCAAGGACCAAGGACCAAGGACCAAGGACCAAGGACCAAGGACCCAGGACCAAGGACCCAGGACCCAGATGAACGGAGAACGCCAATGGAAAAGGCACTTAACCGGAAGAATTTGAAAAGACCCTAAGAGCCAAAGGGCAGTATTACCATATCCATCATCCATTTCACAAAGCGATGTATGCCGGTCAGTGCAGCCGGGAGCAGATCCGAGCCTGGGTGGCGAACCGTTTCTACTACCAAATCAGTATCCCCATCAAAGATGCCGCCATCCTGGCTAACTGTAAGGAAATCGATGTCCGCAGGGGATGGATTCAGCGCATCCTGGATCACGATGGACATGCCTCACTGGATGAAAAATACGGTGGTATTGAAGCCTGGCTCAAACTGGGTGAATCCGTCGGCCTCAGCCGGGAAGAAGTGCTGGACCAACGCTGGGTGCTGCCGGGTGTCAGGTTTGCAGTTGATGCCTACGTCAATTTTGCCCGCAGGGCGAACTGGCAGCAGGCTGCTTGCTCCTCCCTCACCGAACTGTTTGCCCCGGAAATTCACCAGTCCCGGCTTGATTCCTGGCTGAGCATTACCCATGGATAGAGCAGGAAGGGCTGACCTATTTTCGCCAACGTCTGTCCCAGGCTCGCCGCGATGTCAGCCACGGCCTGCAAATTACCCTGGACTACTTTGATACGGCAGACAAGCAGGCGCAGGCGCTGGACATTCTCCAGTTTAAGCTGGATATCCTATGGAGCATGCTCGACGCCATCAGCATGGCGTGGGAATTTGAGCGTCCGCCTTATGTCGGGATAACTGACGGGCAGGTTTATCACCGTGGGCTGGATTTATGAGTGGGAAACTGAACCCGGACAGCGCTGTTGCGCTCAACCCGCTGTTCCGTATGCAGTATGAAAAGGCGCAAGGCTGTTATGTTCTCCTGTTTCCGGAGGGCATGGTAAAGCTGAGTGACACGGCGGCGGAGATACTTTCTCACGTCGACGGGAAGCGCTCCCCATATGAGGTTATCGCTGCGTTGCAGGACAAATACCCGGGGGCGGAAACCCTGGCGGATGATGTCACTGAGTTTTTTGGAGTCGCGTATGACAAAAAATGGATCCAGCCAGCCGGTTGAACAACCGGACATATCGCCACCTTTATGGCTGTTGATGGAGCTAACCTACCGCTGCCCGCTCCAGTGCCCCTATTGTTCGAACCCGGTTAACCTCGGAGAGCCTGAAAACGAACTTGATACGGAAACCTGGTTGGATGTGTTGGAGCAGGCCCGCGAGATGGGGGCAGTACAGCTTGGGCTTTCCGGCGGGGAGCCGCTGCTTCGCAAAGACTTGGAAACCATTGTCAGCCGGGCAAGGGCGTTGGGGTTTTACTCCAACCTCATCACCTCTGGCATTGGTCTGAATGAAAAACGCATCAAAGTGCTCAAAGAGGCCGGGCTTGACCATATCCAAATCAGCTTTCAGTCATCGGACCCGGATTTGAACGATGCCATAGCCGGCAAAAAACGGGCATTCCAGCAGAAAAAAGAGATGGCTCGGCTGGTAAAAGCCCACGGTTTTCCGATGGTGCTCAACTTTGTCATCAGCAAACAGAATATTCACCAGATCCCACAGATTATGGATCTCTCCTGTGAGCTGAGCGCTGACTATGTGGAGCTTGCCACCGCTCAGTATTACGGCTGGGCGCTGGAAAACCGCGATCAGTTGTTGCCGTCCTGGCAGGAAATAGAAACGGCGGAAAGCTACGTGAACGCGTTCCGGGAGCAGCAAAACGGTGAAGGGCCGAAGTTCATTTTTGTCACGCCGGATTATTACGAGTCACGCCCCAAAGCCTGCATGAGTGGCTGGGGCAGCCTGTTTCTCAATATTTCGCCGGAAGGCAAAGCGCTTCCGTGCCACAGCGCGGCGCTGTTGGATCTGCCTTTTCTCAATGTCAGGGAGCACAGTCTGCGTCATATCTGGTTTGAATCAGAAGGCTTCAATCATTTCCGGGGCTATGACTGGATGCCAGAACCTTGCCGCAGTTGCGAAGACAAAGAGAAAGATTATGGAGGCTGCCGCTGTCAGGCAATGATGCTGACCGGTGATGCCCATAATACCGACCCGGTGTGTGAACGCTCACCGCACCACCACCTGATTGAGCAAGCCAGGGGGAGGGCCGCGTCCGGTACCGGTTGCCACAGTGAAACCCTGGCAAGGAGCTTTGCAAACAGTCAGGTAATTCTGAGGGAGAAGCTATAAACGGCTCTCCTGTCAGTGTTTCCCTTCAGGAGGAACATGAGGCTAACGGAGAAGATTTTTACAGGCAGTGATGGCAGGGTATGGCAATGTTATCCGCACCCATCCGGGGCCGAGATATGGCATTGCCCGGCGCTATACGGGGTGGAAGTAGCCAGTTGTGCCAGTTTACAGTTTCCCGCGGCTTCAACCGATGATTCCGGTATCGCCCATGCCACCGAACATATGGTTCTGAGGGGATGCGTGCGCTACCCGGATCCTCTTTTTTTCTGGCAGTTGACAAGCCGCCTTACGATGCTCGAATGCAATGCATCGACCCAACCGGACGGTACCCATTTTCACCTCGCTTCGCTTTTTGAATCTGATGCCCTTGAAGCGCTGGGCTATTTTCTTCATGCAACTCTTGCCCCCCTTCTGCGAGTCACCGACTTCGAACAAGAAGTTCACAACCGCTCAAAAGAACATGGACGAGGTGGTAAAGGTGTACTTGTTACCGAAATGCAGGGCTATCTGGGCCAGCCGCTTTTTACCCGCAACCTTGCTCTGGCCTCTGCCCGGCCTCAGAGATTGCCGTTTTATGGCGGATTGCCTGAGACCATCTTTGAACTGACTGCCGGCGATGTGCGCCACTACCATAAGCGTCACTACCATCCGGCCAAGTTACGACTTGTCTTAGGCGGGGTTTGGGATATTGAAAAGGTGGTGGGGCTGCTTGACCAGGCTGTTTCGGACTGGGAAGAAAGCCTGTCACGAGAAGTAGCTGCTCCGGCAGTATGCTGGGTTGCCAATCCGCAACGTCTCAACACTATACAAACCCTGATCGTGTCGGGCATACCTGATGCCCTTTGGCTGGGTGTCCGGACATTGCTTCAAACTCACAGCGGTATGATAAAAAAGGCTGGCTGGGCACTTCTTCCTCCCCTTGAGGATGACCACTTTTCCCGGGCTGTCGCTAAGGGAAAGTCTTTGCGTATCCTCCAGTTTGAGCGATTGGACCATGGCAACCCAAAAACCGATCTGTCCGGATTGGTTGAATCACTTCTTTACGAATTGAAACCGGGTGACGTGACGGCGGCGGTCAGGGCTCGGCAACTGGAGCGCCACGGAGAGCAAGCCGCCAAATATGGTGAGCACCTTGCTGCGCTATACCAAGCTTTCGCGTTGGCTAGGGCAGAGCCTGACACGCTTCCACCCATGCCCGACAGCAATATTGCTGTTTCCCCGTTTGTATCCGGGCCAAACCGGATTTTGCAGCCCGGGGATTACCACCGGTTACGTGATGGGCCAGTTAACCTGACAACGCTGGGGATGTGTATCCGCTTTCCCGGGCGGAATTACGCCTCTGCGCGACAGGCACTCTGTTTTCTTCGTTATTTCGAACAGCGCTCCGAGGACATGTTCTCATCTCAGGGAAAGCCGGGAAGATTCAGTGTCAGTTTCCATAACGGGGTGACAGGTGTTATGGCACTTCGTGCGGAAGTCATGAAAGAGGATGAAGCGCACTGCCGGGACATCTGGCAGTCGTTATTGGATGAAACCATTGAACCGGTGCGTTGCAGCAGCAAGCTGTATTCGCATTGGCACCAGTCTTCCGGGATTCAGAAGGTATTGCGGGAAACGGTCAACGGACTGGGCGAGTGGCATCATGCAGGGAGATAATTCACGCACCGCAGCATTTTGTCCAAATCTGGCCGCCTGAATCCATATCCTTGCGGAGCTGGCTGGCTGGCAAGGGCGAAGAAGAACCGTCCGCTGGCGTTGCAGTCAGTTTCAGCTCTGGTTTTAACTCAGAAAGTAGCCAGATAGCCGGCCAGGTGTCGATGAGACGGCGCAGTGCCTGTTGCTTCGTGGCAACGTCCGCTGTTTTTCAGACCCGGGTGCCTGCGTGGTCTCAGTTTGTTTGCCGGAAACCGTTTTGCAGCCACTCTCACTCGGGGTGCTGGCGCATGTGGTATTGGCGCACCCGTCGCTTCGCCAAAGCCGGTTGGCCGGGAATGTCTATGCGTTGGGGGTTGATATTGATTTCGCGCTTTGCCGGCTGAGCTGGTACAGCTACTTTGATGTCTCCCCGGAGGAAACAGCCGAGTGCATCCTGAGGGCAATAGACGAAGTGTCAGACGGACGTGTTTCCCTGAAAATGCACGAGTTACACCGCGCTGCGCAGGGGGAGTGGCACCGCCGGTATTGTAAATCAGCTGCCGAATATCACGCCCATATCAACCGGCTGCAAGGGCTCGTGACGGAGGTGGAACGCCAGCCTTCCCTTTCGGTCGAAGCGCTTAAATCCCTGTCAGCAAAGGCACAACTAGCGCTGTCCCACGTACCGTGAAGTCTTCCTGATATCCTGCCAAAGTAGGATAACAAGCCATCTCCCGAATCTCTAAACTGTAACAATGGACGTCCGTACGGGGACCGGAGATGCACATTCAGACAGAGACCAGGCAGCAGCCTTACGTTGCTACCGCTGCTACCTACCAGCTGGACGCTTACCGCGCAGCGCGGGAGCTGGCGAAACAGATAGATAACCCGGAATTTGAATACATCCTGTTTTTCTGTTCAGCCGCTTATGATCTGCCGCGGCTGGGCGAGGAAATGGAGAAGGCATTTCCCGGCAGGAAAGTGATGGGTTGTACCACGGCAGGGGAAGTGACTGATCACGGGTACGGAAAAAGCAGCATCAGTGCATTGGGTTTCAGCAATGAGGTGTTCACGGTAGAGGCGCTGGTCAAACCGTTGTCTGATTTTTCGTTGCTGGAAGCGCAGAATTGCGTTGCCAAGCTGGTCGATGGCATTAAAGCCCGACCGAAAGCCCCGGTTTCCGGCAATACCTTCGTGATGACCTTGATAGACGGGCTGTCGCCACAGGAAGAACATTTTCTGGTGACGCTGGATACCGCCCTTGGCCGGATTCCACACTTTGGCGGCTCTGCCGGTGATGATGAAAACCTGGCAAACACCCATGTGTATTACAACGGGGCTTTTCATAATGATTCGGCCATCATCATTATGGTTAATACCCTTTGCCCGTTCGAAGTTTTTACCACCCACCATATTGAAAGCCTCGATCGCAAGCTGGTTGTGACCAAGGCCGACTGTGATCAGCGCCGTATCTATGAACTTAATGCTGAGCCCGCAGCCGAGGTGTACGCCCGGGAAGTGGGTATTCCGCTCGCCGATCTCCGTCCGGAAGTGTACGCGCTGCACCCGCTGGCAGTGCTGATCGGGGATGAGTATTACGTCCGGTCTATCCAGAAGGTTAATGACGATCTCAGCCTGAATTTTTACTGTGCGGTCGATGACGGCATTGTGCTGACCGCGATGCGACCGGGGGATTTGCTCGGGCAGGTGGAAACCAAACTGACTGAGCTTGAACAAAAACTGGGATCTCTTGAGATGGTGCTTGGTTGCGATTGTTTCCTGAGACGGCTGGAGATAGAGCAGCGCCATGCCACACACCAGGTTGCCAGGCTTTTCTCCCGTTTCCGGTTAGTGGGTTTTAATACCTACGGGGAGCAGCTTAACGGCATTCATATGAACCAGACCCTGACCGGGGTGATGATCGGGCGGCCGGCTGAAAGCGTTGTGCTGCCGTTTCCGGCAGAGAGAAAGGCAGGTTAATTTGAGCGACAAGCAATCCGCTGATGTGGAACAGCTGCAATCGGATATTCGTCGGTTGCAGGAAGAGAACCGCCGGAAACAGAAGATTATTGACTCACTGATCTCCCGGGTGGAGCAGGGTAACAGCCATAAAATCGACCCGTATGGCGCTTTCCAGCACTCGGTAGTGCTGGCTGAACAGGTCAGGGAGAAAACCGAAGAGCTGAATGCCGCACTGGTGGAGCTGGAGGAAACAAACCGTCAGTTGACGCAGGCCAAGCGAAAAACCGAGCGCGCCCAGCAGCGTTTCCTCGATGCGATTGAAACCATCACTGACGGTTTTGCCCTTTACGACAACCAACGGCGGCTGGTGTATTCCAACAGCCACTTCCGCCAGTTCTGGCAGGACAACCAGATCCCCCTCAGCCAGGACTCCACCCTGGGGGAAATTAAACAGCTGGCCCATGACAGCGGCCTTATTGTCCGTGAATACCCCTATGACAAAAACCTCGGTGGCCGGGTGTTCCAGCAGGCAGACAACCGTTGGATGCAGGTCAGTGAGCGCGAGACGGCGGATGGTGGCCTGGTGATGCTTTACACCGACATCACCCGGATCAAACAGGCGGAAGCTGACCGGTTTGAGGCCGCTATGGCTGAGAAATCCCGGATGTTGCAGACCCTTATCGACAATCTCTCCCAGGGGGTGTTGATGGTCGATGCCAACGGTGACATCCAGATAGCCAACCGTCGTTTTACTGAAATGACCGGCCTCGAAGAAGAAGTTCTTAATGCACACCGGATGTCTAGGGTACAAAAAAGGACGCCGCTAGAGCTGGATAACCGGGTTGAGGAAGGGGGTCACCAGAGTGGAAGCCGCCGGCAGATCCTTGAAGATGGTCGGGTTATTGAGGTTCGCAGCCATGCCATGGGCGATGGCGGTTACGTAAACACCTATACCGATATTACCCAGGGCCACCTTTATGCCGAAACCCTGAGGGAAAACGAGCAGTGGCTGCGCCTGATTACTGACAACGTCCCGGCTCTGATTGCCTATGTCGGCGCTGATCTTCACTACCAGTTCACCAACAAGGTCTATGACAATTGGTACGGATTTGAGCGCGGTAACCTGCTGAACAGCCATATTTCGGTGACCCGGCCCCTGAGTAAATTCAACGAGTTGAAGCCTTACCTGAAACAAGCGCTGGAAGGAGAGTCGGTCACTTTCGAGTGCGAGGAAACCAATGGCTCAGGAGAGTCACGCCACCTGGTGAAAAGCTATGTACCCAACAAGGCTCACAACGCAGGTGGTCGGGCTGTTTGTGTTGAACTGGGATATTACTGAACGCAAACGCAGTGCCGAGCAACTAAAACAGTCTTACCTGACGCTGGAGCAGCGCGTACAGGAACGGACCGCCCAGCTCCAGTCGTTAAATGACAAACTCAGTGCCGAGGTAATGGAGCGCCGGGTGGTGGAATCCCGCCTGCTGGAAGCCAAGCGTGAAGCCGAACGGGCGAACCTCTCCAAAACCAAGTTCCTGGCCGCTATCAGCCACGATCTTCTGCAACCGCTGAATGCCGCGCAGCTCTATGTCGGCTCCCTCCAGGAGCAGCGAATGCCTCCGACAAGCCGGAAGCTGGTGCGATCAATAGACAATTCGCTGGCAGATGTGGAGTCACTGATCTCCATGCTGGTGGATATTTCCAAGCTTGATGCCGGGGTAGTGAAGGCGGACAAACAGGCATTTGATGTCTGTGACCTGTTGGATAACATTGCTGATGAATTTGAGCGTGCCGGGGAAAACCTGGGGCTCGAAGTGCGTTACGTGCGCTCCAGTTCAACGGTGTATACCGACAGCCAGCTTCTGGCCCGGGTTGTACGTAACCTGATGAGCAATGCCATCAAATACACATCACAAGGAAGAATACTGCTGGGTTGCCGCCACCGGGGTGACGGGCTTTCAATTGAAGTATGGGATACCGGGGAGGGAATTCCGGAAGCGAAGCAGCGCGAGATATTCCAGGAGTTCAAGCGTCTTAACAGTGTCTCTGCCGGTCGGCCGGATGATGCGCGAAGCAGCCTTGGGCTTGGTCTGGCAATTGTCGACAAAATCAGCAAAGTGCTTGGCCTTCAGATTTCTGTGCGCTCGAAGCCGGGCAGAGGATCAGTGTTTTCGGTGACAGTGCCATATGGTGTGATGCGAAGTGCGGCTCGGGCCGATGCCTACCCGTCAGTAACCGATCATGGTGTCGCCTTGCACGGAGCCCGGGTATGGGTGATAGACAATGATCAGAATATCTGCGAAGCCATGAAATTGCTGCTTGAAGAATGGGGGTGCAAAGTCAGTACAGCCGCGTCATTGGAGAACCTGCAGGTGATGCATGATATCCACCAGGATCCGGTTGAAATGCTGGTGATGGACTACCACCTGAACGACGGGATCACAGGCACGACGGTAGCGAAAGCGATTAATACTGGCGTACTCAAGTACTGCCGACTCTCATCCTGACTGCCAACCGCAGCGAAGAACTGAAGCGAGAGGCGCGGGAAAATGGGTACCTTTTATTGAATAAACCTGTCGTACCAATGCGGCTGAAAACCACACTTATCCACCTGCTGCGCAGCGAACGCGAAGCAGGTGACAGAATGACAGGGTAAGGCAAGTCAGCGTTTCAGATATTGGTCGAAGTCGATGTTGGTCACCCCGACCACAGCCTGGATACGGTTGTGTACACCAAGCTTTTTCAAAATGGCTGAAACATGGGATTTTACGGTGGTTTCAGAGATGTTGAGGTCGTAGGCAATTTGCTTGTTTGCCGCGCCCTGTGACATTGATTTTAGTACCAGCAACTGCCGGCGGGTCAGGGTGTAGAGCATGTCCGGCGAAATCTGTTTCTCCTGTGCTTTGCGTGCTCGGGCACTGCCCGGGTTATCGCTCGCCCGGATAATGTCAGAGGGCAGGTACACCGTACCGTTAATGATCTGTTCAAACGCATTGGCCATTTCATCCCGGGGAGAGGATTTGGAAATGTAACCGACCGCACCATATGCAATGGTCTGGAGCACAATCTGCTTGTTACTTTCTGCCGAGATAATGGCAACCGGGGTAGTCGGCGACTGGTTTCTCAATTCCAGAAGGCCATTCAGTCCACCCATGCCGGGCATATTCAGGTCCAGCAGAATGAGATCAAGATCGTCGTGTTCATTGACACATGACAGTGTGCTATCCACATCTTCAGCATCATAAATAACACAATCCTGAAAACGCCCACGGATAACATCAGTTACCGCTTCCCGAAACAGAGGGTGGTCGTCAGCCACTAAAAATTTGAACATGATTTGCCCTCTTCATTGAGGTAGTTAGCGATCCTTTCGCAAAGTGTATTACCTTGTGTATAAACGTTTTTGTATCGAAACTGGCAGGGGTATATCCATGCGCAAAATAAGTATATGCCATGGTATTTAACTTTTGCGCAACATTGATGTGATTACTAAGTATAGTTAGCTATCAGCGAGTTTAAATACGCCTTTTGGCTAAATGTGATCTGTTAACATACGGATCTTTAAGGTGATTATCGTAAATTTAAATAATGTTCTATTTTTGAGAAATATCCTTCTAAAGTAGGATTTCTAATTATTGAACGGTGTGTTTGGGCAGAATTAAGAAACTAATTTCTTGAAATTGTATGACTATTAAATGGCGTGTGAAAGGGTGGTTGGAGGGGAAACTTGGCGTTGAAAAATTAACCACCCCGGCAGCTTAATGGTGCTTCCGGGGTGGGGTTCAATTACTTGTCGATAGCAAAAGTAAAGAACTGGCTGGTACCGTTGTCATTATCACTGACCAGGTAACCGGTTGCAGCATGGTTACTTTCTGCGGCAATGGCGATGGATTCCAGTTTTGTAATCACAGGCTTACCGTCTTTGGTCAATTCCTGCATGTAGGTTGTCATATCCATTGGTGTACCTTGTTTTAGGTCAGCCAATGGCAACACGCCCACGAAACTGCCCTGAACGGCACCATCATTTACACTGCTGTTGTTGTTACCTTCAACCGATGCGGTGAAAACGATGCTGTTGGCATTTGGCCAATAATCTGCACCCGAGAAACAAGACTGAACACCATTGATGGCAGGCAGGGTTGCCTGGTAAACCTTCAGGGATGGGAGGTTGTTGTGTTCGCCCTTGAGGAAGGTCATCAGATCTTTGAGGTTCATTTCAAAGATGGCGTTTTTACCTTCGTTTCCACGGTTGAAAATAAAGATTTTGTGCGCAGATGCCGCAACGCCTTCAATATTAATTTTCTCTTTCGCAGTAAAGCCGGCTTTTTCATGAAGCAGTGAATACAAATTGCTCAGTGAGTATTCGCCTGCGACCTTTCCGTTTTGTGAAATCAGGAAAGCATGTTCGCGCAATTCTTTTTTACTGCCTGAACCCAGTACCAGGTAATAATCTTTTCCTTCATATTTTAATGAAGTCATAGATTCAAAATCAGGCTTGATTTTATGGTCTACCCGGCCTTGTTTGTTTACCGGATAGTTGGCAATTTTGTCTTTACCGGTAATCTGGTAACTGTCGTTTACGGTGAAAAGGAATGGGGTGTCATCACCCACAACAATCAGGTTTTCCCCGGTTACAGCCATTGCTGAGCCAGATGAGAGATGGGTATTGGTGTATGACGGGCCGACTTGAAGATTGAACGCCGCAGAATTGTCGCTATTTTGTGCGTAAGCTGCACCGGCAACACAAAGGCTGAGATAACTTACCGCAGTTAAAATAGTGCGTTTACGAATATTCATAATGCTTCCTGGAATAATAGTTATAGGTTTTATTTTGATGGAACCGGAGAATCTTACTCCTGTAAATGGATGGCCTAAAGAAGAATTCATGAGATGAATGTGTGTATAAATGGAATTATTAATTACACATTTGGATATTCAGAGCGGCATGTATATTGCGCAACCTTTATAAGGGAATTGAAAGTTATTATTTCCTGCACTTAATTTTATTCACTGATGTCTATCTAATTAATCAGGTAAATTAGATGGAAATAAAACACTTATCTTAATTCTGATTCAAAAGAGCGGTGAGATTTCATCCTAAAGGATGATTTAACCTTACCCGCCTCCCTATCTAAGCTTTTAAATGTACGAGGAAATTAACGATTAGACATGTGACGTGACTGATGACATTTATCCCGGCAGGAACCCGGAATTCAATAGAAGGAACTTAGGATGAAGAAACTGACCTCGCTGGCCCTGACTGCGGCCGTTACTGCAACCTTGGTTTTTCCGCTGATGTCATCAGCGAAAGGTAACCTGTCTCTGCGCGCAACAGATTTGCCAGAACTGGTATTAGGCAACGATGAAGCCGGATATGGCATCTCGCAAAAAGAATACAAGATGGAAACAGGTAAGGCATACGCTCTCACCATCATCAGTACCGGTGCCAAGGAGTGTGCGTTTGAATCTCATGGCCTGTTTAACAATGTCTGGATGCGAAAAGTAGAGGCGGGTGGCATAGAGATAAAAGCAAATGGATTCTACGAGCTGGAATTCGAAGCCGAGGGTGAAGTGGAACTGTTCTTTGTTCCTATCAAGCCGGGCAAATATACCTTTGAATGTGCTGGCCTGGCAGAAAAGGGGATGACGGGTACCTTTATTATTGAATAAGCTCCGTGTTCATGCCCCGGAGCGGTTAATGAGGTACTGAACAAGAAGGGGAACCGGGCGGCCGGTTGCCCCTTTTTCCCTTCCCAGCCAGGCGGTCCCTGCTACATCTAGATGTGCCCAGGGGGTATCCTCAGCAAAGCGAGATAACAGGCAAGCCGCTCCCACCGCTCCCGCAACCCGCCAACTGGTGTTTTTCATATCTGCGATATGGCTGTCGATAAGGGGTTGGTAGTCTTCATCAACCGGCATCGGCCAGACCCGGTCGCCTGACATCTTTGCCGCCCGTTTTAACTCCCTGACAAGGTTTTTGTCATTGCTCATTAATGCCGAAGCGACATGCCCTAGGGAAGTAATGGCTGCGCCGGTCAATGTTGCCACATCAATGATCTCTTTTGGCTCAAGCATACGACGGGCATAGGTGATGGCATCAGCCAGTACCAGGCGGCCCTCAGCGTCGGTGCTGAGCACTTCAATGGTTTTACCGGACATCGCAGTCAGCACATCCCCGGGACGATAGGCATTGCCATCCGGCATGTTTTCGCAGGTTGCCAGGATCCCGGTGACGTTGAGGGTCAAGCCAAGTTCAGCGAGCGCCTGCATTGTGCCGAACACCGCAGCAGCGCCGCACATGTCGCATTTCATTTCGTCCATGCCTTCGGCCCTTTTCAGCGTCAGGCCTCCGGCGTCAAAGGTCAGCCTTTCCCTATCAGGACGATAGGAGGGGAGGTAGGGTCTTCCGCTTGTCGGTAATCCAGTCGGATTAGCTGGGATTCCTTAGGACTTCCCCGGCTTACAGCAAGCCAGGCGTCCATTCCCAGCTTGCCCATTTCCTCTTCCCCCAGTGTAGTAAAATGCAGGGCAGGGTGGAGTTGCGCCAGTTCCTTGGCCTGATGGGCAAAGCTTGCCGGGGTAAGAACGTTTGCAGGCAGGTTTCCCAACTGCCGGGCAGAGGTCTTTCCTTTTGAAAGGGCGGCGGTATGGAGCACTGCTGTTTCGGCATCTTTCAGATCGCGGCGTCTTGGCACGCAAAACGTCAGCTTTTTTAAAGGACGTCGACCGTTAGCTTCCTTTGAGGTGAAGCCGGTAAAACTGTAAAGGGCATCACTGGCTGCTTCCTGCATGACCCGGACGGACTCGTAGCAGGAGAGGTGGGATGCCGCATCCTTAAAATACACCGCCGCTTCCATGGAGCCGGCTTCATTGACGCAGCGAACAGCCGTTTCAGTGCATTGCCCAAGCACTTTTTTACAAAGACTCTCTTTTTCCCCGAGCCCAACGAGCAGCACGCGCTCGGCGAGATGCCGGGAACATTGTGGAGTAACAGGGTGTGTCCGGGGTCGCCTGTAAGGTTGCTTTTTCTGAGTATGCTGCTGATAAAACCTTTACTGACTTCATCCAGTTGTTCAGAGGTAGGGGAAAGTCTCTGGCCTGAGTAAAACCCAGTAACCAGACAGGCTGTACGTTGTTTTTCTGCGGCACCGCTGCTGACTTTCCATTCCATGATTTTCCCTCAGGATTTAACGACATCGTTACCAAGCTAGAAGGAGAGATGCGAAAACTCAAGGTGATAACGCGGATTTGACGGGCTACAACAAAAAACGGGAAAGGTGATTTCTTTGGCTGTTGATTGTGTCATCGGCCAAGATCGGCCAAAATACGCGGTTAAAAACCGGCTCACATCTACAGATTGACCGCCCTCGTTACGAAGAGGGGCAGTGAGTGTTTGTCAGTCTGTGAAACAACCAGAAGATTGTTATTCATGTCTATTCAGCAAGAAGTCGGCAAGCGCCGCACGTTTGCCATAATCTCGCACCCGGATGCGGGTAAAACCACCATCACTGAAAAGGTTCTGTTGCACGGACGTGCAATCCAGACTGCCGGTACTGTAAAAGGCCGCGGCTCCAACCAGCATGCAAAATCTGACTGGATGGAAATGGAAAAAGAACGTGGTATCTCGGTAACCACCTCTGTGATGCAATTCCCGTATAACGATTGCCTGGTAAACCTGCTGGATACCCCGGGACACGAAGACTTCTCTGAAGATACCTACCGTACGCTGACTGCCGTTGACTCCTGCCTGATGGTTATCGACGCCGCGAAAGGTGTTGAGGATCGTACCCGCAAGCTGATGGAAGTTACCCGTCTGCGTGACACACCAATCGTCACCTTTATGAACAAACTTGACCGTGACATCCGCGACCCTATGGAGCTGCTGGATGAAGTGGAAAACGAGCTGAACATGATGTGTGCGCCGGTCAGCTGGCCAATCGGAAGCGGTAAGTCATTCAAGGGTGTTTACCATATCCACCGTGATGAAACCATCCTGTACCAGACAGGCCAGGCTCTACCATCCAGGAAGTGCGTATTGTTAAAGGCCTGGACAACCCGGAGCTGGATACCGCTGTCGGTGCAGATCTGGCCTCGCAACTGCGTGATGAACTGGAGCTGGTGCTGGTGCATCCAATGAATTCGATCAGGAGCTTTTCCTGGCCGGCGAACTGACACCGGTATTTTTCGGTACTGCACTGGGTAACTTCGGTGTAGACCATATGCTGGACGGCCTGACTGAGTGGGCACCAGCGCCGATGCCACGCCAGACGGAAGAGCGTGCAGTTGAGGCCAACGAAGACAAGTTCTCGGGCTTCGTGTTTAAGATCCAGGCCAACATGGACCCTAAACACCGAGACCGTATCGCGTTCATGCGTATCGTATCCGGTAAGTACACCCAGGGCATGAAGATGAAGCATGTCCGCACCGGCAAAACTGTCAGCATTTCTGATGCGGTAACCTTTATGGCCGGTGACCGTGAGCGTGCGGCGGAAGCCTACGCCGGTGACATCATCGGCCTGCACAACCACGGTACCATCCAGATTGGTGATACTTTCACTCAGGGTGAAGACCTGAAGTTCTCCGGTATTCCAAACTTTGCGCCAGAGCTGTTCCGTCGCATTCGCCTTCGCGATCCGCTCAAGCAAAAGCAGTTGCTGAAAGGTCTGGTCCAGCTTTCTGAAGAAGGTGCGGTACAGGTGTTCCGTCCGGTTCAGTCTAACGACCTGATTGTAGGTGCTGTCGGTGTCCTGCAGTTTGACGTGGTGGTTGCCCGCCTGAAAGCGGAATACAACGTTGAAGCAATCTACGAGCCGGTGAATGTGGCAACTGCCCGTTGGGTGGAATGTGACGATGCCAAGAAGCTGGATGAGTTCGAGCGCAAGAGCCAGTCTAACCTGGCACTCGATGGTGGCGATAACCTCACTTACATCGCCCCAACCATGGTCAACCTCAACCTGACCGCTGAGCGTTTCCCTGAAGTGAAGTTCCGCGCAACCCGCGAGCACTAATTCAGCCGCAACCGCCTAATTCAAAAAGCCGTCTTGATTGACGGCTTTTTTGCACTTGCGAAACGGCTAGACACAGTTAAAGCAGATCTTTATGGACTTTCACCACCACCTTTTTGACTTCTGACGGGCTGGTGACGGCACAGCCCGGCTTGTGCGGCTGGTGCGGGTAGAAAATGGCAAACATGCCCGGAGACAGTAGAAGCGAGCTTGCGCCCGGCATGGTTTCAAGCAGGGCAAAGTCATTTTCAGCATCGTAATCCGTCGCCGGACGGCAGCCGGACTCTGCCAGGCAAACATCAATGCGCTCTTCACCGCTTATAAGAAACTGGATATCAATATAGTCGTGGTGCAACTCACCCTGCTTTTCACTGGCAGGTAGGGTCGTCAGCGTCATGACATTGGCAAACAACCGGTCACCGTCGATGTCATGACGACCGTTTTCAAGGTTGTTCAAGTCGTTATTGCGAAGGAAAGCCAGACCCTTTTCAATCGCGTCAGGAAAAGCGGTTTCGGTATGGTGCAGGAGGCCAAAATTCATGGGAGATCCTCAGGAAACATGTTGTTGTTTTGCCCAGTCGGCTGCACCCAGCAATCCGGCATCCGGCCCACATTGGGCCGAAATAATGTCGGTGTGGTAGGTCGCCGGAAGGGTGGAAAGGTGGTGTTTAACCCGGTCAAGGTAACCCTCCGCCAGGCCAACACTACCGCCGAGGGCGATAAGATCCAGATCAAGGCTGATGCGAAGGTCAGCGATCAGATTGGCAATCACGCGAGCTGAGCGATCGACAATGGCTATGGCGTCCCGGTGTCCGCTGAGTGCGTGCTGGTAAAGGGTTTGGCCGCTACAATCCGGGCCAAAAATTGCCTGTCCGGCTTTACCAATAGCGGTGCCGGATGCAATGGCTTCCACACAACCTGTCCTTCCGCAGCCACATCGCGGCCCGGTAGGATCCGCCAGCATATGCCCGGCGTGCCCGGCAATTCCACGCGGTCCGGTTTGCAGTTCCCCATTTAATACGATACCTGCACCGACCCCGGTTGATACGGTAACAAATGCCATGTTCTGAACCGGTCCTGACAGCGCTTTGTATTCCGCCCATGCAGCAGCCTGGGCGTCATTGATGGCAAGAGTCGGCAAGCCGGAAATACGGCTGGCTTCATCAACCAACTCAAACCTGTTCAGGCCGCCAAGGTTGGCCGGGTTAAGTGCTGTGAGCACGCCGTTATCTATAATCCCGGTCGAGGCAATAGCAAGGTATTTAGCTTGCGGAACAAGTGGGGTAAGCAGGGTGGCCAGTGCAGCAATCAGTTGGTCAGGCTTTTGCGAGCCGGGAGTCGGGATCTGGTTTCTCCCGGTTACCTTCCCGTCTCTGACAAGGGCGGCTGCGAGCTTTGTCCCGCCAATATCGAGGCTAAACAGGTCATGGTAAATCCTTGTTAACCGGTTTGGCACCCGGATAGTGATGCCGATACTCCGATGTTTAATTGATTTTGAAGTTTAACTCCAATGATAAACGCGGTATCACCCCATGCAATTGCCGGATTCTGAATTAGCGATGTCCGGCACAGTTTTAAGTCGGTCAGTCCAACGCCGCGGTTGTTCGTGATTTGGTGAGTTTAGCCCGCTCCGGATCGGCCTGTACCAGCAGGGTATACAGGAGATCGAGGACAAAAAGCTGGCTTATCTTGGTACCGATGGAGTCACCTTGCAGCTTGCCTTGCCGGTTACCGTTAACCAGTACTTTGTCAGCGGCTTTGGCAATGTCGGACATTGGGTTGTGCGTCAGCGCGATGGTTGTTGCACCGGCTTCACTGGCGAGGGTGAGCGCCTTGATGGTTTCCATTGATGTGCCTGAATGGCTGATGCCGATAGCAATATCACCGGGTTCGAGCAGCGAGGCCCTCATATACATAAAGTGGTTGTTGGTGAGGGCGTCCACATCAAAACCTATTCGCATCAGTTTGTTTTTCGCTTCGTCAGCGGTAATGCCGGAGGAGCCCACACCAAATATTACGATCCTGCGTGCAGATTTAAGATCGGCGGCCACCGTTTCCAGTGTGCGGAAATTGAGCAGGTTCAGTGTTTCGCTTAACACATTGTTAATGGTTGCCTGTAGTTTCTGACCGATCACCTCGGCGCTGTCTTCTTCGGTGACATTCGTATCGAGCAGGCTCTTTTCTTCACCGCCGAGGCTGGCGACTTCAATGGCAAGGTCAAGCTTGAAGTCCTGAAACCCTTTGAACCCCAGAGAGCGGCAAAAGCGGATGATACTGCTTCGCCAGCCCCGGCTTCCTGCGAAAGTTCTGCAATGGAAAGGCGTGATGTATGGGCCGGATTTGCCAGAATACAATCGGCAATCCGCCGGGCTGACGGGGTCAGGCTGTCACGCAAGCTGCCAAGTGTATCCACGATTTTGCCGGCTTCGAGGGTTGGGGTGTCAGGCATGTCAGTCGCTCTTTCTGTTGGTCTGGACGCTGTAGTAAGGAGTCATCATCCACGGTGACCGGATGATGTGAAGTTTTACTCCATACACCCAACTTATGGATTTTTAAGAGATTGCAAGAGTGCTCACAGTTTCATAATTGAACGTGTTTGGGGTGCCTTTTCAACATTGCGTGGTCATTTTAGCCGCCATAGAATACATAAAACTCCATTCCTGTTTTTATTGTGAAGTATAGCTTCACAATCTCAACGTACTAAGAACAACCTAGAACGTTCAATAAAGGATTCGCTATGGAAAAGCTGACAGGTCTGATTGCTGCACCCCACACCCCGTTTACCTCTGCCGGGTATGTGAATTACGAGATGATCGATGCCATTGTTGAGCATCTGGTAAAAGATGGCGTGAAGGGCGCGTATGTGCTCGGAACAACCGGCGAGGGTGTGCACTGCTCCGTGGAAGAGCGTATGAAGGTGGCTGAACGCTGGGTGGCGGCGAACAAAGGCAGGATGAAACTCATTATCCATACTGGCGGTTTGAGCATTGCGGACACCCTCACCCTGACACGCCATGCGGAGAACCTGGATGTGTTCGCCGTTTCTGCCATTGGCCCATGTTTCTTCAAGCCGGGCAATGTGACTGATCTCGTTGAATACTGCGCAACCGTGGCTGCTGCTGCGCCGTCAAAAGGGTTCTATTACTACCACTCCACCATGTCTGGTGTGAATGTGGATATGGAGCAGTTCCTGATTGAAGCGGATAAGCGCATCCCTAATCTCTATGGCCTCAAGTTTAACAGCGGCGACCTCTATGAATACCAGCGCTGCCTGCGCGCTTGTGGCGGTAAGTTTGATATCCCTTGGGGAGTGGATGAGTTCTTCCCAGGTGCGCTGGCAGTCGGTGCGACCAGTGCTGTTGGCAGTACCTACAATTATGCCGCGCCGCTTTATCACGACATCATGGAGGCGTTTGCGGCAGGGGATATGGAAACGGTCCAGCACCAGATGGACAAGGTCATTGCGGTTATCCGGGTACTGGTACAGTACGGCGGTGTGGCCGCGGGCAAGGCTGCGATGGCGCTGCACGACATTGATGCAGGTAACCCGCGTTTGCCGCTTCGGGAACTGACTGCGGAGCAAAAAGAAGATGTAATTGAGAAGATGCGTGCGGCGATCGCCTGAACCCGCTGATTTTCATGCATAAAGAAGGGGAGCTGAGCTCCCCTTCTTCGTTTTTACCGTTTTAGTTTGCCGGTTATGGCATTTCGTCAACCAGTTCAGGTTTTGGCTGGTAGTGCATAGGCTCAGGCCCAGCATTTCCTGCACAGTCGAGGCAATCGTTACAGATGACCAGGTACCTGTCAGTACACCGACGAACAGGGTGATAGAGAAGCCGTACAAAGCCTGACCGCCAAGCAACAACAGGCACGCAATGGTAAACAGCGTGGTACCGGCAGTGATCAGGGTACGAGAGAAAGTCGCTTTAACCGCAATATCAGTGCTGCTGTATACATCGGCAGTAGGACGGGCTTTCAGCACGTCACGCAGTCGGTCGGCGATAACGATGGAGTCGTTAAGCGAGTAACCGATAACCGCTAGCATACCTGCAATGACGTTCAGGTCGATTTTGACACCAAGGAATGCCAGCAGACCAAGGGTCAGGATGCTGTCATGCACCAGCGAAGCCACAGCGGCCATAGACAGGCGCCATTCGAAGCGGATCGCCAGGTAGAGCATGATGGACAGCGACGACACGATAAGTGCCAGACCGCCCTGATCAAAGAGCTCTTCACCCACCTGAGGGCCGACGATGTTGGCCTGCACCAGTGTAACCGGCTGGTGGAATTGCTCGCTCAGCAGCGCCACGATGGCGTTCGGGTCAGTGATTGGTGCGTTGTGTGGCAAGGTCAGGTGCCAGACTCCGGCAGCTGACGCCTGGCTGATATGGCCAATGCCAGCCAAGGGTGCCTGCAGCATACTCATCAGCTCGGTCTGGTTAGCCAGTGAATTGAGTGAGAAGTCAACGATGATGCCGCCGGTGAAGTCGATGCCCGGCTTGAGACCGTAATAGAACACGGCAAACACGCTCAGGGCGATCATCACGAGGGACAGTGTCAGGCCTGCATAACGCAGGCGGGTTAATGGATACGGTTTCATGGTCTGTCTCCTCAGCACTAGATTTTCACTGCGCGACGGCTGTCACGGCCCCAGATCGTTGATGATGGCGCGGGTACCCCAGATACCGCTGATCATGCTGGACATCAGGCCCAGGATCAGTGTGGTCGCAAAGCCCTGCAGCGGGCCGGAGCCGATGGCATACAGGCAGGCTGCGGAAATCAGGGTAGTGATGTTGGCATCGAAGATAGTGCTGAAGGCTGAACGGTAGCCGAAGTCGATGGAAGCAGCGAGGCTTGCTCCTTCCCGCAGGCGGTCACGGATACGCTCGAAGATCAGCACGTTGGTGTCCACCGCCATACCGACAGTCAGTACCAGGCCGGCAATACCCGGCAGGGTCAGAACAGCCCCCGGCAGCATGACCAGCAGGCCGATCTGCATAACCAGGTTGGCACACAGGGCAACAATCGCGACCCAGCCAAAGCGGCGGTACCAGATGGTCATGAAGATTGCCATGCCAATCATACCAATGCCCAGTGCCGTGAAGCCGGCTTTTATGTTCTGAGCACCCAGTGTCGGGCCGATAGCGCGTTCAGATACAATCTGGATTGGCGCTGTCAGTGCACCGGAGCGCAGCAACATGGACAGCTCCTGGGCTTCTTCAACGCTGTCGAGACCGGTGATACGGAAGCTGTTACCCAGAGCGCTCTGGATGGTTGCCACGTTAATCACTTTGTCTTCAGCGATAAGCTTCCCTTTGGTATCCGGCTTGTATTCGGTGTACACGGTCGCCATTGGCTGGCCGATATGGCTGCGGCTGAAGTCAGCCATCTGGTCGCCACCCGGTCCGTCGAGGCGGATGTCTACCTGTGGGCGGCCCATTTCGTCGGTACCGCTTCGGGCATCAACAATGTGTTCACCGCTCAGCACTGCGTTGTGGGCAAGGCGGACAGGGCGACCAAGGCGGTCGTTGATAACGCGCGGGCCGGTTTCTTTTGCCTGATAGAAGGCAAGGGATGCGGTCGCACCAATAACAGACTTGGCTTGCTTAGGATCATGCACGCCCGGCAGTTCGATCCGGATATGGTCGCGGCCCTGGCGCTGTACGCTGGCTTCCACAATACCCAGTTCACCGATACGGTTACGCAGGATGGTGATGTTTTGCTCAAGTGCAGACTGGGTCAGTGTATTTTGCTCTTCCTCAGTCATGGTCAGCATCAGCTTGCCATCATCATCCGTTTCCAGCCAGCGTTGCTGGTATGGCTGCATAAAGCGGGTCAGGAAAGACTCGGCATTTGGGTTGTTGCTTTTGAAAGAGATTTGAGTTGCAGACACCTTGCGGACTACAGTGCCGCGCAGGCGCTCTTTACGCACTTCTTTTTGCAGCTCGCTGACCAGTGCATCAGCGTGTCGGTCAAATACTGCGTGGGTATCTACATACAGCAGAAGCTGGACACCACCACGCAGGTCAAGGCCCAATTTTACCGGGCTGGCACCGAGTTTCTCAAACCATGAAGGCGCCGCAGAGGCATACTGGATGGTCAGCTCAGCCTTGTCGCCAAGCGTATCTGCCAGCAGGGCTTTTGCCTTTTGCTGGCTTTCCATGTTGTTGAAAGCAATAACCAGTGAACCGTCTTTCTGGGTCACTGATTTCGCCTTGATGTTGTGTGAATCCAGCAGCCCGGCAACGTTTGAGGCAGACAGCGCACTGCCTTTCTCAGCGTGTACCCCCAAAGCGGGTGTGTCACCGTAAAATGTCGGAATCGCCTGAATCATCAGGGTAATAAACATCAGGATGAGCAAGCCGTACTTCCACAGGCTCAACCGGTTGAAATTTGCCGCGCGTGAGGCGGCCTGGGTTTTCTGTCGCATATCAGGCTTCCCCTGCTGGTTGTTTGGCCGGTTTCATCATCCGGCGGACTTTAATGATCACTGCACTCAGCACCGCGATGGTGAGCGTAATAACAGGCCCCATCATCAGCATCATGGTGACCGTTTTGCTGATTGGCTCCGGCAGCGACGGCAGGATGTAGCCGGTACCGGTCAGCAGCAGTGTCCATAGCAGGGCACTTAACCAGGAAAAATAGTGGAAGCGGGTGGCATGGCTGACACGCATACCCATTACCAGTGGCAGCAGAGAGCGCACAACCGGGATAAAACGGGCAACAAACAAGGCAACCAGGCCATGGTGGCCGAGCAGCTTATCTACGGTGTCGAGGCGCTTTTGCGGGACAGCATTAACCCAGGACTGGACACGGGGAAGGCGGTTAAGCCACCGGCCTTGCATGTAGCCCAACCAGCTGCCTGACGCTGCGCAGATAAAAATGAGGCAGAAGGCAAAAGGCGCGTTGATAACGCCGACAGCAGCCAGAGTGCCTGACAGAATAACCACACTGTCGCACGGGAAAGGCGCTGCGGGGATAAAACCGCTTTCAAGCAGGATCAGCGTACCGACACAGACATAAATAAATGCGGCGCTGCCGGGTGCCATCAATGCGGTAAAGTCCTGATGCCAAAGCGCGATCAGAACGTTATAGAGAGAATCCAGCATTGTAATCTCCGATACAAATACGGCCGTTAAGAAACGGCGGGACTTTTAAATGACGAGGGTGTTACCGGAGGGTTCAGCGGGACTGGATAAACCGGTATTGAAGGTTGCTTTCACGCCATCCGCCCAGCCGGTGGCTGGCACTTTCAAGATAGCGTTTGGGCATTAGGGCAAAAAGGGAGAGGCTCAGGACACCGGCCAGTACCAGTTGAAGGACAACCGGCCACTCGGGCAAGCTGCTTTCCTGGATTTCTGGGTCGGTCGGGAGCAATATTCTGGGGTAGTGAACGCGGACATATTCCCGTTCAGGTGCGATGCTTAAGTTGGCATCATGGTCTTTGAGCTGGCTGGAGCCGGCTTCGGCAAATTGAACGGGCAGCAGCACACGACCGGCCAAACTGCCAATTAGCAGGGCGGTTGTGATTAAGACTAAAATAGGCAGCCAGCGGCGTAGACCGTTCAACGGATAATCCTGTGTATGTTTGCCTTGGCAAACTGATGATGCGTTTTTACTGCGAAGCGCCCTAAAACGCAACCCGGATTTTACCTTATTCTGCCTGTTTTCCCTGTGTTCGTGATGAAAAAGGAAGCCAACAGTTTGATAGACAGTCACTGCCACTTTGATTTTCCACCATTTCTGGACGATCCCGGCCACTACTTGTTGGAAGCACAAAAGGTAGGCGTGTCGATGCTTATTGTGCCGGCGATTGGGCGTAGCAATGGTGAGCAGATTGCCTCGCTTTCTGAGACTTTCGCGCAAATTCGTTATGCGCTCGGCTTACATCCGTACTATATCCATTCCCATTGTGACAATGATTTGAGCTGGCTTGAAACAGCGCTGGCCGAAAGGGACGACAAGTGTGTCGCTGTCGGGGAGTGCGGGCTGGATTTCGCCATTGAAAACCCGAAAAACGAGCAGCAACTGTACTTGCTTGAGCAGCAACTGGCGTTGGCTGAGGCTCATAATCTGCCGGTTATCCTGCATTGTCGCAAGGCGCACAATGAACTTATCCGAATATTGAACCGGTTTAAGGGGGTAAACGGGGTACTCCATGCATTCAGCGGAAGTTATGAACAGGGCAAGGCGCTTATCGACAGAGGATGGTTTTTGGGTATTGGTGGCACCATTACCTATGAAAGGGCGAGAAAAACCCGGGAGGCGGTAAAAAAGTTACCTTTGGATGCCATGTTATTGGAAACAGATTCCCCGGATATGCCCCTTTTTGGTTACCAAGGGCAGGCTAACCTTCCTTCCCGTCTGCCTTTGGTTGCGCAAATGCTTGCTCAGTTAAAACAACAAGATGTAGAAAAAGTTAAGCACCAGACAACACAAAATAGCCGACGATTATTCCGTTTAGACAAAAAATGAACAGAGAAAAGCAAACGTTTGCTTCTCACTTTTGTTTCAAAGTGAGATAATTGTCACGCAATCTCGCAAATTACATGTTTGTTTACTTAATAAGTGTGAGCTCTGCATTACTTTGTTTGTGGGGTCGTGCGTATAATCCGGCTCCGGAGCTTTCTCCAAAATTGTCGAGACGCCAAAACTGAAATAGGGAAGCCATATATTATGAGCCTGCTTATGAGCTTGGTCGGTATGGCGGTGCTGCTGGGTATTGCAGTTGCACTGTCTGATAACCGTAAAGCGATTAACCTTCGTACTGTTGGTGGCGCATTTGCCATCCAATTCTTCTTCGGTGCATTTGTTCTGTATGTACCTGTTGGCCGTGACGTTCTGTACGGCATGTCACAAGCTGTCGCCAACGTTATCGCTTACGGTAACGACGGTATCAACTTCCTCT
Organism: Photobacterium sp. JCM 19050; assembly: GCA_001310455.1. Taxonomy (GTDB): domain Bacteria; phylum Pseudomonadota; class Gammaproteobacteria; order Enterobacterales; family Vibrionaceae; genus Parasalinivibrio. Next base: position 33,379 of record BAXG01000051.1, read on the forward strand.
TCGGTGGCCTGACTTCTGACAAAATGTTTGAAGTTTTCGGCGGTGGCGGTTTCGTATTCGCCCTGCGCGTGCTGCCTGTAATCGTATTCTTCTCAGCGCTGATCAGCGTGCTTTACTACCTGGGTATCATGCAAGTTGTGATTAACTTCCTGGGTGGTGCACTGCAAAAAGCTCTGGGTACTTCCCGCGCTGAATCCCTTTCTGCAACGGCTAACATCTTTGTAGGTCAGACCGAGGCACCACTGGTTGTGCGTCCGTTCGTACCTAAAATGACTCAGTCTGAGCTGTTTGCGGTAATGTGTGGTGGCCTGGCATCTGTTGCCGGTGGTGTACTGGCGGGCTACGCCTCTATGGGTGTGCCGCTTGAGTACCTGATTGCTGCATCATTCATGGCGGCACCGGGTGGCCTGCTGTTTGCAAAAATCATCAAGCCGGAAACTGAAGAGCCTATCAATCAGCTGGACGCACTGGAAAACAGCGGTGACGACAAGCCTGCTAACGTTATCGACGCAGCGGCTGCGGGTGCGTCATCTGGTATGCAACTGGCACTGAACGTAGGCGCAATGCTGCTGGCGTTCATCGGTCTGATTGCCCTGATCAACGGTATGCTGGGCGGCATTGGTGGTTGGTTTGGTTACGGTGACCTGTCTCTCGAGATGATTCTGGGCTGGGCATTCTCACCACTGGCATTCCTGATTGGTGTTCCTTGGTCTGAAGCGAATATCGCTGGTTCTTTCATTGGCCAGAAGCTGGTTGTAAACGAATTCGTTGCCTACCTGAACTTTGCTCCATACCTGGGTGATGCGGCTCCTGCAGTCCTGAGCGAGAAGACTAAAGCAATCATCTCCTTCGCACTGTGTGGTTTTGCTAACCTGTCTTCAGTCGCTATCCTGCTGGGTGGTCTGGGCGGTCTGGCACCAAGCCGTCGTCACGACATTGCACGCTTCGGTATGAAGGCCGTTGCGGCAGGTACCTGTCTAACCTGATGTCAGCAACTATCGCAGGCCTGTTCCTCAGTCTGTGATTTATAGTCAATTTTATTAGTCAAAAGGCCGCATCAAGCGGCC
>BAXG01000052.1 GCA_001310455.1 Photobacterium sp. JCM 19050
AAGTAATTAACGCCTTACACGACACAAAAAAGGGTGCTTCGGCACCCTTTTTTAATGCCTGCAATTTGTCAAAATCAGAAAGCGACATGATATTGCAACACGTAATGATATGGATTATCATTACCGTATTGTTAATGTTCGGGTGATATTCATGTACGTATGTGTTTGCCATGCTGTTACTGACAAAGCGCTTGTCGCTCTGGTAAAAGAACAACAAATTACAGACTTTGGGCAGATTCGAAAAATTACCCGTTTGGTACAACATGTGGCAAATGTGTCAGGGTTGCCCGTGAAGTGGTAGAAACCGCCCGGTTGGAAGTGATTGCTGCACAGCCAACCAAGAAGGCATCGTAAATCCGAACAATTAAAACAACACCGAATTAAAAACGACGCTCTTAAGCGTCGTTTTGCGTTTCAATATCTTAGAACAAGCGTCCGATTATTTTTCAAACAACGCTTGCGCTGTGCTAATCAATCCGTATAATACGCCCCACTGCTTACGCAGTTGTGAACCAATGAGCTCAGGAGGAATGGCTAATCGTTGTAGGCTTCTAAGCCTGATTAGACCGGTAATGTATACTCCGCTTATGTTCGCAGTCATTTATAAAAAGATGGCTGACAACGTACCTAATTTTGGTACTACGGTTTCACATAAATCAATCGGCATTCCCCTGTCTTCACAGGCGTGGATGGCGATATTGTTTGTGTAAAAAATTAATTTGGAGCTCTGTCTAATGCAGAACCAACGTATCCGTATCCGCCTGAAGGCTTTCGATCACCGTCTGATCGACCAGTCTACCGCGGAAATCGTTGAAACCGCTAAGCGCACTGGTGCGCAGGTACGTGGCCCAATCCCACTGCCAACTCGTAAAGAGAAGTTCACCGTTCTTATTTCTCCGCACGTCAACAAAGACGCACGTGACCAGTACGAAATCCGTACTCACAAGCGCCTGATCGACATCGTTGAGCCAACTGATAAAACTGTTGATGCTCTGATGCGTCTTGACCTTGCTGCGGGCGTTGATGTTCAAATCAGCCTGGGTTAAGAGGGGAGTTAATAATGATTGGTCTAGTCGGTCGTAAAGTGGGCATGACTCGCATCTTCACTGAAGAAGGCGTTTCTATCCCTGTAACCGTAGTAGAAGTAGAAGCTAACCGTGTTGCTCAGGTTCGTACCGAAGCAACTGATGGTTACTCTGCTATCCAGGTAACCACTGGCTCTAAAAAAGCGAACCGCGTATCTAAGCCTGAAGCTGGCCACTTTGCCAAAGCAGGTGTTGAAGCGGGCCGCGGTCTGTGGGAATTCCGTCTGGAAAATGGTGAAGAGTTTGCTGTTGGCCAAGAGCTGACTGTTGAACTGTTCGCTGACATCAAGAAAGTAGACGTTACTGGCACATCTAAGGGTAAGGGCTTCCAGGGCGCTGTTAAGCGTTGGAACTTCCGCACTCAAGATATGACCCATGGTAACTCTTTGTCTCACCGTGCTCCTGGTTCAATTGGTCAATGTCAGACCCCAGGCCGTGTGTTCAAAGGCAAGAAAATGGCCGGTCACATGGGTGCTGAGCGTGTAACGACTCAGAACCTGGAAATCGTCCGTGTTGACGCTGAGCGCAACCTGCTCCTTATTAAAGGTGCGGTCCCAGGCTCAACTGGCGGCAACGTGATCGTTAAACCAGCCGTTAAAGCGTAACGTCGAGGAGTTAGTATGGAATTGGTAGTAAAAGGCGCTGACGCGCTAACTGTTTCCGAAACTACCTTCGGGCGTGATTTCAACGAAGCCCTGGTTCACCAGGTAGTCGTTGCTTACGCAGCTGGTGCCCGTCAAGGTACTCGCGCTCAGAAAACCCGTTCAGACGTTTCAGGTGGCGGTGCTAAGCCATGGCGTCAGAAGTACTGGCCGCGCCCGTGCAGGTACTATCCGTAGCCCAATTTGGCGCAAGGGTGGTGTAACTTTCGCAGCTCGTCCACAGGACCACAGCCAGAAAGTTAACAAGAAAATGTACCGCGGTGCCCTGAAGTGCATCCTGTCTGAGCTGGTTCGTCAAGACCGCCTGATGGTTGTTGAAAGCTTTGCTGTTGAAGCTCCTAAAACTAAGGAACTGAAAGCTAAGCTGGCTGAGCTGAACATTGATGACGCTCTGATCGTGACTGCTGAAGTAGATGAGAATCTGTTCCTGGCTGCGCGCAACCTGTACAAGGTTGACGTACGCGATACAGCTTCTATCGATCCTGTAAGCCTGATCGCATTTGAGAAAGTCGTAATGACTGCTGATGCTGTTAAGCAAATTGAGGAGATGCTGGCATGATCACCGAAGAGCGTATCCTGAAAGTTCTGCGTGCTCCGCACATCTCTGAAAAAGCGACAATGGCTGCTGAAAAGAACAACACTATCGTGTTCAAAGTAGCTACTAACGCGACTAAGAAAGAGATCAAAGCAGCAGTTCAGAAACTGTTTGAAGTTGAAGTTAAAGATGTTCGTACCCTTCTTGTTAAGGGTAAGACCAAGCGTCAAGGTATGCGTCAAGGCCGTCGTAGCGACTGGAAAAAAGCATACGTGACTCTGAAAGAAGGTCAGGATATCGACTTCGCTGGCGGCGCTGAGTAACGGAGGAGTAGAGAGTTATGGCTATTGTTAAATGTAAGCCGACTTCACCGGGTCGTCGTCACGTTGTTAAAGTGGTTAACTCTGATCTGTACAAGGGTAAGCCATACGCACCACTGCTGGAGAAAAACCAGAAGTCTGGTGGTCGTAACAACAACGGTCGTATTACAGTACGTCACATCGGTGGTGGTCATAAGCAACATTACCGTGTAATTGATTTCAAACGTACTAAAGACGGTATCCCAGCGAAAGTTGAGCGTCTTGAATACGATCCAAACCGTAGCGCAAACATCGCGCTGGTTCTGTACGCAGATGGTGAGCGTCGCTACATCATCGCGCCTAAGGGCCTGAAAGCTGGTGACGTTGTTCAATCTGGTGTTGACGCAGCAATCAAGGTAGGTAACACCCTGCCACTGCGTAACATTCCAGTAGGTTCTACTGTTCACTGTGTTGAGCTGAAGCCTGGTAAAGGTGCTCAGCTGGCTCGTTCTGCAGGTGCTTACGTTCAGATTGTTGCTCGTGATGGTGCATATGTAACTATCCGTCTGCGTTCTGGTGAAATGCGTAAAGTACTGTCTGAAGGCCGTGCAACCATCGGTGAAGTTGGTAACGCTGAACACATGCTGCGTGAACTGGGTAAAGCTGGTGCAACACGTTGGAAGGGCGTTCGTCCTACCGTACGTGGTGTGGCAATGAACCCAGTAGACCACCCACACGGTGGTGGTGAAGGCCGTACTTCTGGTGGTCGTCACCCAGTATCTCCTTGGGGTATGCCTACTAAGGGCTACAAGACCCGCAAGAACAAGCGCACCGACAAGTACATCGTACGTCGTCGTTCTAAGTAATAATTATCAGAGGATAAGCCATGCCACGTTCTCTCAAGAAAGGTCCTTTTATTGACCTGCACTTGCTGAAGAAGGTAGAGAAAGCGGTGGAAAGCGGTGACAAGAAGCCTGTTAAGACTTGGTCCCGTCGCTCAATGATCATCCCACCGATGATCGGTTTGACCATCGCTGTCCATAATGGTCGTCAGCACGTACCAGTTTTCGTCACTGAAGACATGATTGGTCACAAGCTGGGCGAGTTCGCTCCAACACGCACTTATCGCGGCCACGCTGCTGATAAGAAAGCTAAGAAGCGCTAAGGGGTAAGAAATGGAAGCTATTGCAAAACATCGCTTTGCTCGTATTTCACCTCAAAAAGCACGCCTGGTTGCTGACCAGGTGCGCGGTAAAGACGTTGCAGAAGCGCTGAACATTCTGGCTTTCAGCAACAAAAAAGCTGCTGAGCTGGTTAAGAAAGTGGTGGAGTCGGCAATCGCTAACGCTGAGCACAACGAAGGTGCTGACATCGATGATCTGCGCGTAGCAAAGATCTGCATCGATGAAGGTCCAACCATGAAGCGTATTATGCCTCGTGCTAAAGGCCGTGCGGATCGCATCTTGAAGCGCACCAGCCACATCACTGTTGTTGTAGCTGATCGCTAAGAGGTAGGAGAGAAAGCAATGGGTCAAAAAGTACATCCTAATGGTATCCGTCTTGGTATCGTTAAACCATGGAACTCTACCTGGTTTGCGAACAGCAAAGAATTTGCTGGCAACCTGGACGGCGACTTCAAGGTACGTCAGTTCCTGACTAAAGAACTGAAGAAAGCTTCTGTGTCTCGCATCGTTATCGAGCGTCCAGCTAAGAGCATCCGTGTGACTATTCACACTGCTCGTCCTGGCGTTGTTATTGGTAAGAAAGGCGAAGACGTAGAAAAGCTGCGTGCAACTGTAGCGAAAATTGCTGGCGTTCCTGCGCAAATCAATATCGCTGAAGTACGTAAGCCTGAACTGGACGCACAACTGGTTGGCGATAGCATCGCTTCTCAGCTGGAGCGTCGTGTAATGTTCCGTCGCGCTATGAAGCGTGCGGTTCAGAACGCTATGCGTCTGGGCGCGAAAGGTATCAAGGTTGAAGTAAGCGGCCGTCTTGGCGGCGCTGAAATCGCTCGTACCGAATGGTACCGTGAAGGCCGTGTGCCACTGCACACTCTTCGCGCTGATATTGACTATGCTACTTCTGAAGCTCACACCACTTACGGTGTAATCGGCATCAAGACCTGGATCTTCAAAGGCGAGATCCTGGGCGGTATGGCTGCCGTTGAGCAAAAGGCTGCAGAAAAGCCTAAGAAGCAGCGTAAGGGCCGTAAGTAAGGAGTCTATCGATGCTTCAACCAAAACGTACTAAGTTCCGTAAGACTCACAAGGGTCGTAACCGTGGTCTGGCGGTCGGCACTGATGTAAGCTTCGGTACCTTCGGCCTTAAGGCTGTTGGTCGTGGCCGCATTACTGCTCGTCAGATCGAAGCCGCTCGTCGTGCTATGACTCGTCACATCAAGCGTCAGGGCCAGATTTGGATTCGAATCTTCCCAGACAAGCCAATTACTGGTAAGCCACTTGAAGTGCGTCAGGGTAAAGGTAAAGGTTCAGTAGAATACTGGGTTGCTGAAATTCAACCAGGTAAAGTCCTGTATGAAATGGACGGTGTTCCTGAATCACTGGCTCGTGAAGCATTTGATCTTGCTGCACGTAAGCTGCCTATCAAAACCACTTTCGTAACTAAGGCGGTGATGTGATGAAAGCACAAGAACTTCGTGAAAAGAGCGTTGAGCAACTGAATGAAGAGCTGCTGGGTCTTCTGCGTGAACAGTTCAACCTGCGTATGCAGGCTGCTACTGGTCAACTGCAGCAAACTCACCTGCTGAAAGTTGTTCGTCGTGACATTGCACGTGTTAAAACCGTTCTGACTGAGAAGGCTGGCGCATAATGAGCGATAAAATCCGTACTCAGCAAGGTCGAGTAATCAGCGACAAGATGGACAAGTCTGCCGTTGTTGCGATTGAGCGTTTTGTAAAACACCCAATCTACGGTAAGTTCATCAAGCGTACGACCAAGCTTCACATTCATGACGAGAACAACGAGTGCGCCCAAGGCGATACCGTTGAGATCCGTGAGTGCCGTCCATTGTCTAAGACTAAGTCTTGGACTCTGGTGAAGGTTGTTACTAAAGCGGCTAAAGTATAAGCTGTCTTTTCAATGACCTATAAAGAACGGCTCCTTTTTTAAGGAGCCGTTTATTTTTTGTCTATCCATCTCACCAAAATAGTGTTATTATTCGCCGCCCTTGTATAAAGGCAGCCCGACCCGAGATGGGTCTAGTTGTAATAACAGCGGAGCAACAATCATGATCCAAACGCAAACTATGCTGGACGCAGCTGATAACTCAGGCGCTCGCAGCGTAATGTGTATTAAGGTTCTTGGTGGCTCTCACCGTCGCTACGCTCATGTGGGCGACATCATCAAGGTTACCGTTAAGGAAGCAATTCCACGCGGTAAAGTAAAAAAGGGTGATGTGCTGAAAGCGGTGGTAGTGCGCACCAGAAAAGGCGTACGTCGTCCAGACGGTTCTGTTATTCGTTTCGACCGTAACGCTTGCGTGTTGCTTAACAACAACACTGAGCAACCAATCGGTACTCGTATCTTCGGCCCAGTAACTCGTGAACTTCGTGGCGATAAATTCATGAAGATCGTGTCTCTGGCCCCTGAAGTACTGTAAGGAGCGAATCATGGCAGCGAAAATCCGTCGTAACGACGAAGTTATCGTTCTTACCGGCAAAGACAAAGGTAAGAAAGGTAAGGTAACTAAGGTTCTTCCAACCGGTAAAGTTATCGTTGAAGGTATTAACCTGGTTAAGAAACACCAGAAGCCTGTACCGGCTCTTGGTCTCCAGGGTGGCATCGTAGAAAAAGAAGCAGCAGTTGACGTTTCTAACGTAGCTATCTTCAACGCAGCAACTGGCAAAGCCGACCGCGTTGGATTCCGATTTGAAGACGGCAAAAAAGTTCGTTTCTTCAAGTCAAATGGCGAAACTATCAAGTAATTTTGGAGTAGTACTACTATGGCGAAACTGCATGATTACTACAAAGAGAGCGTTGTAGCAGAACTTCAGAAAGAGTTCGGCTTCAAGAGCATCATGCAAGTCCCAAGGATCGAAAAGATCACACTCAACATGGGTGTGGGCGAAGCACTGAACGACAAGAAACTGCTTGAAAATGCAGCAGCTGACATGGCCGCCATCTCTGGCCAGAAGCCGCTTGTAACTAAAGCACGTAAGTCAGTTGCAGGCTTTAAGATCCGTGAGGGCTACCCTATCGGTTGTAAAGTAACCCTGCGTGGCGAACGTATGTGGGAATTCCTGGAGCGTCTGATTTCAATCGCTCTCCCACGTGTGCGTGACTTCCGTGGCGTAAGTTCGAAGTCTTTCGACGGTCGTGGTAACTACAGCATGGGCGTTCGCGAGCAAATCATCTTCCCGGAAATCGACTACGACAAAGTCGATCGCGTTCGTGGTATGGATATCACCATCACCACTACTGCGCGCAATGATGAGGAAGGTCGAGCTCTGCTGGCTGCCTTTAACTTCCCATTCCGCAAGTAAGGTGAAGGGTTACTGTTATGGCTAAACAATCAATGAAGGCACGTGAAGTTAAGCGTGCAAAGCTGGTAGCTAAGTTCGCTGAGAAGCGTGCTGAGCTGAAAGCAATCATTAGCAACGTTAACGCGTCAGACGAAGAGCGTTGGGATGCAGTCCTGAAGCTTCAGTCTCTTCCTCGTGATTCTGCCAAGTCTCGTCAGCGTAACCGCTGTAACCAGACTGGTCGTCCACACGGCTACCTGCGTAAGTTCGGTCTGAGCCGCATCAAGCTTCGTGAAGCTTGCATGAAAGGCGAGATCCCTGGCCTGCGCAAGGCAAGCTGGTAATTGCACTAGAGAATTACGGGAGTAAAGACATATGAGCATGCAAGATCCGATTTCGGATATGCTGACCCGCATCCGCAATGGTCAAGCAGCAAACAAAGTTGCTGTTTCTATGCCTTCATCAAAGCTGAAAGTGGCAATTGCCAATCTGCTGAAAGAAGAAGGTTATATCGCTGATTACGCCGTTAGCGGCGAAGCTAAGCCAGAATTGGAAGTAACTCTGAAGTACTTCCAGGCTAAGCCTGTAATCGAGCAAATCCAACGTGTATCACGTCCTGGTCTGCGCATCTATAAGAAAAAAGATGAACTGCCAAGCGTAATGGGCGGCCTGGGTGTTGCTGTAGTTTCAACCTCAAAAGGCCTGATGACTGACCGTGCCGCTCGCAAAGCGGGTCTGGGCGGCGAGATCATCTGCTACGTAGCTTAAGGAGGATATAATGTCTCGTGTTGCTAAGGCACCAGTAGTTATTCCTGCCGGCGTAGAGGTTAAGCTGAACGGTCAGGAAATCACAGTTAAAGGCAGCAAGGGTGAACTGACCCGTGTTGTTAATGACGCTGTTGAAATGAGCCAGGAAGAAAACCAAGTTAAGTTTGCTCCACGTGAAGGTATCGTTAAAGCTAACGCTCAAGCCGGTACTGCACGTGCGCTGGTAAACGCTATGGTTATCGGTGTTACCGAAGGCTTCACCAAGAAGCTGGTTCTGAAAGGCGTTGGTTATCGTGCAAACGTTGCAGGCAACAAGGTAAACCTGACTCTTGGTTTCTCTCACCCTGTTGAGCACGAACTTCCAGCTGGTATCAAAGCTGAATGCCCAAGCCAAACTGAAATCGTTATCACTGGTATCGATAAGCAGGTGGTTGGTCAGGTTGCCGCTGACATCCGCGCATACCGCGCACCAGAGCCTTACAAAGGTAAAGGTGTTCGTTACGCTGATGAAGTTGTGCGCACTAAAGAAGCTAAGAAGAAGTAAGGTATAACACTATGGATAAGAAAGCAGCTCGTATCCGTCGTGCGACAAAACCACGTCGCAAGATTGCTGAACTCGGTGCTACTCGCCTGGTGGTACACCGTACTCCTCGCCACGTGTATGCACAGGTAATCGCGTCAAACGGCTCTGAAGTTATCGCTGCCGCGTCTACCGTAGAAAAAGCGATCCGTGAGCAAGTTAAGTACACCGGTAACACTGAAGCCGCTGCAGTTGTAGGTAAACTCGTTGCAGAACGTGCTATCGAGAAAGGCGTAACTGCTGTTGCGTTCGATCGTTCCGGTTTCCAATACCACGGCCGTGTGGCTGCACTGGCAGAAGCTGCCCGTGAAGCCGGTCTGAAATTCTAAGGTAGGTGGAATAATGGCAATCGATAAACAACAAGCTGATCTGCACGAGAAGCTGATTGCGGTAAATCGTGTATCGAAAACCGTAAAAGGTGGTCGTATCTTCAGCTTCACCGCACTGACTGTAGTTGGTGACGGTAATGGTCGCGTAGGTTTCGGTTACGGCAAAGCCCGTGAAGTTCCTGCGGCTATCCAAAAGGCTATGGAAAAAGCTCGTCGTAACATGGTGACTATCGCCCTGAACGACGGCACTCTGTTCCACCCAGTTAAAGGCGTTCACACTGGTTCTAAGGTGTACATGCAGCCTGCTTCTGAGGGTACAGGTATCATCGCCGGTGGTGCTATGCGTGCAGTTCTGGAAGTTGCGGGTGTTCGCAACGTTCTGTCTAAAGCATACGGTTCTACCAACCCAATTAACATCGTTCGTGCAACGATCGATGCCCTGGGTGGTATGAAGTCTCCAGAAATGGTAGCTGCTAAGCGTGGCCTGCCAGTAAACGAAATTCTGGGGTAATGAGATATGACTAAGAAAATCAAAGTAACTCAGACTCGTAGCTCTATCGGTCGTCTGCCGAAGCATAAAGCTACTCTGCGTGGCCTGGGCCTTCGTCGTATCAACCACACTGTTGAACTTGAAGATACTGCTTGCGTACGCGGCATGATCAATCAAGTTTACTACATGGTTAAAGTAGAGGAGTAATCAGAATGCGTTTGAATACTCTGTCTCCTGCTGCAGGTTCTAAGCCTTCTAAGAAGCGCGTTGGCCGTGGTATCGGTTCTGGCTGGGTAAAACAGGCGGCCGTGGTCACAAAGGTCAAAAGTCACGTTCTGGCGGCAGTGTGCGTCCAGGTTTCGAAGGCGGTCAAATGCCTCTGAAACAGCGTCTGCCTAAGTTCGGTTTCACTTCTCGCAAGAGCCTGGTAACAGCAGAAGTTCGTCTTGGCGAACTGAAGCAAGTTGAAGGTGAAATCGTAGACCTGAACTCACTGAAAGCGGCAAACGTTGTGACTAAGAACATCGAATTCGTTAAAGTTGTTCTGTCTGGCGAAATTGACCGTGCAGTGACTGTTAAAGGTCTGCGCGTGACTAAAGGCGCGAAAGCTGCAATCGAAGCTGCGGGCGGTAAAGTCGAGGAATAATTAACTCGAGGACGAGGTACAGATGGCTAAACAACCAGGACTTAACTTTAATAGCGCAAAAGGTGGACTGTCGGAGCTCAAACGTCGTCTCCTCTTTGTAGTGGGCGCACTGCTCGTGTTCCGTGCCGGATCTTTTGTGCCAATTCCTGGTATTGACGCTGCTGTACTTGCCGATCTGTTCGAAAAGCAACAAGGTACCATTATTGAACTGTTTAACATGTTCTCTGGTGGTGCCTTGGAGCGTGCATCTATCTTGGCGCTGGGCATCATGCCGTACATTTCGGCATCGATTATCGTCCAGTTGCTGACTGTAGTTCATCCAGCATTGGCTGAGCTTAAGAAAGAAGGGGAGTCTGGCCGTCGTAAGATTAGCCAGTACACTCGATATGGCACGCTTGTGTTGGCAACCTTCCAAGCAATTGGTATTGCAACGGGGTTACCAAGTATGATTCCTGGCCTGGTGGCAGCACCGGGCCTTGGTTTCTACTTCACCGCGGTGGTGAGTCTGGTTACCGGAACCATGTTCCTGATGTGGCTGGGCGAACAAATCACCGAACGCGGTATTGGTAACGGTATATCGCTGATTATTTTCACCGGTATCGTTGCGGGTTTGCCTAACGCGATTGGACAGACCATCGAGCAAGCGCGTCAAGGCGAATTGCACGTTCTTCTTCTGTTCTTGATTGCAGTTATTGCTTTCGCTGTAATTTATTTTGTAGTGTTCATGGAGCGTGGTCAGCGTCGTATCGTCGTTAACTATGCTAAACGCCAGCAAGGCCGTAAGGTTTTTGCAGCCCAGAGCACTCACCTGCCATTGAAAGTAAACATGGCAGGCGTTATTCCAGCGATTTTTGCATCCAGTATCATCCTGTTCCCAAGCACACTGGCTCAGTGGTTTGGACAGAGCGAAGGTCTGGGTTGGTTGAGCGATATTTCGCTTGCCCTTAGCCCTGGACAGCCGCTGTATGTTATCCTGTATGCCACTGCAATTATCTTCTTCTGCTTCTTCTATACCGCGTTGGTGTTTAACCCTCGCGAGACAGCAGATAACCTGAAGAAGTCCGGCGCGTTCGTACCTGGTATTCGTCCGGGCGAGCAGACTGCGAAGTATATTGATAAAGTAATGACCCGCCTGACTTTGGCCGGTGCACTTTACATTACCTTCATCTGTCTGATCCCCGAATTCATGATGCTGACCATGAATGTACGTTTCTACTTCGGTGGTACGTCACTTCTCATCGTGGTTGTGGTTATCATGGACTTTATGGCTCAGGTGCAGACTCATTTGATGTCAAATCAGTATGAGTCCGTGTTGAAAAAAGCCAATCTGAAAGGCTACGGTCGTTAATTCAGATTGTCGTTTACGGAGTTTAGCAATGAAAGTTCGTGCTTCCGTTAAGAAAATCTGCCGTAACTGCAAAGTGATCAAGCGTAACGGTGTAGTTCGCGTGATCTGCAGCGAGCCTAAGCATAAGCAACGCCAAGGCTAATCGCAGAAATTTTTTCTTGCAAAAATAGGGCAGGCTGGCTACATTAGCCAGCCCACCTTATGTGTGTAATTGTGGTAAAGTCGCTACGTATCCTGAACGGGCTTTGTAGCGGCGCAATTAAACGTAAACTAGGAGTGAATAGTGGCCCGTATCGCAGGCATTAACATTCCTGATCACAAGCACGCTGTAATCGCATTGACTGCGATTTATGGCGTCGGCAAAACTACTTCTAAAGCCATCCTGGCTGATGTAGGTATTGCTGAGAGCACTAAGATCAGTGAACTGTCAGAAGAGCAGCTGGATCAACTGCGCGAAGGTGTAGCTAAGTACACCGTTGAAGGTGATCTACGCCGTGAAGTTTCAATGAACATCAAGCGTCTTATGGACCTTGGTTGTTACCGTGGTTTGCGCCACCGTCGCAGCTTGCCTGTGCGTGGTCAGCGTACTAAGACTAACGCTCGCACCCGTAAGGGTCCGCGCAAGCCTATCAAGAAATAATCGGGGTAGGGTACAATGGCTAAACAACCAACTCGCGCTCGTAAGCGCGTACGCAAGCAAGTAGCTGATGGCGTAGCGCACATCCATGCTTCTTTCAACAACACAATCGTAACCATTACTGACCGTCAAGGTAATGCTCTGTCTTGGGCAACTGCCGGTGGTTCAGGTTTCCGTGGTTCTCGTAAGTCTACTCCGTTCGCTGCACAGGTTGCTGCAGAGCGCGCTGGCGAAATGGCCAAAGAGTATGGCGTTAAGAACCTGGAAGTGATGGTGAAGGGCCCAGGTCCAGGTCGTGAGTCTACTATCCGCGCTCTGAACGCGGCTGGTTTCCGTATCACCAACATTGTTGATGCGACTCCGATCCCTCACAACGGTTGTCGTCCACCTAAGAAACGTCGCGTTTAACGCAGTTTCTGGGAACACTGGAGAAAGAACATGGCAAGATATTTGGGTCCTAAGCTGAAGCTTAGCCGTCGCGAAGGTACAGACCTGTTTCTGAAATCAGGCGTACGCGCGATCGATACCAAGTGTAAGATTGACAACGCGCCAGGCGTACACGGTGCTCGCCGTGGTCGTCTGTCTGAGTACGGCGTACAGCTTCGCGAGAAGCAAAAAGTTCGTCGTATCTATGGCGTACTGGAAAAACAATTCCGTAACTACTACAAAGAAGCTGCTCGCCTGAAAGGCAACACTGGTGAAAACCTGCTGCAGCTGCTGGAAGGTCGTCTGGACAACGTCGTTTACCGCATCGGTTTTGGCGCAACTCGCGCAGAAGCACGTCAGCTGGTAAGCCACAAAGCGATTCTGGTGAATGGTAAGGTTGTAAACATTCCTTCATTCCAGGTTTCAGCTAACGACGTAATCAGCGTTCGCGAAAAAGCTAAGAACCAAGCACGTGTTAAGGCTGCTCTGGAGATTGCTGCACAGCGTGAACAGGCTACCTGGATCGAAGTAGACAACAGCAAGATGGAAGGCGTATTCAAGCGTCTGCCAGAACGTTCAGATCTGTCTGCTGACATCAACGAACACCTGATCGTCGAGCTTTACTCTAAGTAAGGCTAAACAAAAGAGAGGACACAATGCAGGGTTCTGTAACAGAATTTCTTAAGCCGCGTCTGGTTGACATCGAACAAGTTAACCAGACCCATGCAAAAGTCACGCTGGAACCACTTGAGCGTGGTTTTGGTCACACTCTGGGTAACGCGCTACGTCGTATCCTTCTCTCTTCTATGCCGGGTTGTGCGGTAACAGAAGTAGAAATCGACGGCGTGTTACATGAGTACAGCACCAAAGAGGGTGTGCAGGAAGACATTATGGAAATCCTGCTGAACCTGAAAGGCTTGGCTGTTAAGATCGAAGGAAAGGACGAAGCGATCCTGACCCTCAACAAATCTGGTGCAGGTCCTGTTGTAGCAGGTGACATCATCCACGATGGTGGTGTCGAGATTGCGAACCCTGAGCATGTAATTTGCCACATCACTGATTCTAATGCTTCTGTAAGCATGCGCATCAAAGTTGAACGTGGTCGTGGTTACGTGCCAGCTTCTGCTCGCATTCATACTGAAGAAGACGAGCGTCCAATCGGCCGTTTGCTTGTTGATGCAACGTTCAGCCAGTAGACCGTATTGCCTACTCTGTAGAAGCAGCGCGTGTTGAACAGCGTACTGACCTCGACAAGCTGGTTATCGATATGGAAACTAACGGTACGTTGGATCCTGAAGAAGCGATCCGCCGTGCAGCAACTATTCTGGCTGAACAGCTGGAAGCGTTTGTTGACCTGCGTGACGTTCGTGTACCAGAAGAGAAAGAAGAGAAGCCAGAGTTCGACCCAATCCTGCTGCGTCCGGTAGACGATCTCGAACTAACTGTTCGCTCTGCTAACTGTTTGAAAGCAGAAGCGATCCACTACATCGGTGATCTGGTACAGCGTACCGAGGTTGAGCTTCTTAAGACGCCTAACCTGGGTAAGAAGTCTCTCACTGAGATTAAAGACGTGCTGGCATCTCGTGGTCTGTCTCTGGGCATGCGCCTGGAAAACTGGCCGCCAGCATCAATCGCTGAAGATTAATCAGATTCTGATTTTTAGTTAGAAGGATTAGGTCATGCGCCATCGTAAGAGTGGTCGTCAGCTCAATCGCAACAGCAGCCATCGCCAGGCGATGTTCCGCAACATGGCAAGCTCACTGGTAACTCACGAAGTTATCAAAACAACTCTGCCTAAAGCGAAAGAACTGCGTCGTGTAATTGAGCCTCTGATTACACTTGCCAAGACAGACAGCGTTGCTAACCGTCGTCTGGCATTCGCCCGCACTCGTGACAACGAAGTTGTGGCAAAACTGTTTAACGAACTGGGTCCACGTTTCGCCAACCGTCAGGGCGGTTACACCCGTATCCTGAAGTGCGGTTTCCGCGCTGGTGATAACGCACCTATGGCTTATATCGAGCTGGTTGATCGTCCTGAAGTTCAGGAAGAAGCTGCCGCTGAGTAAGCAGTTCGCTTAAGCGAATAAAAGAACCGGGTCTTTGACCCGGTTTTTTTATATCTGATGTTCGAGACTAAAACGTCGACCAGATCGATAAAAACCCATTTGCCTTTGAGGCAATCGCTTTCAACTCTGAAGCACCCAGCACCTTTATTCAGGTACAAAAAAGCAGGGTTTCCCCTGCTCAGTATCATTTCAATTGGCTGTGTTATGCTGCAGTGCCAATCTTACGTTTGCCGGCATTCTTTTCGATGTATTCGACAATCAGGCCAGCAATATCTTTGCCTGTTGATTTCTCAATACCCTCAAGACCCGGTGACGAGTTTACTTCCATTATGAGCGGGCCACGCTTAGAGCGCAGGAGATCCACACCAGCAACACTAAGGCCATAGCCTTGGCCGCTGCAACGGCAGTACGACGCTCTTCTGGAGTGATTTTCACCAGCTGTGCAGAGCCGCCGCGGTGCAGGTTAGAGCGAAATTCACCTTCTGGTGCCTGGCGCATCATTGCCGCAATCACTTTATCGCCCACTACGAAGCAACGCAGATCTGCGCCACCGGCTTCTTCGATAAACTCCTGAACCAGGATGTTAGCTTTCAGGCCCATAAAGGCTTCGATAACACTTTCTGCCGCTTTCTGGGTTTCCGCCAAGACGACACCAATACCCTGCGTACCTTCGAGCAGTTTAATCACCACAGGTGCGCCACCTACCATTTTAATCACGTCTTTGACGTCATCTGGTTTGCTGGCAAAACCGGTAACTGGCATGCCAATACCGGCGCGGCTCAGAAGTTGCAGTGCACGGAGCTTATCGCGGGAGCGGGAAATCGCGATTGAGCTGTTCACTGAGAATACGTTCATCATTTCAAACTGACGGACAACGGAGCACCCGTAGAAAGTGATGTCAGCGCCTATACGCGGAATGATTGCATCAAACTCCAAATCTCTGCCTTCATAGTTTACTGACGGCTTAACTGAGTTGATGTTCATGTAGCAATGCAGGGTATTGATAACCTGCACTTCATGGCCGCGCTGCTCACACGCTTCTACCAGTCGGCGTGTTGAATAGAGCTCAGGCCCCTGGGACAGAATGCCTATTTTCATTAATGTCTCTTAATACGGGTAAAGGCTCGGCGCAGGATGCGCACAGACCTTTCCAGGCCGGAAAGGTATGCGCATGATGCGATGGAATTGATGAAAAATCGAGGGCGAAATGACGAGAAATTTTTATGGTGATGACAAGTGAATCTGTTCTACTCGCACCACTGGAAGTACGCTATTCCAGGTGTAGGTCCAACGGTGTTTTGCTGGCCCGTCCGCCAATTTCACGGGTCAATTTCGGTACCATGTATCCCGAGAGCTGCTTAATCACTTCTGCCATCAGGCTTTGGCTTCATCATCCGGAACCAAAAAGTGAGCGGCCCCTTTTACCTTGTCGAGGACATGTAGGTAGTAAGGCAAAATACCGGCTTCAAACAACGTCTCGCAAAGGTTGACTAAAGCAGGGACGGAGTCGTTCACGTCTTTCAGCAGCACTCCCTGGTTTAACATGGTTACACCAGCAGACTTTAGTTTCGCAACAGCGTGGCGTAGCGAGTCGTCTATTTCATTGGCATGGTTAATGTGGGTAACCAGAACGACTTGTAGCCGGGTCGATGATAGCAACTCACAGAGCGTCGGAGTGATGCGGGTCGGAATGACCACCGGAAGGCGCGTATGGATCCTAAGGCGCTTGATATGAGGGACGTTGGCAATGGCATCAACGAGCCATTCGAGCTCATGGTCTTTTGCCATCAGTGGATCACCACCGGAAAGAATGACCTCGTTGAGCTCGGGATGAGCGGCGATATATTTTACTGCTGCCTTCCAGTTGTCTTTGCTGCCTTTGTTATCCTGATACGGGAAATGTCGGCGGAAACAGTAACGACAGTTAACCGCACAGCCACCTTTGACGATCATCAGCACCCGGTTGCGGTATTTGTGCAAAAGGCCGGGGATAGCATTTTGCTGCTCTTCAAGGGGGTCAGCGGTAAAACCTGCGACGTCTGCGAATTCGTCACTGACCGGTAAAACCTGGCGCAAAAGCGGGTCGTCCGGATTGCCTTTTTCCATCCGTTCGACAAAACTCAGGGGTACCCTTTGAGCAAACAATTTGCGCGCATCAATCCCTTTCCAGAGTGCGGCGTCATCGATTTCAAGTAAATCCAGCAATTTAGCCGGTTCAGAGATCGCATTTGCCAGTTCTTTGATCCAGTTCTGCTCAACAGATGCGGGATTTCGGGTTATTATGTGCGGCATTTGTGACAACTCGAGTAATTCAAGAGGAATAACATGGCGTCTTTCAGCACCAACGAATTCCGTGGCGGGATGAAAATTATGCTCGATAATGAACCATGTGTCATTATCGAAAACGAATTCGTTAAGCCAGGTAAAGGCCAGGCTTTTAACCGCGTTAAAATTCGTAAACTGCTTTCAGGCAAAGTTCTGGAAAAAACCTTCAAGTCTGGTGACAGCGTAGAAGCAGCAGACGTTGTCGATATGGACCTGGACTACCTGTACAACGACGGTGAATTCTACCACTTTATGAACAACGAAACCTTCGAGCAGATTGCTGCTGATATGAAGGCCGTTGGTGACAATGCTAAGTGGCTGGTAGAAAACAACACCTGTACCCTGACCCTGTGGAATGGCAACCCAATCAACGTAACTCCACCAAACTTCGTTGAGCTGGAAGTTGTTGAGACTGACCCAGGTCTGAAAGGTGATACTCAAGGTACCGGCGGCAAGCCTGCGACCCTGAGCACAGGAGCCGTGGTTCGTGTACCTCTGTTCATCCAAATCGGTGAAGTGATCAAGGTAGACACCCGCTCTGCAGAATACGTTAGCCGCGTTAAGTAATTTCCGGCTTTCATTAAAAAGCGCCTTCGGGCGCTTTTTTTGTTACCTGAAAGTGGGCAATAAACAGGTACAAAAAAAGCACCCTCGGGTGCTTTTTTCTTATTGGTTATCGCTTACAGCATAATGATGAAGACAACCGCCAGGGCGCTTACCAGGAATGCTGTTGCGTAGCATGCAACCTTGCCTGCAGTACCGGTGTGGAACTTCAGGTCGTGCATACCGTGGTGCAGACGGTGCATGGCGTGCCACATAGGCAGGGCCAGAGTACCGATAGTGAACAGAGCACCAATGATGCTGGTTACGAAACCAACCACACGGTCATAGCTCAGGGTTTCAGCATCCAGCATACCCATTGGTACCATGATACCCAGCACCAGAATGGTGACCGGAGTGATCATTGCAAACCAGGTACCGCCAGCACCGAACAGACCCCACCATACTGGTTCATCAGAACGTTTTGGATTGGTATTAATCACCTTGAGATCTCCTTAAACCAGAATCAGAGCCACAACAGTGATGGCAGCTACTGCAGCCCACTGCGCCAGAACGATAATTTTCTTATCCAGCTTTTTACCCTTCAGGCGGATTGGCACTACCTGAGGCATCATGCTGAAGAAAGTCTGAGCGTGGAAAAGGCTCGCTGCCAGTGCCACGATGTTCACAACGATAACCACTGGGTTGGACATAAAGCCCAGCCAGGTATTCCATGCTTCCGGACCTTTCACCAGGGCACCCAGACCGAAGGTCAAGCTCAGAGTAAAGA
Organism: Photobacterium sp. JCM 19050; assembly: GCA_001310455.1. Classification (GTDB taxonomy): domain Bacteria; phylum Pseudomonadota; class Gammaproteobacteria; order Enterobacterales; family Vibrionaceae; genus Parasalinivibrio. The sequence goes on from BAXG01000052.1 coordinate 18,010, forward strand.
AGATCAGTGGCAGCACAGTGGCTTCACGCACCATGTAGAAGCGGTAGAACGGGTTGTCCTTCCACCAGGTGCGGGTCATTTCGCGAACGTAAGGTTTACGGTTACTCATCCTTAGGCCTCCTGAGGTTTCAGCATGGCGATAACAAAGTCCTGAGAAGACACGACTTTGCCCTGGTTAACCGCAGAAGCAGGATCAACACTCTTTGGACACACTTCAGAACAGTAACCAACGAAAGTACAACCCCAAGCGCCGTTTTCACCGTTAATCAGCGCCATACGCTCTTCTTTACCGTTGTCACGGCTGTCGAGGTTGTAGCGGTGAGCCAGGGTGAGGGCAGCAGGGCCGATAAATTCAGGGTTCAGACCAAACTGAGGCAGGCTGCATAGCACAGGCCACAGTTGATACAGCCCGAGAACTGCTTGTACTTGGCAAGCTGTTCAGGAGTCTGGTTGTTTGGACCGTCTTCAGGCGTACGGTTGTTACCGATGATGTAAGGCTTGATGGCTTCCAGACGCTCGATGAACGGGGTCATATCAACAATCAGGTCTTTCTCGATAGCAAAGTTTGCCAGAGGCTCGATCTTAAGGCCGTCTTTGTAATCACGCAGGAAGGTCTTACATGCCAGCTTTGGCACACCATTAACCATGATGCCGCAAGAGCCACAGATGGCCATACGGCAAGACCAGCGGTACGCCAGATCCTTGTCCAGGTAGTCTTTTACGTAACCCAGCGCATCCAGTACAGACAGGGTTTCGTTAAACGGAACTTCAAACGTTTGGAAGTATGGTTCTGCGTCCTTCTCCGGGTCATAACGCAGAATATCAATCTTCTGTACGCGGGTAGCTGACATTACGCGTGCTCCTCTGCTGCTGCCTTCTTCGCCGCCGCTTCTGCTTCTTCTGCAGCTGCGCCGTACAGACGGGCCTTAGGTTGAGACTTGGTGATAGTCACATCGCTGTATTCGATACGCGGTGCACCGCCTTCTGGGTTGAAATACGCCAGTGAGTGCTTGAGGAAGTTCGCGTCATCGCGCTCAGTGCAGCCTTCGTCCAGACGCTGGTGAGCACCACGTGATTCACGACGCAGGATAGCGGAGTGCGCCATGGCTTCTGCTACTTCCAGACCGTAACCTACTTCAATTGCGTACAGCAGGTCGGTGTTGAATACCTTGCCTTTGTCTTTGATGCTGATGCGCTTGTAACGCTCTTTCAGCTCAGCCAGTTTGTCGACGGTTTCCTGCATCAGGTCTTCACGACGGTAGATACCACAACCGGCTTCCATGGAGTCGCCCATTTCCTTACGGATGTCAGCCCAGTTTTCGTCGCCTTCCTGGCTCAGCAGTGCATTGATACGCTCTTCAACTACCTTAACCTGTTCAGCAATGGCTGCGTCATCCCAGCCTTTGAATTCTTGCGCACGCTTAGCTGCACCTTCACCGGCAACGCGGCCAAATACAACCAGCTCAGCCAAAGAGTTTGAGCCCAGACGGTTTGCACCGTGCAGACCAACAGACGAACACTCGCCCACAGCGAACAGACCTTTGATACGGGTTTCGTTGTGGTTGTCAGTCTCAATACCACCCATGGTGTAGTGCACGGTTGGACGGATTGGAATCGGCTCTTTCGCTGGGTCAACGTTCACGTACGCTTTAGCCAGTTCACAGATGAACGGCAGACGCTCGTGGAGGTATTCTTCGCCCAGGTGGCGCAGATCCAGGTGAACAACATCGCCCAGAGGGTGCTTGATGGTGTTGCCTTTTTGCAGTTCGTGCCAGAAAGCCTGAGAAACCTTGTCGCGAGGACCCAGTTCCATGTACTTGTTCTTTGGCTGGCCAACAGGGGTTTCCGGGCCCATGCCATAATCTTGCAGGTAACGGTAACCGTGTTTGTTCACGATGATACCGCCTTCACCGCGGCAGCCTTCAGTCATCAGGATACCAGTGCCTGGCAGGCCGGTTGGGTGGTACTGAACAAATTCCATGTCACGCAGAGGTACGCCGTGGCGGAATGCCATTGCCATGCCGTCACCGGTAACAATACCGCCGTTAGTGTTGCAGCTGTATACACGGCCTGCACCACCCGTGGCCAGAACCACAGATTTCGCCTTGATACAAACCAGCTCGCCTTCAGACATGTGAATAGCGATAAGGCCTTGTACTTCGCCTTCTACAACCAGCAGATCTACAACGAAGTACTCGTCAAGGCGCTTGATTTGCTTGTACTTGATAGAGGTCTGGAACAGGGTGTGAAGCATGTGGAAGCCGGTTTTATCTGCGGCAAACCAAGTGCGCTCAACCTTCATACCACCGAAACGGCGTACGTTTACTTCGCCGTTGTCCTTACGGCTCCATGGGCAGCCCCATTGTTCCAGCTGGATCATTTCGCGGGTAGCGTTTTCCACGAAATACTCAACAACATCCTGTTCACAAAGCCAGTCACCACCACCAACAGTATCGTTGAAGTGGTTATCCAGGCTGTCCTCGTCCTTGATAACAGCTGCAGAACCACCTTCGGCTGCAACGGTGTGTGAGCGCATTGGGTAAACCTTGGAAATCAGGGAGATTTCCATTTCTGGATTCGCCTCAGCAGCAGCAATGGCGGCACGCAGGCCCGCACCACCGGCGCCTACAACAGCGATATCTGTGGTAATAATCTGCACAGTTATCCTCCGGGGAGTAACTTTGAAAAATGAAAAGATGTGAACGGTCACATCTGACCTTGAAATATCTGCGGGTATTCTAAGGGAGGAAATAGGAGGAAAATTTGATTTTGATGGGTTTTTCCTACGGAAAACTGGGCAGATATAAAAGATATGACAATAAATGTGATCTTAGTCACTTCATATGAACGATTTTGATTGTTAAAGAGGATGGTTTAATGTTCAAAATTGTTTTGTGCACGTAACTTTCGTGTTTCTTTTCTCTTTTTTAACCTGTTGCTTTTAAAGCGTAATTTACTATTTGTCCCGTGAATTGATTCGTTAAAATTTGGAATTTGCCGCTTTGACTGTGGCTGGTGTTTATGGTGTTGATTTCTTGCACTTAATTCATTAACGGCCCTTCTATTAATAATTTTTCATAAATCAATGGTTAGCAGCGTTAGCTGGAGGGATGCAGACCGGAAGCGCTAGAATACCTGCCATATTTGCGTTAACTGGAAAAACTGAAAATGACAGCGCAGTGGAAACCTTCAGCGTCAATTGAAAACCTCAGGGCCCGAGCGGGGATCATGGCTGACATACGGGCGTTTTTTACATCCCGGGGGGTATGGGAAGTGGAGACACCGGCTATGAGCCAGGCCGCGGTCACTGATATCCACCTTCATGCTTTCCAGACAGAGTTTGTCGGACCCGGCTACAACAATGGTGTACCGCTTCATCTGATGACCAGCCCGGAATTCCATATGAAACGCCTGCTGGCTGCAGGAAGCGGGCCGATATTCCAACTGTGTAAATCATTTCGCAATGAAGAAGCCGGGCGTTGGCACAACCCGGAATTCACCATGCTGGAGTGGTACCGTCCCGGATTCGATCATCATGCATTGATGGATGAAATGGACGCGATGCTGATGGCTGTCCTGAAGTGTCCTTTGGCAGAGCGTATGACCTACCAACAGGCTTTTCTTTCTACGCTGAATGTATGCCCGCTCGAAGCGGATATGGACACACTGCGCGCTGCGGCAGAAAAGTTGGGATTGGCTGACATTGCCTCTGAAGAAGAAGACAGAGATACCCTGTTACAGCTTTTGTTCAGTGTCGGTGTGGAGGCAAAAATTGGCAAAACAGTGCCGGCATTTGTCTATGACTTTCCCGCGAGCCAGGCTGCGCTGGCCAAAATTAACCCGGATGATACAAGGGTTGCTGAGCGTTTTGAGGTGTATTACAAGGGCATCGAACTTGCGAACGGTTTCCACGAACTTCAGGATGCCGATGAGCAACTCATCCGCTTTGAAGATGACAATAAGAAGCGTGAGATGATGGGGCGTGATCCTCAACCTATCGATTTCAACCTGATTGAAGCTCTGCGCTCTGGCTTACCGGATTGCGCCGGCGTGGCGATGGGAATTGACCGTCTGGTGATGCTGGCGCTAAGCCAGGATCACATAGATACCGTGATTGCCTTCCCGGTAGACCGGGCTTAAACCAGCCCAACAAAAGCCCGCGAGGCATACCATTCCATCAGGCATTACCTGCGCGGGTTTTCGCTGTCTTTTTCCGTTGTCTGCAAAGATATTTCAAGGCCGTGCAGATGGGCATACTATACACACAAAAATATTAAATGAAAATAAATCTCATTTGGATTTGACTGAATACTTACTGGCTGAGGATCAACACGGTTCCCGTTGCGGCAATACATGCCCCCAGCCAGGACGTCCACGCCGGTTTTTTTCGGGTAAAAAGCCAGAGCATTGGCAACACCAATACCGGTGACATGGAAGAAAGAATTGCGACCATGCCGACATCGCCGTATTTCAGGGCATACAGGATCAAAGTCATCCCGACTCCCATGGCAAGAAAAGCATTGACGGCCGTCATGCCAAACACTTGCAGGTTGATGCTGGTAGGCCTTTGCCACCCGGATACCGGAGAGCAACAGCAGGAAATGAGCGGTGAAGGCGGTTGCCATCCGGACCGCAGAGGCAGCGATGGCATCAACGTCTGTTACCATTACCGGCTTGGCGAGTACGCCGCCCACCGCTTGGCAAAATGCCGCCAATAAACCAAGCCCGACGGCGATATAGATATTCCCCCGAACCTCTTCCCACTGGTGGCTGTCTTTCCGGGAACCATAAAAAACGGCAATCATGACGCCACTGAACACCATAGCCGCCCCTAAAAACCGCCAGCCGGTGAGAGTTTCTGCAAACAGCCAGTAACCCAGCAGGGCTGAAAATACTGCATGACAGGAGAACAGAAGTCCGGCCCGGCGTGGACCGAGCCGGTTCAAGCAAGAAAACAGCGCTGTGTCCCCGATAAAAATCCCGATAAACCCGGAGAGGATCATCGGAAGCAGATCCTGGCTGCCCAATGTGGACCAGCCCCCGGTCACCAGCGCGGCAGACCCGAGAATCACGGTGACACATCCCATACGCCAGCGGCTATAGGCAAAGGTGCCCAAATGCCGGGCTGGAGTGATAGAGAGAATACTGGAGAGTGCCCAGAGGGAGGCGGCGACAATGGCCAGCCATTCGTATTGCATACTCGGTCCATGAGTAGTGGGTAAGTGTATACAATATTTGGAAAAACAAAGGGCTGCAACAATGCAGCCCTCACATAGATACACGCTTGGGGATTACACCCGGAAGCGACAGATATCGCGACGTACGTTCTGCACCGCGCTGTCGATATTCTCGGCCTGGGTGCGGCTGGTAATAGCCTGTTGCGCCACCTGGTCAGACACATCCTTGATAGCCTGGGTATTGCGGCTGATGTCATCTGTTACCGCACGCTGCTCTTCTGCGGCGCTGGCGATCTGAAATGCCATCTGGGAAATTTCGCTGATAGCCAGGGTAATCTCATTGAGTTTCTCACTGGCTTTTTCAGCGTGGGTTACGCTGATTTCTGCCTGTTCGTTGCTCTGCTTCATGGTACGGACCGCCTGCTGGGTATTGGCCTGCAGGTTTTCGATCATGCTACGGATCTCTTCGGTGGAATCATGGGTACGGCGGCTGAGGACGCGAACTTCATCTGCCACTACGGCAAACCCGCGACCCTGCTCACCGGCACGGGCAGCTTCTATGGCGGCATTCAGTGCCAGCAGGTTGGTCTGTTCAGCAATACCTTGAATGGTCGAAACAATCTGGTTGATGCTCTGCGCGTTGGCATCAAGTTTTTCGATAACTTCCGCCGCATCCTGGATTTGCCCGGCCAGCGCTGCAATTCCTGCACGGTTTTCACTGATCACACTGATACCTTCCTGGCAGGAGGTTTCAGATGCCTGAGCGGCGTTGGCGGTCATCTCAGCGTGGCTCGCCACCTCGTTGGCCGTGGCGGACATCTCATGGATAGCAGTGGCAATCTGGTCGACATCGTTCTGTTGGTGTTGAATGACACTGGCGGCTGATTCAGCCAGATGGCGGGAATCAGCAGCATAATCTGTCAGGGACTCGGTCTGGCCGACGATGTGTTTGATCATCTGCTGGAGCTGGGTCAGGAAACGGTTGACGCTTTCAGCCAGCATACCAATTTCATCGTGGTTAACGATTGCCAGTCGCTGGGTGAGGTCTCCTTCACCCTGGGCAAGTTTGCTCACCGCATCATTGAGGTCAGACAGTGGGCGTAGCAGTTTGCTGATTACTGCGGCTCCGGCCAGTGCCAATACTGCGAACAGGAGAATTGAGGCTGCAATGGTGTAGTAAATGCTGCTGGTGACAGACGCGAAGGCCAGGCTCTGGTCTTCCACAATACCCAGTGTCCAATTAGTGCCTTCAACCGGGATGACTGAAATCAGTTTGGTAGTTTTGTCTGAATCAGACACGTAGGTATTCAGGCCACCACGCTGTTTCATGGAATCCAATTTGTGGGAAGTCAGGTCGCTGTCAATGGCTGTGGCATCTTTGCCTACCAGCGCATTGTCTTTGTACGCAACAACTCGGTTCTCACCGTCTACCAGGAACGCAAACCCGTCATTCTTCAAATCCAGGTTGAGGATCTGGTTGATGATGTCAGTCACTTTCACATCCAGTGCGATGACGCCCTGGCGCTGACCGTGGAAAGGTTCAGCAATGCTGATGACCATGCTGCCGTCAAAGTCTCGGTATGGTTCGGTAATTATGCGTTTTCCGGCTGCCATTGCGTCACGGTACCAAGGCGGGTACGTGGGTCATAGTTGGCTGGCCAGCTTTCTGTTTTGTCACCCCATGCAATGGTGCCATTGGTAAAACCGGCGTACACAGAAAGGAAATCGCCGGCTTTTTTGGTCAGCAGCATTTCGCGGTCAACGTTTTCACCGCTGGCAATCAGAGGAATGTTGGCTTCCAGCATGTCACTGCGAATGTTAAGCCAACTGTTGATGTAACTTGAAGTGGACGTTCCGGCGTCGTGCATCTGGGTTTCAATACTGGAAAGCGTGGTAGAGCGAAGGCTGGAAATGGAAATCCAGGCCTGAACCGCACTCACTAACGCCACGATAAGGGCGATTGAGATAATCAGTTTGGTCTTTATTGTAATCTTCATTGTTCACTACTCATGGGAACAGACCTGGAAGGTCGGGTCATCAAAAAACTTTATCGGCCATTTTGTCATACATTTAAGGGAAAATTTTGCAAAACAAAACCAACGCAGTCGTTTAAAAACTGCGTTGGTTTTAAAATCAGGATATTAGTTCAAAAACAGAAGAGCGGTATAAACGATAGCCAGGCCGACAATTCCGACAATTATGCCAGCTTTTGCCATGTCCTTACTCTCGATAAGGCCGGTGGAGTAGGCCAGTGAGTTAGGTGGCGTGGAAACCGGCAGGATCATGCCAAGGGAGGCTGAAAACGCGACTACAACCAGCAAACCCTGAACACCCCCCAGTTGAGTCAGGCTCTCCATGGATGAGGCAACAGCCGCGGCTATTGGCATCAACAGGTTTGCCGTGGCGGTGTTGGACATAAAATTTGCCATTAGCCAGCAGATGATCGAAAGAGTCAGCACAACGGCAAACGGCGTCAGTGTGCTGTAATCCACTGCATGTGCCAGCGCAGCCGCCAGACCGGTTTTGTCCAGCGCAAGACCGATGGCAATACCGCCGGCTACCAGCCAAAGCACATCCCAGTTAATCAACTTGAGCTCTTCTTTGCCCATGATGCCGGTGAGGGTAAACACGGCCAGCGGTACGACTGAGACCACATAGGTATTCATCCCGTGCAGGCTGGTGGTCATCCACAGCAGGATAGTGCCGCCGAACGTGCAGTAAACCACCCAGGCTTGCCAGCTCTTTTGAAACCGGCCATCCAGGCGCAGGTTGACGTTTTTCAGGCTGGAAGGGAACAGCTTCTGCAGCAACCACCAGGCAAAGGCCAGCTGGACAACCACAAAAGGCAGGCCCATCGACATCCATTCGAGGAAGCTGATGGTGTTTTCCCCAGTCAGGTACTGAAGTGCGATGGCGTTTGGTGGGGTGCCGATAGGTGTGGCAATACCGCCGGTGTTGGCAGCAATCGGCACGCAAAGTACCAACGCCTTGATACCGATATCGCCTTTTGGCACTGAAGCGATTATCGGTGTCAGCAGTGCCAGCATCATCACTGTGGTGGCAGTGTTGGACATAAACATCGAGAACACGGCGGTAATCAACATCAGGCCCAGCATGATAAAACGGGGTTCATTGCCGAAGGGCTTGAGCAAAACCCTGGCAAGGTTGCTGTCCAGCTCGTATTTGGATGCTGCGATGGCAAGGGCAAAACCGCCCATAAACAGAATAATTATCGGTGAGGAGAACGCGCTCAGTATGTCGGTATAGGGCAGCAGTTCACCAAAAGGGTGATCGGATGTGCCGCTTCGGAACAGGTTGAGCCCCTTGTTGGAGAGCATGATGAGCTCAAGGGCAATGATCAGGATAGAGGTGGCAAAGACAGGAACGGGCTCCAAAACCCAGAGCAGTGCAGCAAGAAGGAAGATTGCCAACAGACGGTGCTGGAGGACGGTCAGACCGTCTATCGGTATCCAGTCGCTGGGCATCATGAGTACCAGAAGCGGTACACCAAACGAGAAAGCCAGTTTTATCAGGTGAGGCGCTGAAAATCTTGCCATAAGCCGCATATCCGTGTGAGTGCCTGTGACCCAGAATACGGTATCAGGGTGAACGGAAATTGGCGCAGATTAAGTTTTCGTACAAAAAAGGGGCACATGGCCCCTTAGTTTTCAGTTTTGTTGGCGATGCCGCAAAATCAGGCGTCAGCACCTTTGATGGTCGCGTAGTGCGCGCCATGCGGGTTGGTGTTTCCGGTGTGACGTTATCGGCAAACGAAATTTTGCCGGCTGGGAAGACGTTGATAACGGTTGAGCCCAGTTTAAAGCGGCCCATTTCCTCACCTTTTTTCAGTACAACAGCGTTCGTCCCTTCTGCCGGGTATTGCCAGCGGCGGATACTTGGCCCGGTAGGTGGTGTCACAGTGCCGGCCCATACCGTTTCCATGCTGCCAACGATAGTTGCACCCACCAGTACCTGTGCCAGCGGGCCGAAGTCTGTATCAAAAATACACACTACGCGCTCATTTCGGGCAAACAGGTTGGGTACATTCTGCGCAGTCAGCGGGTTCACAGAGAACAGGTCACCCGGCACGTAAATCATTTCGCGCAGGGTACCGTCACATGGCATGTGGACGCGGTGGTAGTCACGCGGAGAAAGGTAAAGAGTGGCAAAGTCACCCCCCATAAACTCTTCTGCCAAACGGGCATCGCCGCCAAGCAGTTCGCACATGTCGTAATCGTGGCCCTTGGCCTGAACAATACGCCCCTGCGTCACCGGTCCGGCCTGACTTACACAGGCGTCTGCCGGGAAACAGATTTTGTCAGCGTCTTCAACAACAGGACGGACGCCTTGCTTGAGCTCGCGGACAAAGAAATCGTTGAAGGTTTTGAATGCAGCCGGGTCAGATTGCTGCGCTTCATCCATCTCCACCTTATACGTTTTGATAAACCAACGGATGATTGCCGTGGTCAGCGCTCCGCCGCGAAGTGCGGCCAGTTTGCCTACCAAACGGGTGAGGAGATGTTTTGGCATGCAGTATTGCAGGCCGATTTTCAGGTTGTCAGACACGCTTATATTCCTGAGGTTTTCTCTTCCGCCAGTGTGGCGGTGATAATTTCAGCGGCACAGTCTACCCAATCTGCCGCGCATGGAAAAGAAAATGGCGGTACCAACACCGCCATTTGTTAACAAATTATCAAATTTGTCTCGGAATCAGTTCTCTTTGTTGCGGGAGAACTGTCGGTTGGCTTTGTTTTCCGCCATGCTTTCGATGATCCTGTGGTAGCTTTCAAAACGCGCCACGCTGATCTTGCCTTCATCAACCGCTTCGCGGATCACGCACCCCGGATCGTCGCCGTGCTTGCAATCGCGGAATTTGCAGCCGCCGATATAGTCACGGAATTCGACAAATGATTCTGTAACCTGTTCAGGCTCCAGGTGCCATAGGCCGAACTCACGTACTCCCGGTGAATCGATAAGATCACCGCCGTCAGCGAAATGGTAAAGGCGGGCAGCCGTTGTGGTGTGCTGGCCAAGGCCGGAGTTTTCGGAAACGTCACCGATTTCCGCATCGACTTCCGGCATCAGGGCGTTAACCAGGCTGGATTTACCGACGCCGGACTGGCCAACAAAGATATTAACGTGGCCGGCAAGGCGAGCTTTGAGTTCATCAAGCCCCAGGCCGGTATGGCTGCTCACCATCAGGACGTCATACCCGATATTCCGGTAAATATCGAAGGTTTCTTCAACCAAAGCCCGGCTTTGATCATCAAGCAGATCGACTTTGTTCAGTACGATAAGTGGCGGGATGTGAACCTGCTCGGTGGCAACCAGGTAGCGATCAATGATATTGAGCGAAAGCTCCGGCAACACCGCAGAGACGATCACCACCTGATCCACGTTGGCAGCAATAGGCTTCACGCCGTCATAGTAATCAGGGCGGGTCAGTACAGACTGGCGCTCATGGACGGCCTCAACAACTCCGGCGATACCTTGCAGCGCTTCCACACCGGGACGCCAGACAACACGGTCACCGGAGACCAGGCTGCCGACAGTGCGGCGCAGGTTGCAGCGGTGGATCTCCCGGGTTTCGGTGTCTTCGATATCCGCATGCTGGCCAAAACGGGTGATCACCGTGCCTTCACGCGCAGCCTGGAGCAGGGATTCGTCCCACTGTACTTCCGGCTTCTGGTTGAGGCGTTTTTTCTGGTTGCTCTGTACCCGGCGCTTCTGGCCTTTGGTCAGCTTTTTCTTTTTGGTCACGTAAAGTTGCTTGTCTGGTGCATTGGAAACAGGCTAAGTATGATACATGGTTTCAGTATTAAATAGGCAAATATCATGGCGTTCAGCGATCAGAACCTGATTTGGATTGACCTGGAGATGACCGGGCCTGGATCCGGAACAACATAAAATCATTGAGATAGCGACGATCGTGACAGACGCGCAACTGAATGTGCTGGCTGAAGGCCCGGTACTGGCTATTCACCAGCCGGAAGAAGAGCTGGCCAAGATGGATGACTGGTGCACCAATACCCACACCAACAGTGGACTGGTAAAGCGCGTCAATGAAAGTGGGATCGATGAGCAGGAAGCGATCCGCCAGACTGTCGCATTCCTGGAGCAATGGGTACCGAAAGGTGCATCTCCTATCTGTGGCAACAGTGTCGGGCAGGATCGTCGCTTCCTTTACAAGCATATGCCGGAACTGGAACAATACTTCCACTATCGCACCGTAGATGTCAGTACGCTCAAGGAGCTGGCTCGCCGCTGGAAGCCAGAGGTGCTGGATCAATTCAGCAAGAAGGGAACCCACCTTGCACTGGATGATATCCGTGAGTCGATAGCGGAATTGCAGTTTTACCGGAACAAGATCTTGACGATCTGATGATCAAATGAGCGATTGGCGCCAAATTGGTGAAAATTTTCATTTTGGGTGCTTGCATCGCTCAGATTTCCTCGTATAATTCGCAGCCCTAAAGACGTGATTGTCTAAGCGAATGCGACACTAGCTCAGTTGGTAGAGCGCAACCTTGCCAAGGTTGAGGTCACGAGTTCGAACCTCGTGTGTCGCTCCAAACAATCCGGTTTTCAAGACATTAAGTCTGAAT
>BAXG01000053.1 GCA_001310455.1 Photobacterium sp. JCM 19050
AACAGGCCATTCCTTCAGGTATTTTCCTTGAATTGAACGCACTGAAATCACTCTGAATCACGCACCTTGAGGTGGTTTGGGTATATAATTTGACATCTTCGAACAAACTTTGAGACAACATTGAAATTGTATCCTGACAATGACCTGATGGAGAACGCGTTGCTGGCTCTTAAACGAAACAGTACGAGGCAACATGGGTAAACCCCGGTTCATTAAATCATTACTTTTCACGGCGATTTTGACAGCGGTATCCGCTGCCGGGATTGCCATGACAAGTACTGAATTACGCTGGGTAGCAAAAGTCGAGAATGTTTACGGTGCTCGCGCAGGTAAACGAGTAACCGCATGGCGTCATATCGTGGATACATCCGGAAACTTAAGTGAGCTGGATAAACTGAAGAAAATTAATACGTTCTTCAACCAACTGTACTTTGTGAATGATATCGACCTTTGGGGCAAGAAAGACTACTGGGCCACACCGCTTGAATTTCTGGGAAGCAATGCCGGTGATTGTGAAGATTTCAGCATCGCCAAGTATTACTCGCTCAGGGAACTGGGAATTGATGACAAGAAACTTCGGTTAGTTTACGTCAAAGCCCTGTCGCTGAATCAGTTCCATATGGTTGTCGCCTACTACCCCACTACCTCCTCGGTTCCATTGCTTCTCGACAACATTGATCCTGAAATCAAACTTGCGTCGAAAAGGCGAGATCTGGTGCCAATTTACAGCTTCAACGGTACTAAACTGTGCTCATAAAAGAACAAGGTGCCACCTCTCAACTTGCCGGCAATTCAAACCGACTGGGGCTGTGGAACGACCTGCGCTCCCGTGTAGATAAATTGAAATTAAAGAAACCGGTCAGAAATTATGATGGATAACGCACATGACCCTTTATAGAAAGATACTTTTATGGATGCTTGCCATTTTCATGACCCTGATGCTCGCCGTCTTTGGTGTGCAGTTGAATACCACGCGGAACTTCTTGCTCACCCAACAGAGCGCAGAAGTGAATAACACCGTAAATTCAATGGGCTTGGCTTTGGCGCCCTACCTGGAAAACAACGACAAAGTTGCGGCAGAATCCGTCATCAATGCGCTCTTTGATGGTGGTTACTACCAGAAAGTCCAGCTGAAAATGTTGGCGGACAACTCAGAAATCGTTCGCGAGTACCCGGTCAACTACGAAGGCATTCCGCACTGGTTTACCGATATGGACTTGTTTCCGGCCATCAAAGAAAACCGGACGCTCACCAGCGGATGGCTGCAGTTGGCAGAGGTTACCGTTGTTTCCCACCCGGGTTTTGCCTACCGGGAACTTTGGAAGGCAACAACACAGTTAGCCGGTTGGTTTGGTCTGACCTTGCTCATCGCCGCGCTGATTATCGCCCTGCAACTGAAGCACTCCCTGAGCCCCTTGAAAGTCATTACCCACCGGCCCGGGAAATTGCTAACAACCGCTTCGGAACGCCAATTCAATTACCTACAACCGCCGATCTCCGTACCGTGGTTCAGGCTATCAACAGCATGTCTACTAAGCTCCAGCAATACTTTGAAGCCCAGGCCAAAGAGGCGGAAAAACTGCGGGAGAAAGCTTACCAGGATGCGGTATCGGGCCTTGGTAACCGAAACTTCTTTATGGCCCAACTCCGTTCCTGGGTGCATGACGGAGGGGAAGGCGGTATCGCACTTATCAAGGTTGAGCAGATAGACAACGCCTACGATGACAAAGGTTTCGCTGAAGGTGACGCCCTCGTTGCGTCCATCGCCAACCATATCAGTTCATGCCTCACTCTCTCGGATGCGACAACCGCACGCATTGGCAGAGATGAATTTGCACTGATATTGCCGGGAATGACGGCAGAAGACCTCTACAACACCGGCTCATTGCTGCTGGAAACACTCCGTGCCCATGTAGATGCAGACGTCGATGCCCATCTTGCGATAGGCCTTGTAGCAAATGACAACCAGACTGATGTTGGCAAGCTCCTGTCACAAGCGGACAATGCACTGGCTACTGCCAAGCAAAACCCGACTCAACCACTGCACCTTATCCGCCACACGTCGACCTCCAACGTCATGGGTAAAACGCAATGGAAATCGTTGGTGGAAGAAGCTATTTCCGAAGGGCTGTTCGTATACAAATACCAACCGGCAGTGGCTTCAGACCGTACCCCGCTTCATCGAGAAGTGTTTACCGCTATCGAAAAAGATGACAACTTTTACGGTGCAGGCCAGTTCCTGAATGCTATCGAGCAATTAAAAATGGGTGAGCACCTTGACCGTCATGTCATCTCTCGTCTGATTGTTATGCTCAGCTCAGGGGAGCTCGTTGGTCCCGTTGCCGTGAACCTGACAACCTCCAGTTCAACCAGCGCTTCATTCCTTCGTTGGCTGAGCGACAAGCTTGCCCAGTCAAAAAACCTTAGCGGCCAGTTGCTGTTTGAAATCCCTGAATCAGTATTTGTTTACCATCAGGATAACGCCAGCTTGCTCGCAGACAGCATTGTCCGGCTCGGGTTTGATTTTGGCGTGGACAACTATGGTCGCCATTTTGAATCGCTGGACTACATCAAAGCATTCCAGCCTTCCTACGTGAAAATTGATTTTGCTTACACGGCGGACATTAACGATGACGAGAAACGCATGCTTCTTTCATCCATCAGCCGGACGGCAAACAACTTAGGAATCACGACCATCGCTACGCGCGTTGAAACAGAACAGCAGCTCCAACAACTATCAGACTCTACGTTGATGGTTTCCAAGGGTTTGTTTTTGACAAGCAAAAATCCTGAACAAACAAAACGTAAAAAGCCGGGATATATCATCCCGGCTTTTTTTATCTCTTGTGGTTTACAGTGTAAATTGAAAAACGGTTGGCGGTTGGTTAGCTACTATTAGGTCAACAGTAACCGACCACTCCTACCGTAAAGGCTCATGCAATATTTCTTTCTCTCGCACTTTTACCTTACTCGGTCCGTGTTCTGAATCGATGTTCAACTTATGTTTGCCTATAAAGCACCGTACACCTTGGTAAAGACGCATAGTAACGGTGACATCATACAAGCTGTAACCGTCCTCAAACTCTTCACGTAACCCATCCAAGGCAGTTTTCTGGTTGTCGTAGATACCGGAATAATGCTGCCTGGTAACAAATATTTTTTCGAACAACTCAGGAGGGCGTTTGCTTTCGGGGATACTCTCAAGTTTTCGTTGTAACTCTATGGCTTTGGAAAGCTGCTCACTAGACACTTCAATATCACTTTCCAGCGCGCTGATACGATCCAATAAATCCTGATGGCGGCAGTATGCATACACTTCTGTAGGTGTACCAGCGGGAGCCCCCAGGAATGATGTAATCACCCCTAAGCCCGCTTTCACCACGCTCCGTAAATCCCGCTTTGTTTGCGCAGTTTTTCGCTGATCACCACGTTACCGCCGGCTTCAATGTACGCATTGCAGGCATGGAGCTTGACGTGAACATTATCCTCGGCTTTTAAAGAAGAAAATTGTGCGAAAGTGGCAACAATGCTGCCACCGCTGACGAGTTGGCAAGTCGGAGAGCTTTCACGTTGCCGCCCTATCACACCGTGTTGAACGACAATATCACCGCCGGCTCTGATGGATGCAGATTCGACCGTTCCACCAATGGTTACTGATCCCGACGCAAGAATTTTCATCCCGGGAGCCACATCCCCCCGAACGACTACGCTCCCAGAGAACTTAATATGGCCTGTCGTTGGGTTGACGGTTTTCAACACCAAGGCATCATCAACTTCTACTCCATCAGGATGACGAATTGGCATCTTCACGGGTTGAAACAATAATGCGCTCATCATTTTGACTCAGTGCGCTCCCCTCATAAAATTTTATCTTAAGGGGTTTGCCCGGCGCCGCTGGCAGGCGCTCGCCATTTACCCTGTAACCATCAACACCAATGGTTTCTTCACTCATGATAGCTAACGGTTCGCCGGTTTTGACGGTAACGGCATCGCCTAAATCTCTCATGTCGACCGTACCGTCGCCTCGCTCTCGAGGTTGAAGAACACGGCTCGCGGCATCAACTTTCAAATAGCGAAGTTTACCGTCTTTCCCGTTGGACGCAGGTTTTCCGAAAGCAACATTGGCTGTTACTTCTTCTCCGGCTTTGAGGAATTTAGATTTAGAAAGTAAGGCTTCCAACGCCTTTCTTTGAATGCCGACGGTGATACCGGCAATCTTGAGAGCATCAAGGGCATCTTCCCATGAAATACGGTTTCCGCCGTAAGGTGCTGTAACCGTTAACTCCGCGCGCATCTTGTCTGCTGACATTTTGGCTAGCGCTTTGGCGTCTCGCTTTTCAGCGATGGTGAAGATCTGCGTTTTTGTCTCTTTCCCGCTGGTATTAATAGTCACCAACGCAGAAATGAGTACATCTTCTTTTATGTAGAAGTGACCAACATTAAGCTGGTGGAGATGATTCATGACCTGTTCTTCCGTCAGATCAGGTTCTTCAGGATTTCGCTTGCCGACAGCATTAAGCATGACAGCCTGCCCGTCTGTCGCTAAGACAACCAGCTTTTCAAGTTTTCGACCAGGATTTACTTCCGGCGCACTCTGCATAATCGTCGACAGGTTCCTAACAAGAATCAAAAGTTATACTAGCGTAAACAATCTTAGATAATTCTTATAAAGATTAAATATTCGTGTTTCATCACACGAAACATTAATAATTTGAGAACATTATCGACTCTGTGTTTTCCCAGTAGCTTTCAGGGTTTATCGGGATAATTTACACTGTAAATCATTCGACAATTGAGCACTGCCAATATAAATTCAGCACTGCCAACATTCCCCTGACTTTACCCTCTCATCGTTGCGCTATAGTTTCGTGATAGAATTCCTCTTGGCTTTGACATAACGGAGACCAATAGAATGCAAACAGTGACTAAGTGGTGTATCGCAGGATTGACCTCCATTTTCCTCAGTGCTCCTGTCATGGCACAGGACACCAATTGGGACAAGGTAAAAGAAAGCGCATCAGCATTGAGTGAAGACGTCGCTTCTGCTGCAAAGAGGACCTTTGAAAGCTCATCTGAATGGGCTGGAGAGAAAGCAGAGCAAAGCCAAGATTGGATGGAGGAAAAAGGTGAAATCACCGGAGACTGGCTAAAGAACAAATCAGGAGATGCTGCAGACTGGGTTGAGGAAAAAGGCTCTCAACTGGGGGAATGGCTGGATGAAAAAACTGACAAAGAATAAATACAATCAGTCATTCGGTACGCTATTTCACTTTCCAAGCATATCAAAAAGGGCATCCAATGATGCCCTTCTGTTTTATACCCAATTCACCTCAAGGCGTGAATTCTGATATTTAAACGCGCTAATTGCTGTACCAATCTGAGAATTCTGAAATCCTTTCCCCACCCCTTTCTTCCAAAAACGACAAAAATCGTTCTGGGGAAGAGGTGATAATCTGTTCCTCGGGCATATTCACTTTTTGAAGCAATGCATGAGTTGCAGAAAATTCCCCAACTGCATACGCAAAATGCGCGTCAGACCCCGTCGTCACATAAGCCCCCATATCACGAGCCAAAGCGGCAATCTCTTCACAACGCGGTTGACTGCCAAGTCTCGTTGTCGACAAAGACGCATTATTTATCTCAATAGCCACTTTGTGTTTCGCGGCCTCATAAACCACGGCTTCAAAATCAAAATCGAAGTTTGGGTTTCCTGAATGAGCAATGGCATGGATTTCACGACGGCGAATGGTGTTAATCAGTGTCTGTGTATGCGTTGCTTTATCTTTTGGAGGAAACACGGGTTCATGAAGGCTGCCGTTTATCCAGTCCAGATAATTAAAAAGCAACTCAGGAACATCGATCTCACCCGCTTCATTGAGGATGTTGGCTTCGATACCCCGAACAATGCCCACGCCATGCAAAAAGCGGGGAATGGCTGACTGGTTACCAAAATGCCAGTTATGTGGTGCGCCCGGCATGCTGGATGCGTGGTCGGTCATGCACAGCAAAGAGAGTCCATTTCCCTTTGCCGCCAGGCTATTTTCCAAAATGGTACTGTAAGCATGTCCGCTTGCTGTGGTGTGAGTGTGCGTATCCACCACGAATTTCATACAACTCTCCTTGGTAAATGTTGGCTTCAAGCCAATTCCTCTGCCACCCAATCTCTGAGTGCCGTTTCCGCTTGTTTGCGACCGGAAAAACCATATTGATAACAGATAGTCTGCCAGTTATGAAGCATAAGAATCTTTGAGACGGCCAGATTTGAAGATGGATGATCTTCTTTTACTTCGATGCTTCCGGTCCTGAGTCTGGCGACAAGCCAGTCAATCAGACTTCCTGACACCAGTTCAAAACTCATCGCCCCTTTTGAAAAAGCAACAACCTGTTTTAGGCATATGTTCGGGATTTCTTTTTCTTGGCCAAGCTCTGAATATAACGCGGCAACCATCGCAGGTTCCATTCGACTCAATGCACTGTTCACTTGCGACGGGAAGTTGACGACCGCAGCTTCCTTTAAATCACCCATCCAGTGGCAGATTTTTAGCATCTTCACCATTTGAAGAGAGTGTGTTCCACTTGCAGCGTCCCGCTGGATACCTATTCGAGCCAGTTGAAATCCGCACTTTCTCCAGAATGCGTGCAACAGTCTCGTACCACCAAAGCTCGTACCCAGATAGTTAAAACCCTGTTGTTCTATGGAGGATGTAATCTCCTTTACAAGTTGTGACCCAATGCCGCTGTTTTGAAGGTCTGGATGAACAGCAATTCTCTGTATTCTTGCGCCCTTTTCAATAAGCGGTAAAGGACATCCGGTATGACAGGCAAGAGACTGCGCAAGGAGATGTCCGCGAATACGCCTTTTCCCGGAACAGACAGCATCAGCGAGTTCACTTTCCTGCCCCCCCTCACTCAACACAACACCAGCACCAACAACGCTCCCCTCCTGAAGCGCACAATAGACTTGAGTACCTTCATCATTCAGCAATTGAACAAGATCGTTAGGTGACGTTTGGTAGTGGGCGTTTACCATAAGTCCGAACAATCCCCTCAAAAGCTGTTCATCGTCGGCAATCTCAGAGGGCGAAAGCTTCTTATAGATCACCCTTGCTTCAGTGACACCATGGGGTTCAACATTGAGCAACATCAAATCAAAGAGCCACGCCTCAAGAGGATCCCCTTCCCGCCAACGAATAGGCGTAGAAAGTTGACAACGCCGCCACTGAGGAGCCAGCGTATCCAAGGAGCGAACAAAGCGCGTCGCAAACCCTCTCCCGGTTCCTTCATAGCCGTGGACTGTAGATGAAAAACATATCCGACTGAACCGGCGTACCATCTGTTCCAGCATTGGAACCGGAATAGCTGCCGCTTCATCAACAATCACCAAATCTGGTGTATACCCCAGCCCTTCTAAAAGCGCATCCGGGGCGACAAAAATCAGAGAAGAGTGATCTGATGTGATGGTCAATTTCTTGTGAGAGGCCCTATCACCCAAGGATAAACCGGCGTGAGAAAACAGCGTCTCGACATTGGCAGGTGACGGCGATGTCACAACGATTTTCATCGGACGTGTTTGCATCAGTGAGGCGGCAGCCATTCCCAAGACGGCAGACTTGCCTCGTCCGCGGTCAGCGGTTATCAGCAAAGGTCGTCGTCGATGCCCGCTGACAACCTTACAGATATCTTCAAATGCCCTATGCTGGTCTTCTGTCATCCATTGTTGCAAGCCATCATGGGCGCTCTGTGAGAGCGAATCGTCGCTTTCTGGCAATGTCAGGCGACATTTTCCCGTGCTTTCCCGCGCTAACAGGTGCGTGCGGGATTCCAACATGCCAAACAGTCTTTTTTCAAAAGGGTTTGTTGGCTCTCTGTCTGGGACGATGACCACCAGGACAGAGCCGCCTTTCAGGCTACCAATCAATGCCGAGAACTTTTCAGCATCAAAGCCTTGTGAGGCATCAACCACGACATCACCCAGTTCCCTGCCAAGGTAGCTTTTAACTTTTTGCCAGGAGATGACCTCCTTAAAACCAGCGTGTTCTTTCGGTTCTTTAGTAACAAAAAGACTCTCTGCCCGGTTTACGAGCAGGGATTTCGCCCAATCAACAGAGCCCGTAAGGCACGCCAATCCGCGAAAATTAGCATTTTTCAGATGTTTTTTGAGTTGAATATAGTGTTCGGCAAAAGAATTAGGCATCGTTAAAAAAGACACAGCACAGACAGATTGAGGATAGTAACAGGATACGAACCAAGGCGGTGAAAAATCAAAGTTTCAGGCGTATTCAGAAAACGTAAACAAAAAAAGCGCCCGAAGGCGCTTTTTAGCAAGATGCGGTATTAACCCAATGTCTTTTGGATGTATTCCAGAATTGCACTGGCGTCTTCTTCTGAAAGCTTTTTGATATTGATAGAAAGTGACTGTCCTTTGCGCTTGTAACTGGCATTGCCGGCAACCAACTCCTCAACATCGCTGGCTTTGGTCTCAGGCTCTTTCTGCATGGCACACCATGACTCAATATCCAGAGTTACATCACGGGTAATTCGGCTTACCCCCTGAGAAGGCATTGCTTTCCAGAACGGTTCGTTCCCCTCACCCAGCTTTTTCAGCAACGCTGATTGCTGGTTATCTTCAAGCGTATAAAACAGTTTGTGCAGTTTTACGATGGTTGGACGGCCAAGCTCTGCAACACTCGGGTACGCCTGGAGCAGTTCCAGAGGGAGCGCTGCCGCTTTCAGCGCGCCGCTGACAAGCGATTCGCTGCAGTTGCAAACTTTAGCCAGGTCTTTCTGGTCTATCGCTTCGCCACGATCCAGCATGGCCTGCATTTCTTTACCGCGTTCGTAAAGTGACAGCGGTTTGTGCGCATTTGCTACGTCTGACAGGTACTTGGCATGTCGGGTGCTGATGCCTTTACCGACATAAACCAGAAAATCCTGCTCCGCGACAATACACGCCATCCGCCGGCGGCTGCCGTCGAGTACATCAATTCGGCCGTCGTCGAGCCAGCGGCCCACCGCCGGGTACTGCTGGCCTGATTTTTTCAGCGTGACCAGAATATCTGAAAGTGCCATTTCATTGAGGAATGACTGCTCACGGGCATTCTCTTCAAATACCTGCGTACGAGAGGCAACGTCTGCGGCTGGAACTCTCACCAGTTCAAACGATACGGTGGTTTCACCGGCTATTGCCAGTTCAATAAATGGCGCTTTGTCCGTCGCGGCTTGCTGAGCTTCCTGAACCGTGGTTGCACGGCGCTTATCTGCCTTGGCAAAAAGGCGGGCATTTAGTTCTGAGGTTTTCAGTGCCATTAGGCTGTTACTCCTGGTTCAGTTGCGTCCAGTGACTATGCAGAACACGCTCAAGTTCTAGACTGGCGCGCTGAACAGCTTCCTGGGCAGTCGAGAGAGTCCGCTTACCACCTTCAAAATCTTGGGTGGTCAGGTCAAATACAGTGCTGTAGGTATCTGCACAGGTTTCGAATGCACGGCTGCGAGGAATTGTTGCCATCATGACCTGGTCGCCAAGAAGGTAATTCATTTCTGTCAGAACAGACACCTGCTTTTTATTGTCGTCTTCAAACATGGTAGGCATCAGACGTACAAATTCAAGGCCATGCCAGTCTTCAGGAAACATCTCATACACTGTCGGTAAGTGCTGGAAGAAATTCACCGTTGAAGCCCAGTCCAAACGCTTGGCTGCACATGGGATTATCAATGAGTTAGATGCATACATAGCGTTCCAGACTAAGGGGTCCACATGCGGGCCGGTGTCAATCATGATGATATCGAACTGGTCGGAAATCGGCTCAATCACCCGCTCCTTCAGCAATCGCACAATATCCAAAGATTGTTCATGCGCAAGGTGCTGCCAGGCTTCCGCGTTAAACATCGCATCTTCCGGAAATGCGGCTACCGTTTTCAGGTTCGGGTATTGGGTAGGCATCAGGACGTTCTTCATCAAGAATTCCTGATCAGCTTCACCCGGATGGTTTCCCAGCATCACATCAACAGCAGAATAGATATTTTCCTGGTCAGTTACACTGATCTGAGGATTGAGGAACAGGCGCAGCGAGCCTTGCGGGTCAAGGTCAATCAGACAGATACGGTAACGTTTTTCGAGGTTTAACGCCAACGACGCAGCCATATGCACGGCGGTCATTGACTTGCCGGTGCCACCCTTTTGGTTCTGAATATTAACAATCCAAGGCTTGAGACCAGCACCTTTTTTGCTCTGATGAAACGCGGGAACACCTGCGGCTTCCATAATCTGGTGCGCTTCTTCCAGCGTAATTGAATAATGATTCGCGTTGTTCTTGGTAAACTGATGGCCATCAGCTTCCATTCGGCTGATGGCTTCGTCTAACTTCCGGCGAGTCAAGCCAGAACGCGTTTCCATCAACGCTTTGGACATAGGTGGAAAAAGTTCATCGCGACGCTCTTCCATCACGATTTCAATGCGGTCTGCCTGAACCTGCTTTGTTACCTCGGCAAGTGTTTGCAGGTTATCAATCGTCTTTTCCCTTTTCATTCGTCAATTCACCTAACTGAGTCATTAGTTTGTGATTGTACAGCATTTCACTACTCAAACAATAAAAAGCTGAACGCCTGGCGAATTATT
The DNA here is from genome assembly GCA_001310455.1 of Photobacterium sp. JCM 19050. Taxonomy (GTDB): domain Bacteria; phylum Pseudomonadota; class Gammaproteobacteria; order Enterobacterales; family Vibrionaceae; genus Parasalinivibrio. The sequence goes on from BAXG01000053.1 coordinate 10,616, forward strand.
TGACACACTACACAATTGTGCTTTTTATCAGCTCTGGTAAGTGACATTTTTACGTCTCTTATCCGATGAAAACCAAAAAAATAAAAGTGTTACGGCGTCACCTATTTACATTGTAAATCTGCTTAACGTTGGACACCGCCAAATAAGGGGAGAGGGCGGCAGGCACATTATGAAAACGCCGGAAACGTGATCAATGCCGGCAAACTTACGGTGAATGTATTTTTGATTTTCCGATAACTCCCGAATAGTGAGAAAACGAGTAAATAAGCGACGAATCAGCGAATGTTGATAAAGAAAAACCATCAGCCCAGGATTTGAATTGGTAAAGGTATAAGGGTTGGGGCAGGGGAGATGTCATTTCCCTTGATCATCGTTCTGTTCCTCTTGGCTCAACCCTCAAATCACTGGCCAACAGTTTAAACACGTCAAATCGATCAATTTTAATCTCTCCACCTTGATCACTTTTCCGAACACATTACTTGATCATCTATCCGGATTTACAACTGAAATCAGGAAAAATGATCAAGGCTCCGTGTTGGTAACAAAGTAAACAATGGTGACTGTGATTCCAGTTCGATTTCCTGAAAAATGATCAAGGAGAGATATCCGGTACCACAGTTCCAGTCCAGACACCGGAACTATGGGTTTATCTGTCTAAGTTACGGCTGATGTTAGACAGAATGCGGTCTGACAAGATCCGGGATCCACACGGGAGGGGCTGCAAACGGACAAAACGGAAAGTGACGGATGGATCAAAATGCAACGATACCACCTTGATCATCGTTACGGAGTCCGGACGCATGTAAATGGCTCACGAATTTACTGTATTTGTCAGATGGATTTTGGTCAATCATTCAACAACCTGACGTAAATTTGATTTTCTCCGTTAAAATTCGCCTGAAAGGATGTCAAAATACGCATCACTTGATCATCTTTCCGCGAATCAAATCGGCATTTTCAGAAGCTTAACGCATGGCATCGAATGAAAAGCTGTGGATAAGCTGTGACATGTCCATGATCATCAGTCCAGAACGTCGTTGATCAATGTTTCAGTTTTATGATGATCATCGTTTCAGTACCCATTTGATCATCTTTTCATAGGTTTAATGATCATGTTTCCAGAGACGACATGATCATGCTTCCATGGATGTGCATAAATAAAGATTTAATAAACAGTAGGTTATGTGATTTTTCTCGCCCAGATCATAAGATCAGAATAATCATATAGATCAAATTAAACAGAAAGATCAGTTAAAAAAACCATTCAACAAAAAGATCTTCTTTTTCTTTCTTTATCATTGTTTTTCGTATAATCTTTCGGAAATATGTCAAATATACGGGATGTGTGATCTCGATTGTGCTGGATAGAACCCGGAGCTGTGCATGAGTGACGATAAGTCGCAGGAAAAAATACTGATCAAGGCCCCCCGCTCACACAAAGATGGCCACCTTTTTGAAGTACATCCAGCTCTGGTGGATTGGCTTGCGCAATACGAACATTTTAGAGGGGTTACCCGAAGCATTCTTGAGTTGCTCAACCTGATTTCACTTAAGGGACTGACGTCTACAGACGGGTTGGTTTCTACTACCGAATTGGTTGAAGCAACCGAGGGGCAACTGACCCGGGCTGCTATCCAACAGCGCCTGCGAGCAGCAGTTCAAACTGGGCTTTTTGACCAGCAACCGGTGAAGTTCGAAGAAGGCCTTGCTGGTAAAACCATGCTCCACCGTTTCGTAAACCCAAGCCGACTGGTATCCACTCTAGCAGTGCCGTCTTGCAATCTGAGCACTCCCGGGTGATGGAAAAGCAAAAGCGATCCAAGGCGCTGGCGCAAACAGTGGTGAACCGCAGGCTGCTGTCTGAACACGGCTTGGGCACTCCGCCAACTATGCCCGATGAAAAGGATCAGATCCTGATCGCGCCCACCAGCTGGGCGGGCATTATCGATCAGGCTCTGGCACCACCACGTACCAAAAAAGCTATCAGAAGGCGATGGTGGCGATAAGCGGTACCAAGGCCATCATCGAGACACGATCTTCAAAGTCGATCATGACAGTCGATGATCTGATGACGTTGTTTGCGCTGTTTACCCTTACCGTGCAGTACCATGATCATCATTTGCCGGAATACCAGTTGCAGACGCAAACGATCGGCAACAAGACTCCGGTTTATATCACCGATATTCTGGCTTTGCGGGGCAAGAAAGACAGTGGCCCGGCGCGTGATGCGATCCGTGAAAGTATCGATCGCATCGAATTTACCGATTTCCAGTTGCATGAGCTCACTGGCCGCTGGCTCAGCGAAAACATGCCGGAAGGGTTCAAAAGCGACCGGTTCAGGTTTATCGCCCGTACCATTACCGCATCCGATGAAGCGCCGAGGGAAGGGGATGACGGTGAAATCCGCATTAAACCGAACCTGTATATCCTGGTATGGGAGCCTTCGTTCTTTGAAGAGCTGATGACCCGGGATTATTACTTCCTGTTCCCGCCTGAAATCCTGCGTCAGCATACCTTGGTCTTCCAGTTGTATACCTTCTTCCGTAGCCGGATGTCTCGCCGTTTGGAGGACAGTCTGACGCTGAGTGAGCTGAACCAGAAGCTGGCCCGCAATATTGAGTGGCGCCGTTTTTCTTCGGATCTTATCCGCGAGCTTCGCAAACTGGCAAAAGATCGCCAGAGCGAAGAAGTGTTTGCAGTGAACCTTTGGGGCTACCACCTGACGCTGTATAACCTGGATGTGGAGAAGCGTAACCCGGATTATCAAATTGATATCAAGTGTAATGTCGATGAGGTTATTCGTTTCTCCCGCGCAAAGATGTACAACGAAGGCAAGCGCTCCATGCGCCAACGCTGCCGAATCCATTGCGCAATGAGATCATACCCAAACAAGACCTTGATCATCTTTCCGAGATCATTGACGGTGAATTTGAACCGATCCAGCGGAAAGAGAAACGATCGGGCCGCCTGGGCCGTCGAGTTAAGCAGCGCAAACACCTGGTGGAAATCAATGCGGACGAGCTGACGATCATCCTGTCGAAGTACACCTCACCGGAAGCATTTCAACGCAGTGTTACCGCATTGTCAGTGATGACAGGGCACCCCGCGGGAGTCATTTCGGAAGAATGCCAGTCTTTGGTTGATAAGCTTGACTGGTTGCGCGTTGACGGTGATGTGGTTCCGTATGAAACCCTGAGCAAGACAGTAGAAGCCTATAACGCGTTACAACAGGACAAGCACCTGTCTATTGAACGGCTGATTTCTGGCTTGGCGGTGCGCCGTAAGGTCTGCAAGCAAGTGTGTGACGGAGATTTGGGCCCGCAGGTGATGGCTGTATTGGATGAAGTCGCCAGCGGCGCATGATTATCTCTCCGGGCCGGCGTTCAGCCCGTCCTTTTTGATCTCCCCAATTTGGGCATATGTCACAGCCCCACAATTCATACGAAATTAATTGTTGAATTATTGTTAATGCATAATTAGGATTATCAATAAGGCACTGGTAGGTGCCTGCCGCCCACATGGCAAAGCTGACGCACTACTCTTTTCAATCCTCTGATACAGAACGTGTCATACAGTCACTGCGACATTGCGGTACGTGTGAGTGGGCCACCATAACTGCCAATTGGGGTCCAGACTATGACTACGAAGACACCCTCCATATCCAAAGCTGAAATCCGGACACTGAAGCGTGAAGCAAAGCGTCTTTCCCGCTCGTCCGGAAAAAGCCACATGCAGGTACTTGAGCAATTTTCCCGGCTGCTGGGTTTCCAGAGCTGGCACCATCTCTTGCGTGTGGCGAAGCAAGCGGGGGAGGGGGCAAATGCCATGTCCACGTCAGAGGCATACCATCACCGCTACCTCGACATTCCCTTGGATTCGTCGATTCCGCTGGGCTGGTTACTGGGCCGCAATGGTCAGGCAACAGTAAATTCTATAAAGCCAGAAGAGAATCAACTGATCTCACTCGAAGTACCTGCTTCACGCTGGTACTGAGTGAACGATTGGTTTAGACGTAAAGAAGGGAGCAAAAAATGAAATATGGACTAAGTGCGCTGGCACTCTTGTCAGCGTTTTCCGGTTCTGCGTGGGCGGCTGAATTGGCAATTTCCTGCGGCGCTGTTGGCCAGGAGCTTCAGCTTTGCAAGGAAGGTGTTGCGGAGTGGGAAAAAAGACCGGCCATACGGTAAAAGTGGTTACCACCCCCAATTCGACCAATGAGCGTCTGGCACTCTATCAGCAATTGCTGGCAGCAGGTGGTACAGATATCGACGTGTTCCAGATTGATGTTATCTGGCCCGGGATCCTCGGAAATCACTTTATCGATCTGTCCAATGCGGCAAATGGCGCTGAGAATGACCACTTCCCCGCGATCGTAGAAAACAACACCTTCAAGGGCCAATTGGTCGCCATGCCTTGGTTTACTGACGCGGGCGTTCTCTACTACCGCAAAGATCTCCTCGAAAAATACGGTGAAAAGCCACCAGCAACCTGGCAGCAACTGACCTCATCAGCTGAAAAGATTCAGGCCGGGGAGCGTGAGGCCGGGAACGACAAAATGTGGGGATTTGTCTGGCAGGGAAGGGCGTATGAAGGCCTGACCTGTGACGCGCTGGAATGGATCTCTTCCTACAACGGCGGCACTGTGGTTGATGAAGACGGTAAGATCACCATCAACAATGACAAAGCCAAAGAAGCCCTGACTCAGGCGGCAAGCTGGGTGAATACCATCTCCCCTCCGGGTGTTCTCAACTATGCCGAGGAAGAGGCTCGCGGTGTATTCCAGTCAGGCAATGCGGTGTTTATGCGTAACTGGCCTTATGCCTGGTCGTTGGGTAACAGCGGTGATTCACCGGTGAAAGGTAAAATCGGTGTGGTCGCACTGCCTAAAGGCGGAGAAGACGGCAGCCACGCCGGAACGCTGGGCGGCTGGCAGCTCGCTGTTTCCAAATACTCCAAGCACCCGGATCTGGCGGCGGATCTTGTGATGCACCTGACATCACGAGAAGAGCAGAAACGCCGGGCAATCGTCGGATCATACAACCCAACTGTTGCTTCTCTTTACACCGATGAAGATGTGCTGAACGCCAACCCGTTCTTTGGCAACCTCTATGACACTTTCGCAAATGGCACCCCTCGTCCGTCCACTGCAACCGGAGCCCGTTACAACCAGGTCTCCAATGCATTCTGGAATGCGACACACAATGTGCTTTCTGGCAAAGAAGACGCCGATACGGCGCTTAGCGGCTTGAAAAGCAATTGAAGCGTCTGAGTAGGGGTGGACGCTGGTAAGCCCGCAGGAGGCCGCTCAGGCGGCTTCCTGATTGCGAAAGGGATGTGTTATGGAAAAAGCTTCAGTAATGACACACCGCGATGAGCGGGCAAATGTGTCTTCAATGACGCGACGCAGGGTGCGGGCAGCATGGATGTTTTTGCTGCCAATGCTTGTCACCCTGGCACTTGTTGCCGGCTGGCCTTTGCTTCGAACCCTCTGGTTCAGTTTGACCGATGCAAGCCTTGACGGCTCCGGTGATGCGTCGTTTATCGGTTTCGATAATTACCTGTATTACGACGACGGTGAATGGTACGGGATCCTGACGGACCCGGCCTGGTGGTTGTCTGTCTGGAACACTGTGTATTTCACGGTGATTTCTGTCTCGCTGGAAACCATTCTCGGTGTCGTTGTCGCGCTGGTTCTCAATACCAAGTTCAAGGGGCAGGGTATTGTACGTGCCGCAGTTTTGGTGCCCTGGGCGATTCCGACGATCGTGTCAGCCAAGATGTGGGGCTGGATGCTTCACGATCAGTTCGGAATGATCAATGACCTCTTGATGAAACTGGGGTTCATTGCCGCTCCGATTGCCTGGACCGCGGATTCCGACCTGGCACTCAATGTGGTTATCGCCGTGGATGTGTGGAAAACCACACCGTTTATGGCGCTCCTGGTGCTTGCGGCGTTGCAGATGTTGCCATCTGACTGCTATGAGGCAGCGAAAATAGACGGTATCCACCAGTCCGGGTTTTCTTCAAGGTGACGCTGCCGTTAATCACACCCGCCATCATGGTCGCTGTGGTGTTCCGCGCGCTGGATGCCCTGAGGGTGTTTGACCTTATCTACGTGCTGACGCCAAGCAACGAAGACACGATGTCGATGTCTGTGTATGCAAGGCAGAACCTGGTGGATTTCCAGGATGTGGGTTACGGCTCTGCGGCCTCAACGCTGCTGTTCCTTATCGTTGCGATGTTGACGGTGCTGTATCTGTATGCCGGACGCAACAACTTAGAACAGGGAGGACGCTGATATGCCCCGCAACTGGTATCTGAAAGTGGGTTTTTGGCTTTTGGTCACTGTCATCGTGTTGTTTTCAGTGTTCCCGTTTTACTACGCCATTTTGACATCACTGAAATCCGGGTCTGCGCTGTTCAGCGTGGAATATATTCCGGTGATTTTTGATCTTACCAACTACGCCCAGGTCTTTGAGGGCAGCTCATTTGGACGCAACCTCTTTAACTCTGTGTTGGTTTCAACCGCGGTTGTCGCGCTGTCGCTTCTGCTTGGGGTGACGGCGTCCTACGCGCTTGGCCGAATCAAGTTCCGGGGACGCAACATCGTGCTGTTAACCATTCTCGGAGTATCGATGTTCCCACAGGTGGCGGTGTTGTCCGGTCTTTTTGAGCTTATCCGCGCTTTTGGGCTTTATAACTCCATGCCCGGACTGGTTCTGGCGTACATGATTTTTACCCTGCCTTTTACGGTCTGGTACTGACAACCTTTATGCAGCAGTTACCGGAGGAACTCGAGGAAGCAGCGATCGTCGACGGCGCTTCTCCGTGGCAAATTATCACCAAAGTGTTGATGCCCCTTTTGTGGCCAGCCCTGGTGACAACCGGCCTTCTGGCTTTATCGCCGCGTGGAACGAGTTCCTTTTTGCCCTGACATTTACCCTGACCAATGAGCAGCGAACCGTGCCTGTAGCCATCGCCCTGATTTCCGGGGCCGGCCAGTACGAATTACCGTGGGGAACCATTATGGCCGCCTCGGTGATAGTGACGGTTCCGCTCATTGTGATGGTGCTGGTTTTCCAGCGCAGGATTGTGTCGGGTCTCACTGCCGGTGCAGTCAAAGGATGATGAGTGAAACGTAAAGGAAAGCAACAATGAACCAAAACGATTGGTGGCGCGGAGCCGTAATTTACCAGATTTACCCCCGCAGCTATTTTGATGCCAGCGGTGATGGCGTGGGCGATTTGCCCGGGATCACTGCGAAGTTGCCCTATGTGGCATCACTGGGTGTTGACGCTATCTGGCTGTCCCCCTTTTTCTGTTCCCCGATGAAAGATTTCGGGTACGACGTGTCTGACTACAAAGATGTGGATCCTCTTTTCGGTAACCTTGACGATTTCAAGACGCTGGTTAACACCGCGCATGATCTCGGCATGAAAGTGATGATTGATCAGGTGCTAAGCCACACTTCTGATGAACATCCCTGGTTCAAGGAGAGCCGCAAGGATAGATCCAACGCCAAAGCGGACTGGTATGTCTGGGCGGATCCGCGCCCCGATGGTTCACCTCCTAACAACTGGCTGTCGATATTCGGCGGTTGCGCTTGGCAATGGGAGAGCCAGCGCCAGCAGTACTACCTCCATAACTTCCTGACCAGCCAGCCGGATTTGAATTTCCACAATCCGGATGTGGTGGATGCGTTGTTGGATGTGGTGCAGTTCTGGCTTGACCTCGGTGTAGACGGTTTCCGCCTGGATACCGTGAATTTCTACTACCACGACAGGCAACTGCGGGATAATCCGCCCGTACCAACCGGGGAAGACAAAACGCTGGGTGTACCAAGCACCAACCCTTATTCGATGCAAAGGCATGTCTATGACTTGTCCCAGCCTGAGAATATCGGCTTTCTGAAAAAGCTCAGGGCACTGCTGGATGAGTACGACAGCATTACCACGGTCGGTGAAATTGGTGATGATGACCCTCTCAAGATCATGGCGGAATATACGTCCGGCAATGACAAGTTGCATATGGCTTACACCTTTGACCTGCTCAATATCTACCGTCAACCGGGGTACCTGTACTCCGTTATTGACCGCATAGAGAAGGCGATAGGTGATGGTTGGCCGTGCTGGGCGCTGTCCAACCATGATGTGGTGCGGGCTATCACCCGCTGGGGAGCCGAAGAGGAAGACCAACTTGCTTACGGGAAAGTGATGCTGGCGTTCCTCTCATCGCTGAGGGGAAGCCTGTGCATTTACCAGGGAGAAGAGTTGGGGCTGCCAGAGGCGGAGATTCCGTTTGAAAAGATCCAGGATCCATACGGCATTCCATTCTGGCCGGAATACAAAGGCCGGGACGGCTGCCGCACGCCAATGCCCTGGTACCGGGACGGGGTGAACGCCGGGTTCAGTGATACTGACACCTGGTTGCCGGTGCCTGACGCCCATTTACCGCTTGCAGTGGATGCCCAGGAAGGAGAAAGCGATGCGATGCTGGCCCATTACCGGCGTTTTCTTCCGTGGCGTAAGCAGTATCCGGCCCTGGTTCGCGGTTCGCTCCATTCCGCCAAAGTTGTTGATGGTGGCATTGCTTTATTCGAGAAGTCGAGGGGCAATCGGTTTTTGTTGCTTTGAACCTTTCAAGTGAAGAGGTAGATGTCAGTTTGCCTGACGGGGACTGGCAATACCTTGAAGGACATGGTTTTACCGGCCTGGTATCAGCGAACAAGCTTCGCTTACCACCATACCAGGCCGGTTTTTTATGCAGGGAGGAACCCGCGCATGGCAGAAGTGATTCTGAATAAAGTAAACAAGAAGTTTGGCAAGGTTCATATCATCAAGGATGTGGATCTGCATATTGACCACGGTGAGTTCGTCGTATTTGTTGGCCCGTCTGGTTGCGGTAAATCAACTTTACTGCGGCTTGTCGCCGGGTTGGAAGATGTGACCGACGGTATCCTGACAATTAACGGTGAAGTCTGTAATGACCTGCCGCCGCCAGATCGGGGTATAGGGATGGTATTCCAGTCCTATGCGCTTTACCCGCATATGACGGTTTTTGAAAACATGGCTTTCGGCCTTCGTCTTGCTGAAACCGCGCAGGATACGGTTGAGAGCCGGGTGAATGAGACGGCTAAAATCCTGCAGCTTGACCATTTGCTGGAACGCAAACCTAAGGAGCTTTCCGGCGGACAGCGGCAGCGTGTAGCGATAGGCCGCGCTATTGTCCGAGAGCCCCGGGTGTTCCTGTTTGATGAACCGCTTTCCAACCTGGATGCAGCGTTGCGGGTTCAGATGCGGATGGAAATTGCCAAACTGCACAAGCGGCTCGGCGTGACCATGATCTACGTGACACACGATCAGGTAGAGGCGATGACCCTGGCAACGAAAATCGTGGTTCTGGATGCTGGCCGGGTTGAACAGGTCGGGTCTCCGCTGGATCTCTACAACCACCCGGCGAATACCTTTGTGGCCGGATTTATCGGATCGCCCAAGATGAATTTCCTGAGCGGCACCCTGCTTAAACCGGGTGTTCACAGTTCGCAGGTGCAGCTCCACCGCGGAAAAGTGATCACGGTAAGTGCCAATACCCAGGATTGCAAAGCGGGGGATCATGTTACCGTTGGTATCCGTCCTGAGCATATCCGGCTCGGGGAGGAAGATGCCTTTGTCGATGGTGGCGTTGAAGTCGCGGTTATCGAGCAACTGGGTAACGAGTCGCTGATGTATTTCTCTACCCCCCAGAGCAGCGAACCGCTGGTGGTTCGTCTGGAGGGGCAGAGTAAAATCAGCGCCGGAGACCGGTGTCCGGTTGAACTGCCTGCGGAACACTGCCACCTGTTTGATGAAAATGGTCAGGCCTTCCAACGCTCAGTTGTTGGGGGGTAGATCTTTCGCTGGTGGTTAACCCTTAAGCTGCACTAAACAGCCCCTGGTACGCCAAACCAGGCTTGCCAGGGCCCAACATAAGTACATCCCCTTCCAACACAGCCTCAGACGCGCCGGTTTGTGGAGCGTCAAACCCCGAAGCCCCGGATGGTAAGTTCAGTTGTACCCTTGCAGGAACGGGCGACGCGTTGAACGCACAAATCAATGTCTGATCAGGGTGGCTGCGTTCAAGCACCATCAGGGCGTGGTTATAAGCCAGAATCCGTTGTCCGCCGCTTTGCAGTGCCGGCTGCTCCTTTCTCCAGGCCAGAAATGCCCGGCTGAAATGCAGTACAGATTGGGGATCCCGAATCTGGTTGTCTACGGTAAATGGGCGGTGAGGCTCAAAAGGCGGAAGCCAGGGAATACCGTCACTGAACCTAGGTTCGCAGCCTCGTGGTGCCAAGGCATTGGGGTACGCAACCGTCACGGCCGTGGTAGCCTGGCGCGCTTTGTATGCCATGTTTATCCTGCCGGGCGCTCTCATCCACCTCTGCTTCACAAAGCCCAAGCTCCTCCCCCTGGTATAACGTCAGGATGCCACGAAGGGAGAGAAGAAAAGCGATCAGTAACCGGGCGGCGTCAGGCTGGTTGCCTGCCTGTGACCAACGGCTGACGGTGCGGGCAATATCATGATTGCTGAGACTCCAGCATCCCATGCCCGGGTGTACGGCATGTTCAAACCGGCTGAGGTGGTCGCCTGCTTCCTGCATATCGGTGCAAAGGCTCAGTGACTCAAAGAGGTTTGCAGCATCCAACGCATCCCCTTCACTGGTATAACTGTCGATAACCGGAAAGGGATCCGGATCGCTCAACGATCCCAGCAAGACTTTGTCGCCATATTGGTCGCACAACACCCGGATCCTGCGCAGGACATGAATGTTGTCCGGACGGGAGAGATTGTAACGCTGCTTTTGGTAGCTGCGCGGGTCTCGCCGCTCTGCCGATTGCATCGGTAATTGTTTTGCCGGGTTGCTGCGCAGTTTTTCGTCGTGTAAGAGCAGGTTCACGGAATCGATGCGGAAGCCGTCAATACCGTGTTTCAGCCAACCCTCTACCATTGCCAGCACGGCATCCTGGACGGCAGGATGGTGGAAGTTAAGGTCAGGCTGGTTGCTGAATGTATTGTGCAGGAAATACTGCCCCCGGCTTGGGTGCCACCGCCAGGCTGAACTGCCAAAAATACACTGCCAGTTATTGGGCGGCGTACCGTCGGGCTTTGCATCTGCCCAGACATACCAGTCGGCTTTGGGGTTGGTTTTGTCTTTCAGGCTTTGCCTGAACCACGGGTGTTGATCCGAAGTGTGGTTGATAACCAGCTCCATCAAAACCTTGATACCGGCCTTGTGGGCGCTGTCCACCAGCTTTTTCAGGGCAGGAAAGTCACCAAGTTCCGGCTGTATGGTTTCGAGGTCGGTGACATCAAAACCGAAATCAGTTTGCGGGGAGAGAAATATTGGAGATAGGATGATGCCGTCAACACCCAGCCAGGAGAGGTAATCCAGCCTTGCGGTGATGCCATCGAGGTCACCGATGCCATCATTGTTACTGTCGTTAAAACTACGCACATAGACAGAATAAAAGACCTGTGTTTCACGATGCATCAATGTTCCCTGTAATTCTAGAATATCAGCGTCTTACCTTAATTATGTACCCCTTCTAAATGTCTGCAATGTATTTGCCCTGTGAATGTGTCCGGCGTCATGGCTGGGGTCTGTTTCTGTATTGATCCGGAGTGCAGCCTGCGTGCTTTTTGAACATTGAGATAAAAGGTGATGCCTGGTGGTATCCGAGCTCCAGTGCGATATGGGTTACTGACTTTCCTTTTCGCAGCAGCGTAATGGCATGCACAAACCGGATGCGTTGTTTCAGCTCACTGAAACTAAACCCGACAGAGTCTTTAAAATGCCGGGCCAGCGTGCGCTCAGTGGTATGAATTTCATCAGCCCACTGGGCCAGTGTACGGTGATCTGAGGGGTTGTGTTGCAATGCCCGGATGATAGGGGCCAGCAGTTTGTCGTTGGTTGTGGGCAGAAACTGGTTCTGTATCGTCGCGTTGGCGACCTCATCAAAAAGCACTTCAGCAAGCCGCTGTTCCCGGCCTGTCTCCGGGACGGAAATAATCCGTAGCCGAAGCTCATCAATAATGGCGTGCATCAATGGCGTTACCTCAAGCAGGCACACACTTCCGGGCAATGCGAGCGCTCTGGGCTCTACGATATTCATCGAACAATAACTGACGGAGCGGCGCATATAACTTTGGTGGGTGATGCCTTTGGGTACCAGATGGCGTAGCGCGCCGGGGCCAGGAACCGCTGGCGTTCTGCCACCAGCTCCATAATACCGCCACGGGTAAATTGGAGCTGACCCCAGTTGTGTTTGTGGGGCGGGGTAGAAGCGCCTGGCAGAAAGTCCTCATGGCCGAAAAAGATCTCTCCGGGTGGGTTTTCTTCATCAAAAATCGGTGTGTAACGACGTGCCATAAATATTGTCCGACAAACGATAGAGGATGTCCGATTACAAATATATCTATCAAAACTGACGTGTCAAACTTGTCTGTATCCAAGCCGTCTGACGATGCTTGAACGGCTTTTATGATTAATACGCAATCAATGAATTTATCCTGTCGGATCCCCGGCCGGAGTGAGACTACCCGGAGAAGGAATGTACTACTTATTTGCCTGATCACTGTGTCGATCTGGCAGGAAACGCCGTCGTAAGTAAGCTGTCTGCCGACGTAATCGCCCCCGGTGCGATGTCTTTTTACCGATGGTTTTTCGCCATTTTGTTGTTGACTCCATTTTGCCTGCCGGTAGTGATTCGTCGCTGGGCAGACATTAAACCCTGGCTTGGTAAACTGGCGATACTGGCCTTTTTAGGGATGGCACTTAACCAGTCACTGGGCTACTACGCTGCAACGTCGACAACTGCGACAAACATGACACTGGTCAGTGCGCTGATTCCGTTGCTGAGCATCATGTTCAGCGTCCCGTTGCTGGCGCAGCGGTTAACCTGGAATGCGTTGGTGGGGGCTGTAATCTCGTTAAGTGGCCTTGTCATGATGCTGACCAAGGGAAACCCACTGATGCTGGTAGAGCAGGGGATTTCAACCGGTGATGCCCTTATCCTTCTGGCTTCTATCGTTTACGCACTTTACTGTGTGTTATTGAAACGCTGGAACCTGACTCTGAGCACGTGGGTGGCGGTGTATATGCAAGGTGCCTTTGCATTGTTGTTCCTAATGCCTATGTGGTTGATGTCGGGAGATATTGCTATCCCGACAGAAGCTTGGGGACTAATTGCCTATGCATCCGTCTTTGCCTCGGTGATTGCTCCCTGGTGCTGGATGCAGGCTATCAGTGTTCTCGGTGCCAGCCGCGCGGCGATGTTTATGAACCTGATGCCGCTGATAACAGCCGGTATGGCTGCTGCGCTGCTGGATGAACACCTGACGGTTTATCATCTTTTTGGCGGCGGCATGGTGTTGAGCGGTGTTATTCTGGCACAAAGCCGGATCAAACTGCGGAAGCGCAATGTGGCTGTGGCAGGAGCCTGAGCCAGCGTGAGATAAGTTTGTACTCTGGATAATGACTTGACCCCCAATAGCTATGGCATTGGGGGTTTTTTATTTCCGGTTCAAATCGCGGGCAAGAATAAGGCACAGGCCAATGAGTTGGAGAAACAGTGAAAGGTTTCTCAGGGATGCCAGCTCTTTCATCTGGGCGGTCTGCTTTTCGGCCAATGCTATATTGGCAAGGTATATTCCGTTAATTTCTTCCCTTCGTAGTGCCTGACTGCCGTCAATCGTTTCCATTACCTGCGGCAGGTTTACCAAGCTGAGCGTCGGTATATCCTGTTGGAGCCACTTTTCCAGGTGAGTCCGGGTTTGTGTTATGACACTCTCCGGTATGTTTTTGTTTGAAAACAGCAGCAATAGATTTTCTCTCTTCCTTTCAATGGTTTCTACCTGTTGCCAGATAAGAGAGATGCGTTTGTTGTTTTCTACCTGTTCTTGTCCGAGAAAACTCACTTCCTCAGTCGCTTCATCAATGTAAAAGTTGGTCATCAGGGCGGAAATAATATTCAGTGCCAGACCGGTTGCGACAATCAACCAGGTCGGTATCCGGATTTTCATATCTGTTGGCTCCTACATGTATATCACCAAAAGACAGGTGAAAATCGAGTAAAGCACGGTGATTAATACCTGAAGAGGTTGTTTGGGTATATTCGTTCAACAAATGAAGAAAACAGGGAGAATTTTCTCACTATTTGTACAGTTAAAGTTTTGTTGAAAATATAAGCTCATGTATGAATAGTCGTTGTAAAAACAGAATCTTTGAAACGAAATTGAGTGCATATTTGTCTTCCATGGGTGGGAGAAGAACAAATATGCATTTGAGCATGGAGGCAGATATGAAAATCATCATTGAACTGGATGAAATGCTGGAATCAAAGATCGATAAGCTGCACCGCTATGACTCAGAAATAGAGTATTTCAAGCAAAAAGCGAACTCAGGGGATCTCACGCGGGATGCGGTAGATAAAATCGTTGAAGAGCTTAATATCAGCCGGGATCATGTACTGGCGATGCTGCGTTCTCATCTTGGCAGCATCGCAGTAAAAGCGCTGGATGTTTAGTACCGACAGATAGGGAACAGCTGTCTACCTTTTACAGTGTAAATTCCCGTTTTATCTGCCTTTAACGGTAGCTTAAATCACACCCAATTCGCGTAATCGCTCCATCAGATACGAATGGGCAGTGTGCCTTTTTGACAACACGACGTCCGGTTTCGGGTGAAGGAATAAGGGAAGTGAGATCCGCGATTTTGATTTGTCCATACCATCCGGGTTAACGACCCGGTGCGTCGTTGATGGGAAATACCCACCTGATGTTTCCTGCAACATATCCCCGATGTTAATGATTAAGTTTCCGAAGTCGCAGGGTACGTCTTTCCAGTTACCGTCTTTTAATTTCACCTGAAGGCCGGGTTCGTTCGCTGCAGGCAGGATAGTCAGCAGATTGATATCTTCATGAGCGGCAGCACGAATGGCTCCGGGCTCTTCAGTCCCGGTCATTGGCGGGTAGTGAAGTACGCGCAGGAGCGTTTTGTCGCTGCCATCGATCATCGAGGAAAGAGGCTGAGAGTATCGTGCCGCGACTTCCTGCGGCGAATGCGTCTCTACCCAGCCAAGCAACTCAGAAGCCAGCGTACCGGCTGCATCATAATATGTGGTGAGTTCAGATTTCAGAGACGCTGGACACTGACCCCAGGGGTAATAATGGAAATACTCTTTGATGTCTTTAACCGTGTGGCCTTTTGCTACTTCTGAAACCTCAGAAGGAAAAAAGCCATCTTGGGTTTCTACATTAAAGCGGTAATTATTTTTCTCATCGCTGTTAAAAAACGCGTATGCGCTGTCATAAATGGATTGCACCAATGACTGTTGCAAAGGGTGGTTTTTCAAAACTCCAAATCCGGTTTCCCTGAGGGAGGTAACAAAACGCTGAGCCGCATCCGGCGCATTGTAGTCGATGGCTTCCAGTGTCATGACATCATCCATGTTGGTGGGATTGTTTCTAAAAGGTTAACCACGGATAAAGCAATTCACAATCTATGGACGGAAACAAAGCGTTTCCGGACAGATACAGCACTGTTAGCGAAGATTTTGGGGGGTGATCGCCTGACAGTGAATTTTTCAATGAAACGCCCCGAAACCGGGGCGTTATCAGATCTTTGTATTGCGGATGACTGGATTGGTTAAGACATCAGGCGTTCAGAGCCTGATCTAGGTCTTCCATAATGTCGTCAATGTGCTCAAGTCCTACCGACAGGCGAATCATTTCCGGGGAGACACCGGCTTCTTTCTGTTCTTGCTCTGTCAACTGACGGTGTGTTGTCGATGCCGGATGACAAGCCAGAGACTTGGCATCGCCAATGTTTACCAGCCGCTTGAAAATCTTTAGTGCATCATAGAAGCGAACACCGGCCTCATAACCGTCCTTCAGACCGAATGAAAGGATAGCCGAAGGCTTGCCGCCCATGTACTTCTTAGCAAGCTCATAGTGAGGAGAGTTTTCGAGGCCGGCATAACTTACCCAGGCGACCTTTTCGTGGTTTTGGAGATACTCTGCCACTTTCAGTGCGTTCTCAGTGTGTCTCTCCATACGCAGAGGCAGGGTTTCCAGCCCCTGCATCAGCATAAAGGCATTCAAAGGAGAAAGGGCTGAGCCTGTATTGCGAAGTGGAACGGTACGGGCGCGGCCAATGTATGCTGCGGGGCCAAACGCATCGTTATAAACCACACCATGGTAAGACGGCTCAGGCTGGCTGAATTCAGGGAATCGCTCAGCGTGTTCTGCCCAGGGGAATTTGCCACTGTCGACAATTACACCACCGAGCGTTGTACCGTGGCCGCCGATATATTTGGTGAGTGAGTGAACCACGATATCTGCACCAAATTCGATAGGTTTACACAGCACCGGTGTTGCAACGGTGTTGTCGACCATTAAAGGTACACCATGCTGGTGGGCGACATCTGCAAAGGCAGCAATGTCCACAATATTACCCGCCGGGTTACCGATACTTTCGCAATAAACCGCTTTGGTGTTTTCATCAATCAGTTCAGCAATGCTCTCGGCTTTGTCATCCTTGGCAAACCGGACGTCGATTCCCAGACCCGGCAACATATGTGCAAAGAGGGTGTAGGTGCCACCATAGAGTTGCGGCGTGGAGACGATATTGTCACCAGATTTGGCCAGCGTAATGATGGCATAGTGAATTGCCGCGCTGCCTGCACTGACAACCAGTGAGGCAATGCCCCCTTCCAGCGCTGCCATGCGCTGTTCCAATACATCGTTAGTCGGGTTCATGATACGGGTGTAGATATTTCCGGGAACTTCAAGGTTAAACAGGTCAGCACCATGCTGGGCATTGTCAAATTCGTAGGCAACCGTCTGGTAAATAGGTGTAGCAACAGACTTGGTGGTTGGGTCAGTCTCGTAGCCGTGATGCAGTGCAATCGTTTCGTCTTTCATTTCTTCATCCTTGATGGCGGTGAAAAATTGCGCGATTGCCTAGCCTAGCAATCAATAGGCTACGAAGAAATTGTTTTTGTCACAGGTTCGCATTTGCACCGCATATCTCTATTCGGGGGATTGCGCACATTTCCCCGAAAAGTTCATTCTTCATTTTATGGCTGAATTAGGCCACAGAAGTAATACTGTCTAACTCCGCGTCTGATGATAGTGGGTGGATGCTTTCTAGCATACTAACCAGATAACGCTGCCAAACGGGGCGGATTCATTAATGGTGTAATGGCGGAAAATGGGAAGTCTGGCAAGGGCATTCTAAATCGGTGAAATACGGTCAAAGTGTGTTGGTGTTGACACTGACGAGGGTACGAAGGTCATCGAGGTTTCTGGCGAGCCGGGTTCTGGTCAAATGAACTGACCCGGATATATCCAATTCTCTGTCCTTTCACTGTTTTCTCTCCCCAATGTGCCAAGATAAGTTCTTAGAGGTATCCAGTCTGCTGTCAATATTTGAGAAAAGATATCCTAATCTGACACATTTCCTACAACCTGCCTGACGTCAATATAGGGTGTATACCCAAGCCACCTCAAGATGCAGTTTTCAGCGAGAGTTGATTGGCTGTCAGTCAAAGCGCTGTTTTGACGATCTAGTGGCTCTAAATCAAAAAACAGCAACGCAGAATGAGAGCCAATCAAACTCGCCTTCGGGAGTGTTTCAGTGCATCCACTTCA
>BAXG01000054.1 GCA_001310455.1 Photobacterium sp. JCM 19050
CCGCTGGCAGTGGCCTGGAACTTGATGCTCTCTTTACCCTCGTAAGTCGCATCGTCTTTCGGTTGGGCAAAGACTCTCAGTGTCTTTAAACCTGCCGGGACGGTGAAATTGGACTTCCAGCCATTGGAGCTGTTCAGGTTGACTGAGCCAATATGCGTATTGCCGTTGTAGATATGGAAAACACCGGTGTAGTCCTTGCCGAAGTCGGCTTCATGCAGGCTGTCGCTTACACGCATGGTGACGGTGTTGTTGGATGTGGATGTTTTATCCAGATTCAGTGTCCATCCGGCCCACTGACCACCTTCCACACCGTCTTGCAGACGGGTGATGGAGGTTACTTCCGGCTTGTCAGCCTCATCCGTGATGTCTGCGGCTTCTGATGTCACCCAATTCTGGCGGCCGTAAACGGCAGCGCGGATCTTGATAGTCTCATCACCCTCATAGACGTTGTCATTGAGGGTCTGGGCGTAGAGGCGTACGCCAGAGTGGCCGGCAGGCACAGTGATATCTGCCTTGTAGCCGTTCGCACTGTTCAGTACGACTTCGCCAATCTTCTGGCCGGAGAGGTTGTAGACATACACGCGGCCGGAGTAATCAGTACCGTGGTCAGCTTGGTGGTCCGCATCATTGAAGTGCAGCTTCACTTTAGTTGCCGTGTCAGCCGGGTTATTAAGCTTGAGCGTCCAACCCGGTGAGGTGCCGCCTTCAACACCGTCACGCAAGTGCTCGATAGAAGCGACCTTAGGTGCAGCTTCATCATCCGCGATGGTTACGATACCGGATCTAAATGCAGAATGATTTTCTGTCCGCGCCCGGATGGTAAAGGATTCGTTGCTTTCATAAGTCCCGTCTTCGTTGGTGGCCATGCGCACCTGGAAGGACTTTTTATTGGCAGGGACGTTAATCCAGTTACCGGAAGTGAAGTCGCCGGAGGCTTTGGTCCAGCCGCTGCCGTAGTTGACCCAGAGGTCTTTGCCGTTGAAATCACTGCCCTGGATAGCATCGCCATTATGGCCGTCTATCCAGACCTTGGTAGTGGATGTCGAGGCTTTGTTCAGGGTGACGGTGACTGCAGCAGCATCGCCTTCATTGGCGGTGACATTGGAAACTGATGTCACAACCGGCTTGTCGGCATCATCGGTGATGTCTGCCGCTTCTGATGTTACCCAGTTTTGTCGGCCGGATACCGCGGCGCGGATTTTGATGGTTTCATCGCCCTCATAGACGTTGTCATTGAGGGTTTGTGCATAGAGGCGAACTCCGGCCTGGCCGGCAGGTACAGTGATGTCAGCCTGATAGTTATTGGAGCCGTTCAGTACGACCTCACCAATCTTCTGGCCAGACAGGTTATAGACATACATGCGGCCGGAGTAATCAGTACCGTGATCAGCCTGATGGATACTGTCCGTCACGTTAATCCGAACTGTCGTTGCCGTGTCAGCGGGGTTATTAAGCTTAAGCGTCCAACCCGGTGACGTGCCGCCTTCAACGCCGTCACGGTGATGTTCGATGGATGCAACCTTAGGCAGAGCCTCGTCATCCGCGATGGTTACTCTGCCTGATTTCATGACAGACTGGCCATCAGCCTTGGCGCGGATAGTGAAGTTCTCATTGCCTTCATAGATACCGTCTTCGGTAGTTGCCATGCGCACCTGGAAGGAGGTCTTGTTGGCAGGTACGGTGAGCCAGTTGCCGGCACTGAAGTCGCCGGATGCTTTCGTCCAGCCACTGCCGTAGTTGACCCAGAGGTCTTTGCCGTTGAAGTCGCTGCCCTGAATGGCACCGCCGCTGTATGCATCTACCCACACCTTGGTGGTTGAGGTCGAAGCTTTATTCAGGGTAATGGTTACCGCAGCCGCATCACCTTCGTTGACTGTTTCACTGGTGACAGACTGCACGAGGGGCTTGTCAGCTTCATCAGAAATTTGGGCTGCTTCGGATGTGATCCATCCGGTGCCGCTTCCCCAAACCACACCATGTATTTTTATGGTTTCTGAACCTTCATAGATGTTGTCATTCAGGGTCTCGGCATAGAGGCGTACACTTGCATGCCCGGCTGGCACAGTGATGTTAGCTCGGTAGTCTTGGTCGTAGATGGAGCTGTCCAGTGTTACTTCACCCAGCTTGGTTCCGGACAATGAATACACGACTACGTTTCCAGAGTAATCTTCGCCATGAGTGACATCGTGCAGCGAATCCGCAAAGCGCAGTTTTACCGTTGTATCCTCAACGGTGGCTTTATCCAGGTTAAGCGTCCAGCCTGGCTTTGTTCCCCCTTCGACACCATCACGAAGATGCTCAATGGAGGCAACTTTAGCTCCGTAGGCCGAGTAACTTTCGGAGTCTGTTGCGGTCACCTTATTACCAGCGCTGTCGGTGGCAGTGACGCTTGCCGTAATAGTACGATCATTATCGGCCGCGAGTGCAGAGCCCGGAACTGACACGCTAAACGACTTATCGGCGTTAACTGTACCCGTGTAGTTCGTGTTGTTAACCGAAATGGTAACGGTGTCGCCTTGTTTCGCATCACCGGAAACTTGACCGGTGATGGCGATATTGCCCGCTGCTTCCGTGCTGTCGATTGCATCATCAGCGGTGATATTGGCATCCAGTGTGATCGTTGCGCTGGCTGACGTATCGACAGTATGCGTTGAAGTCGCCGAGCTGGTGACCGGGTTGCCGGCTGAATCGCTCGAGGCAACATTAACCGTAAAGCTGTTATCCGCCGCCAAATCAGAGCCAGCAACGTTTACGCTCCAGTTGCCATTGCTGCCAACGGTGGTGGTGTAAGACTTGCCATTGATGGTCATCGAGACCGTGTCGCCGACAGAGATATCGCCGCCGGTTGCCTTACCGGAAACGGCAATGGTCTGCTTGCTTTCCGCCGCATTGATCACATCGTCAGAAGTGATCTTGTTGACGGACACCGTACCGGCTTGTGCAGACGTATCGACAGTATGCGTGGAGGTTACTGAGCTGGTGACCGGGTTGCCGGCTGCATCGCTCGAGGCAACGTTAACGGTAAAGCTGTTATCCGTCGCCAAATCAGATCCGGCAACATTCACACTCCAGTTGCCATTACTGCCAACGGTGGCGGTGTAAGACTTACCGTTGATGGTCATGGAGACGGTATCCCCGACAGAGATATCGCCGCCGGTAGCCTTACCGGAAACCGCAATGGTCTGCTGGCTTTCCGCCGCGTTGATCACATCGTCAGAGGTGATCTTGTTGACGGACACCGTACCGGCTTGTGCAGACGTATCGACAGTATGCGTTGAGGTCGCCGAGCTTGTGACCGGGTTGCCGGCTGCATCGCTCGAGGCAACGTTAACAGTAAAGCTGTTATCCGCCGCCAAATCAGAGCCAGCAACATTTACACTCCAGTTGCCGTCGCTGCCAACGGTGGTGGTGTAAGACTTGCCATTGATGGTCATCGAGACCGTATCACCGACAGAGATATCGCCGCCGGTTGCCTTACCGGAAACGGCAATGGTCTGTTTGCTTTCCGCCGCATTGATAACATCGTCAGAGGTGATCTTGTTGACGGACACTGTGCCGGCTTCACCAGCCAGATCGACAGTCTTTGAGTCTGACCCTGAATCGGAAACATTGCCGTGGGTATCTGTCAGGGTGGCTGCAACCGTGACCGTTTCTCCATCACTGGCACTGTCAACCTGGAGGTTAATTTTACCCGAGGCCAGATCCGCCGTTGTGATGACATGGGTTTGAGTATCGGAACCGTCGGAGAGAGTGATTGTGTCGCCAACCTGGGCACCAGCCGGAAGTGTAACGGTGACATCAATTTTTCCGTCAGCTTCTGACTGACTGATGGTACCGTCGTTGTTGGTGTCTTCCGTGATACTGACAGTCGGCTTAAATACGTCGCTTACCTTGATAACGTCCCAGTCAAACTCCAGGTTTTCAACATCGCGCAGTGTATAAACGTCGCCGTCAGCTTCTTTGACCTCAACCTCTCCCTGAGCGTTACGCGAGATGTTGTACTTATCGATAGACTCTTCGAATACCGCAGTATCATTGCCTGCGCCACCGTCAAATACCAATTTTCCATCAGCATCTTCTGCGGTCATAGACAGTGTATCGTCGCCTGCACCGAAGAAGGTGTAATGATCCCCCGCGTCGGTCTCTCCGTTATCCCAGTCGCCGTGCCAGTAGTGCACCTCATTGGAGTCCGCACTGACATTTCCGGCGCTGTCGGTTTCACGGGCAACCAGGAATTCGTTGCTGTTCAGGGGCAGGTGAACATTGTTTTCAATACCCAATTCCCAGGTGCCGTCACTGCTTACCGTAGTTGTGCCAATCAGGTTATCTTCTTTATCAAACACCTGAATGGTGTTACCGGCTTCTGCGCCTGTACCGTGAACTGTTACTTCGGAATAGTCGCTGGCTGCAGAGTCATCAGTGATGTTTGTGATAACAGGGGCGCTGGTGGCGGTCGTATCCACGGAGTGTGTGGAGGTCACGGAGCTTGTTACGGTGTTGCCGGCATCATCGGATGAGCTGACATTGATGGTGAAGCTTGTATCCGCTGCCAGATCCGCACCGGATACATTGACACTCCAGTTGCCGTCACTGCCAACCGTGGTGGTGTAGCTCTTTCCGTTGATGGTCATCGAGACCGTATCGCCGGCAGAGATATCGCCGCCGGTTGCCTTACCGGAAACGGCAATGGTCTGCTGGCTTTCCGCCGCGTTGATAACATCGTCAGAGGTGATCTTGTTGACAGTCACCGTTCCGGATTGTGCAGACAGATCTGTGGTGTGTTCAGAGACGGCTGTGCTGGTAACAGTGTTCCCTGCGGAGTCAGTAGAGATGACGTTGACTGCAAAGCTGGTATCTGCGGCCAGATCGCTGCCAGCAATATTCAGTTCCCAACTGCCATCATTGCCGACAGTGGTTGTGTACTCGGTGCCGTTTACCGTGGCGGAAACGGTATCCCCGGCAGAGACATCCCCTCCGTTTGCAGAGCCGGTTACTTTGATAGTTTGCTGGCTTTCTGATGCGTTAATAACGTCGTCAGATGTAATGTTATCGACTGTGACAGTTCCCTGGCCTGCGGTGGTGTTTTTATACACCGTGTCAGACACTGTTCCCCGATTACCATTGGCATCTTTCACCAGCATATCAACGGTAAGGGATCCGTCTGAGAGGCCGGAAAGATCCTGCGGAGAAACAGTCACCGTGCCGTCGGTAGCGACCGTGATATCCGATGCGGAAACATGGTGTGTTTTGCCGTTTGCATCGGAAACCGTTATTGAGAGAACTTCCGCGTCACTTTCGATTTTGCCGTTGAGCGGCACGCCGCGCTGCTCTGCTGCACTGATGACACCGTCGTTGTCATCCCGATACAGGTCGGTGTACTCGACGTTGCCACCGGACTTAAATGTGCTGGTCAGTTCAATCTGGTCACCCGGATTAACCTTGAATCCGTTGCTGAAGGCCCAATAGGTGGTACCACCCGGCATACCGTCTGTTGCCGGGTCGTAATCTGCGCTTTCAATTCGCACCTGGTAAATACGGCCGGTTTCACCGGTGGTCAGATTTTTTACTTCCTGATACGCACGGGCATGGACATATGATCCTTGGTCATGGTTACCAAATGGCGCAGACAGGCTTTGTGCTGTCAGATCTTTTGACTGACTGCCCGCTGAAGCATTAGAGCCGGTGTTGTCTTCCAGCAGGCTGTCATTGTCCTGCACAGTGAAAGACATTGCGTTGCCGGATACTGTGAAGGAGTAACCTACCGGACTACCGTTTCCTCCGATTCCGGTTGTTGCCTGTGAGAATACCTGGTTCAGAGTGAAAAGGTTCTCACCCTCTGTCGCGCTTGCGGCACCCGTTACGCCGGAGTCAACGCTGATACTGTTCTTACCGTCACCGGTTGTAGGCGGGGTTGTATCCAGCGTGAAGGTATCTGTCGATGTCGCTGTATTGCCTACATGGTCAGTGACCAGAACGGTCGCCGTGATAGTACCGTCATTGAGTGAGCTGATATCGACATTCGGGACAATCCAGTCACCGCCCGAGTTTTTGACGGCATCAACGACGATCTCATTGGTGCCGTCGCTGTATGTGACTTTAACCGTCACTGCATCTGAATCAACGCCGGATAGCGTTGTACCGGTGATCGCAACATCGTCACCGATCAGCGTATCGTTGCCGTCTCCGCCTGAGAGATAATCATCACCAGCACCACCGGAAAGAATGTCGTCTCCACCCTGACCATGAATTTCGTCATTGCCTTCATCGCCAAAGAGAATATCGTCGCCGTCTTCTGAAACGGACATCGAAACAGACGATCGGTTTCCGTCAGCGTCAACCAGCCAGTAGCTTCCGTCCTGGGTCTGGACGATAACCGGTGGCGAGGTGTCATTTTCAATGCCGGTGACAGTGCCCTGATGGACAAAATCCCCATTTCCACTGATTGTGTAAAGATCGACGCCGGCGGTTTCATTTGCTGCAACGTAAACTGGCTCGCCGTCGATGTAACCTGCCGTAGAGAAGTAGACATAATTGGCGCTTGCGCCACCAGAAACAGAGTCCGTATGTGTCAGACCGCCGTTTTCGTTTACTTCGTAGATGTGAGATTCACCGGACTGAATAAATATCGCGTAGGTTTTACCGTCAGATGTGGTGTAGAACTCGACGCCGCTTACTGCCGGAGAATCTGACACCGGAGAATCGATGTGCTGAGCCAGTGTCATGGCGCCGGTTGTCGGATTGATTTCATAAAGATCCAGCCCCTCCCGGGAACTGGATACCAGATATGTTTTGCCGTTTACTTCGGCAATATCCAGTGCTGATACATACCGTCCGGCTGCGATTGATTCGCCAGTCTCAGTCAGCGCGCCGGTAGCCGGGTCATAGGCCAGTTTATCAATGCGGTCATTTTGTGGGCGGGTCGCGTAAACATAAATATCACCGTCAGAAGACTCATAGGTGACATTTTCTCTGACGATGCCACCTCGGATTCCAGGTTGAGAGCTGCCAAAGTGCGCTCCTCCTTCCAGGGTTAGCTTGCCATCAGAAGAGATCGCCCAAGTTGTAATAGAGCCGGTATTCTGAGAGGTCAGGAACAGAGTTTCCTGACCGTCAATTCCACTCACATTGGATTGGGAAAGTTTGGCTCCCATAGATTTGAGCGGAATGTTCGCATCCTGAAGTGCCTGTGTGAGATCGCCTCCTGATGTGCTGACTACAGTACCGGCTTTATGGTCATAAGTGATGCGATCTGTCTCTGTCAAAGATCCATCATTGTTAACCTTAGAAATTGTGAGTAAGCCACTCCAGCCTCCGGACGTGGAAATCACATAAGGAGTACCATCAATGGTAACGGTGTTGGTGTAGTATCCGCCGGTTCCGCTTGATACAGATGTTCCGCTTTCTACTTCAATCGATTCAGAACCGTCACCAATGATAAGGTCATCGCCCTTGCCACCATGCACGGTGTCATTTCCGCTTCCGGCCAGAACCGTGTCCTTGCCTTCGCCGGAACTGATGTTGTCATCACCACCTTCGGCAGCAACAAAGTCATCGTTGGAATCACCCGCGGCGTCATTGTTGTCGATGCGGTCTGATTCGGTATCGCCGGCGTAGGAGGTGTCAATGGTGTCAGCACCGAGGTGCCTTCAACACCATGGTCAGAAACGTTCAGGGCAACAGACGCTTTTTGACCATCTGCGTCAACCAGCCAGTGTTTACCGTCCTCAGTCTGAACAACAACCGGAGGCGTGCGGTCATTATCAAAGCCCGTTGCCGTCGTCTGGAACTGGAAGTCACCATTTCCATCAATGGTATAAACATCAACACCATCTTCCGCATTGCGGGTGATAAAAACCGGCTCGCCATCGATATAGCCGGCAGAAGTGAAGTAGTTTCCTGCGCCACCGGTAACCGTATCGGTCAGAGTCAGTCCACTGGCTTCAACTTTGTATAGGTATGATGTTTCGCTTCCAGTATTGGAGTAAACAGCATACGTGGCGCCATCACTGTTGGTATAGAAGGTCACACTTGCATCTGAGCCCACACCTGACACTGGTGAAATGCTCTCAATGTGAGTGAGATTGCCATTCGCGGTGTTTATCTCGTAAAGGCTGATACCATCTTTCGCCCCTGATGCGAGATAAGCTTTGTCGCCAACGCGAATCACATCGACACTGGAAACACCGTCACCTGAAGAGGTCGTTGTGCCGGTCTCAGCGATGTTACCAGTTGAAGGGTTGTAGGTAAGCGTGTCGATTCGATCTGTTTGTGTACGAGCCACATAGATGTATTCAGTGCCATCATCGCCCTCAAAAGTCACATTCTCACGAATGATGCCGCCCCGGATTCCCGATTGAGAGCTGCCAAAGTTAGAAAGGCCGCCGTTGAGTGACAATTGGCCATCATCGGAGATCTTCCAGGCACTCAGTGAACCCGAGTTTTGAGAAGTGATGAAAAGGGTTGGCTGACCGTCGATATCAGAAATATTGGACTGGGTCAGGCCATGCCCTAACGCCCGGGAACTGACACCGGCATCAGCAAATTCCTGAGTAAGATCTCCGCCGGAAGAGCTGGTTACTTTCCCGGTTCTGTAGTTGTACGTAATCCGGTCGGTTTCAGTAAGACTTCCGTCGTTGTTGACCTTCGAGATGACGACTACACCGTTGGTAGACCACGTAGTGGATACAACGTACGGCGTACCGTTTATGTTGACTGTCGTGGTTGTCCAACCATTGTGGCTGCTTCCTTCAACGGTTTCGCCGCTTTCAATGCTGATACCTTCAGGGCGACTGACATCCGGAACGTCTTTCACTGGCGTAACATTGGATGTTGGGCCGGTCAGGATGTTTTCAATTTCAGAGAAATTAATGGTGACGGTTTCACCGTTATCATTGGTGTAGGTAACCGTTCCGCTCTCAGATTTAGTGCCATCCCAAGTGACGTCTGTTTTGTCATAGCTGATGTCAACGTCCTTCAAACCACTGAGATCGAGCGTATCACCGGTACGTCCACCCGGGTTGTTAACCGTATCTGTTGTCGCTTCTTCCTCGGTTTCCCCTCCGGTGATGGAAATATCAGAATTCCCGCTCAGGCTGGCATCAACGAAGAACTCGTCGTCTCCGGCTCCACCAAAAGCAATGTCGCCGGCACCGACGGTAATATCATCATCACCCCCGCCACCGTATGCGGTATCGCTGCCTTCACCACCATAAATGATGTCGTTACCGGCTTCTCCACCGCCTAAAGTGTTGCTGAATACCGGCTTCACCTGAATAGTCAGGTTATCATCCGCATCTGCAGTTATATCGACGGAGTAGTTTTTCGAAGCTGTGACATCTGCCTGATTGCCAGCCGGATCGGTGGCTTTGATGGAAGCGTCAATCTTGGTATCGGCATCGTTCTTGAGGTCGGTGCCGGGCACGGAAATCGCAAAGTTACCGCTGGCATCGACGTTGCCTTGATAGTTGTTTCCGTTAACGGTCAGCGTCACCGTATCACCGGCTTTAAATTCACCACTAACCTTACCCGTGACAGTAACAACGCTGCCAGCTTCTGCCGCATTAACGATATTGTCGGCGGTCACATCGTTGACGGTAAGCGTGGTTGTAGAGCCATCAGGCCGGTGGTATCTGCGCTGTAGTCTTTGGTGGCGGTAATGGTGCCGGTATTGCCCGCATCGTCGGTGGCCACAATCTTGGCGTCGATTTTGGTGTCGCTATCTGCGACCAGGTCCGAGCCAGGTACGTTAATGGAGTAGTTACCCGCCGCATCCACGGTGCCGGTGAAGTCTTTGTTGTTTACGGTGAGGGTGACGGTATCACCGTACTTAAACTCACCGGTCACTTTACCGGTAATTGCCACATTGCCGCCGGACTCGGAGGCGTTCACCACATTGTCGGCCGTCACATCGTCAACCGTCAGGGTGGTGCCGGATGAATTCGGGCCGGTGGTATCGGCGCTGTAATCCTTGGTCGCAGTAATGGTGCCAGTGTTGCCGGCTGCATCGGTGGCAACAATCTTGGCATCTATCTTGGTATCGCTATCTGCGACCAAATCAGATCCGGGGACATTGATGGAGTAGTTACCAGATGCATCAACGGTGCCAGTGAAGTCCTTGCCGTTAACCGTGAGCGTCACGGTATCCCCAGATTTAAACTCACCGGTCACTTTACCGGTAATGGCAACATTGCCGCCGGACTCGGAGGCATTGACCACATTATCGGCGGTGACATCATCAACGGTAAGCGTGGTTGTAGAGCCATCCGGGCTGGTGGTATCTGCGCTGTAATCTTTGGTTGCGGTGATAGTGCCGGTATTACCGGCCGCATCGGTGGCGACAACCCTGGCGTCGATTTTGGTGTCAGAATCAGCAACTAAATCTGAGCCGGGAACATTGATGGAGTAGTTACCGGCCGCATCAACCGTGCCGGTGAAGTCTTTGTTGTTTACGGTCAGTGTCACGGTGTCGCCGGCTTTATACTCGCCGGTGACCTTACCGGTAATCGCAACATTGCCGCCGGATTCAGACGCGTTCACCACGTTATCGGCCGTGACATCGTTGACGGTCAGGGTAGTGCCGGAGCTATCCGGGCCGGATGTATCTGCGCTGTAGTCTTTGGTGGCGGTAATGGTGCCGGTATTGCCCGCATCGTCGGTGGCCACAATCTTGGCGTCGATCTTGGTATCGCTATCGGCAACCAGATCAGACCCTGGGACATTAATCGAGTAGTTACCGGATGCATCCACGGTGCCGGTGAAGTCTTTGTTGTTTACGGTCAGCGTGACGGTATCGCCAACTTTAAACTCGCCGGTGACCTTACCGGTAACCGCGACATTACCGCCGGATTCGGAGGCATTCACCACATTATCGGCCGTGACATCGTCAACGGTCAGGGTAGTGCCGGAGCTATCCGGGCCGGTGGTGTCTGCGCTGTAATCCTTGGTCGCGGTGATGGTGCCGGTATTGCCGGCTGCATCGGTGGCGACAATCTTAGCGTCGATTTTGGTGTCAGAATCAGCAACTAAATCTGAGCCGGGGACATTGATGGAGTAGTTACCGGATGCATCGACGGTGCCGGTGAAGTCTTTGTTGTTTACGGTGAGCGTGACGGTATCGCCAGATTTAAACTCGCCGGTCACCTTACCGGTAATAGCGACATTGCCGCCGGACTCGGAGGCGTTCACCACATTGTCGGCCGTCACATCGTCAACCGTCAGGGTGGTGCCGGATGAATTCGGGCCGGTGGTATCGGCGCTGTAATCCTTGGTCGCAGTAATGGTGCCAGTGTTGCCGGCTGCATCGGTGGCAACAATCTTGGCGTCGATTTTGGTGTCGGCATCAGCAACTAAATCTGAGCCGGGGACACTGATGGAGTAGTTACCGGATGCATCGACGTTGCCAGTGAAGTCCTTACCGTTAACGGAGAGCGTCACGGTATCGCCAGCTTTAAACTCGCCGGTGACCTTACCGGTAATGGCCACATTGCTGCCGGACTCGGACGCATTCACCACGTTATCGGCCGTGACATCGTCAACGGTCAGGGTAGTGCCGGAGGAATCCGGACCGGAAATGTCGACGTTATAGTCTTTGGTTGTGGTGACGTCAGCTTGGTTGCCAGCCGGATCTGTGGCTTTGATAGAGGCATCAATCTTGGTGTCGGCATCGTTCTTGAGGTCGGAGCCGGGCAAGGAAATCGCAAAGTTACCGCTGGCATCGACGTTGCCTTGATAGTTGTTTCCGTTAACGGTCAGGGTCACCGTATCACCGGCTTTAAATTCACCAGTAACCTTACCGGTGACAGTAACAACACTGCCGGCTTCTGCCGCATTAACGATATTGTCGGCAGTTACATCATTGACGGTAAGCGTGGTTGTAGAGCCATCAGGCCGGTGGTATCTGCGCTGTAATCTTTGGTCGTTGTGATGGTGCCGGTATTACCGGCAGCATCGGTGGCGACAATCTTGCGTCGATCTTCGTATCGCTATCAGCAACCAGATCAGCGCCTGGGACATTGATGGAGTAGTTGCCGGCCGCATCAACCGTACCGGTAAAGTCCTTGCCGTTAACCGTAAGAGTGACGGTATCGCCAGCTTTAAACTCACCCGTAACCTTACCGGTGATCGCAACATTGCCGCCGGACTCGGAAGCATTTACCACATTATCAGCGGTGACATCATCTACGGTCAGGGTGGTGCCGGAGGAATCCGGGCCGGTGGTATCTGCGCTGTAATCCTTGGTGGCGGTAATGGTGCCGGTATTGCCCGCCGCATCGGTGGCAACAATTTTGGCGTCGATCTTCGTATCGCCATCTGCGACCAGATCAGCGCCGGGCACATTGATCGAGTAGTTACCCGCCGTATCAACCGTGCCGGTGAAGTCTTTGTTGTTTACGGTGAGGGTGACGGTATCGCCAGCTTTAAACTCACCCGTAACCTTACCGGTGATTGCCACATTGCCGCCGGATTCTGAAGCGTTGACCACGTTATCGGCGGTGACATCATCTACGGTCAAAGTGGTGCCAGAGGAATCTGGGTCAGTGGTATCAGCGCTGTAATCCTTGGTTGCGGTAATGGTGCCGGTATTGCCGGCTGCATCGGTGGCAACAATCTTGCGTCGATTTTGGTGTCAGAATCAGCAACTAAATCTGAGCCGGGGACACTGATGGAGTAGTTACCGGCCGCATCAACCGTACCGGTAAAGTCCTTACCGTTAACCGTGAGAGTGACGGTGTCGCCAGACTTAAATTCACCGGTTACCTTACCGGTGATCGCGACATTGCCGCCGGACTCGGAGGCGTTCACCACGTTATCGGCCGTGACATCGTCAACCGTCAGGGTGGTGCCGGAGGAATCCGGGCCGGTGGTATCTGCGCTGTAATCTTTGGTGGTGGTGATGGTGCCGGTGTTGCCGGCTGCATCAGTGGCGACAACCTTGGCATCTATCTTGGTATCGCTATCGGCGACCAGATCAGCGCCGGGCACATTGATCGAGTAGTTACCGGCCGCATCCACCGTACCGGTAAACTCCTTGTTGTTTACGGTGAGCGTCACCGTATCGCCAGCTTTAAACTCGCCGGTGACCTTACCGGTAATGGCAACATTGCCGCCGGACTCGGAAGCATTTACCACATTATCAGCGGTGACATCATCTACGGTCAGGGTAGTGCCGGAGGAATCCGGGCCGGTGGTATCAGCGCTGTAATCCTTGGTGGTGGTGATAGTGCCGGTATTGCTGGCTGCATCAGTGGCAACAATCTTGGCGTCAATTTTGGTATCGCTATCTGCGACCAGATCAGCGCCAGGTACGTTAATCGAGTAGTTACCAGACGCATCCACTGTGCCGCTAAAGTCTTTGTTGTTTACGGTGAGCGTCACCGTATCACCGGCTTTAAACTCGCCGGTCACCTTACCGGTAATGGCAACATTACCGCCGGACTCGGAGGCATTCACCACATTGTCGGCCGTGACATCGTCAACGGTCAGCGTGGTGCCGGAGGAATCCGGGCCAGTGGTATCTGCGCTGTAATCCTTGGTCGCGGTAATGGTGCCGGTATTACCGGCTGCATCGGTGGCGACAATCTTGCGTCGATTTTGGTATCGCTATCAGCGACCAAATCAGCGCCGGGGACATTAATCGAGTAGTTGCCCGCTGCATCCACCGTGCCGGTGAAGTCTTTGTTGTTTACCGTCAGCGTCACCGTATCGCCGGACTTAAACTCACCGGTCACCTTACCGGTAATGGCCACATTGCCGCCGGACTCGGAGGCATTGACCACATTGTCGGCTGTCACATCGTCAACGGTCAGGGTAGTGCCGGAGCTATCCGGGCCGGTTGTGTCGGCGCTGTAATCTTTAGTCGTCGTAATGGTGCCGGTATTGCCGGCTGCATCAGTGGCAACAATCTTGGCGTCAATTTTGGTATCGGAATCAGCGACTAAATCTGAGCCTGGGACATTAATCGAGTAGTTACCGGATGCATCGACGTTGCCAGTGAAGTCCTTGCCGTTAACCGTAAGAGTGACGGTGTCGCCAGCTTTAAACTCGCCGGTGACCTTACCGGTAATGGCAACATTGCCGCCGGACTCTGAAGCGTTGACCACGTTATCGGCCGTGACATCGTCAACCGTCAGCGTAGTCCCGGAGCTATCTGGGCCGGAAATGTCGACGTTATAGTCTTTGGTTGTGGTGACGTCAGCTTGGTTGCCAGCCGGATCTGTGGCTTTGATGGAAGCGTCAATCTTGGTATCGGCATCGTTCTTGAGGTCGGTGCCGGGCACGGAAATCGCAAAGTTACCGCTGGCATCGACGTTGCCTTGATAGTTGTTTCCGTTAACGGTCAGGGTCACTGTATCGCCGGCTTTAAATTCACCAGTAGCCTTACCGGTGACAGTAACAACGCTGCCGGCTTCTGCCGCATTAACGATATTGTCGGCAGTTACATCATTGACGGTAAGCGTGGTTGTAGAGCCATCAGGGCCGGTGGTATCAGCGCTGTAATCCTTGGTCGCGGTAATGGTACCGGTGTTGCCGGCTGCATCAGTGGCAACAATCTTGGCGTCGATCTTGGCATCGCTATCTGCAACCAGATCAGCGCCGGGTACGTTAATCGAGTAGTTACCGGCCGCATCGACGGTGCCAGTAAAGTCTTTGTTGTTTACGGTCAGCGTGACGGTATCGCCAGACTTAAACTCGCCGGTGACCTTACCGGTAATGGCAACATCGCCGCCGGACTCGGAGGCATTCACCACGTTATCGGCGGTGACATCGTTGACGGTCAGGGTAGTGCCGGAGCTATCCGGGCCGGATGTATCTGCGCTGTAATCTTTGGTGGTGGTGATGGTGCCGGTATTGCCGGCTGCATCGGTGGCGACAATCTTGCGTCGATCTTGGTATCGCTATCTGCGACCAGATCAGCGCCGGGGACATTAATCGAGTAGTTA
This sequence comes from Photobacterium sp. JCM 19050, assembly GCA_001310455.1. Taxonomy (GTDB): domain Bacteria; phylum Pseudomonadota; class Gammaproteobacteria; order Enterobacterales; family Vibrionaceae; genus Parasalinivibrio. The sequence continues at coordinate 14,940 of BAXG01000054.1, forward strand.
CCCGCCGCATCCACGGTGCCGGTGAAGTCTTTGTTGTTAACCGTCAGGGTCACCGTATCGCCGGCTTTAAACTCGCCGGTCACCTTACCGGTGATCGCGACATTGCCGCCGGACTCAGAGGCATTCACCACGTTATCAGCCGTCACATCGTCAACGGTCAGGGTGGTGCCGGAGCTATCCGGGCCGGTGGTGTCGGCGCTGTAATCTTTAGTCGTCGTAATGGTGCCGGTATTGCCGGCTGCATCGGTGGCAACAATCTTAGCGTCGATTTTGGTATCGCTATCGGCGACCAGATCAGCGCCGGGCACATTGATCGAGTAGTTACCGGCCGCATCCACCGTACCGGTAAACTCCTTGTTGTTTACGGTGAGCGTCACCGTATCGCCAGCTTTAAACTCGCCGGTGACCTTACCGGTAATGGCAACATTGCCGCCGGACTCGGAAGCATTTACCACATTATCAGCGGTGACATCGTTAACGGTCAGGGTAGTGCCGGTTGAATCCGGGCCGGTGGTATCGGCGCTGTAATCCTTGGTTGCGGTAATGGTGCCGGTATTGCCGGCTGCATCGGTGGCAACAATCTTGGCATCTATTTTTGTATCGGAATCGGCCACCAGATCAGCACCGGGCACGCTGATAGAGTAGTTACCGGATGCATCGACGGTGCCAGTGAAGTCCTTGCCGTTAACCGTGAGCGTCACGGTATCCCCAGATTTAAACTCACCGGTCACTTTACCGGTAATGGCAACATTGCCGCCGGACTCGGAGGCATTCACCACGTTATCGGCCGTCACATCATCCACGATCAGGGTAGTGCCGGAGGAATCCGGGCCGGTGGTATCGGCGCTGTAATCCTTGGTCGCCGTGATAGTGCCGGTATTGCCGGCTGCATCGGTGGCAACAATCTTGGCGTCGATTTTGGTGTCGGCGTCAGCCACCAGATCAGCGCCTGGGACATTGATGGAGTAGTTGCCGGATGCATCAACCGTACCGGTAAAGTCCTTGCCGTTAACCGTAAGAGTGACGGTATCGCCGGCTTTAAACTCGCCGGTCACCTTACCGGTAACCGCGACATTGCCGCCGGACTCGGAGGCATTCACCACATTATCGGCGGTGACATCGTCAACGGTCAGGGTAGTGCCGGAGGAATCCGGGCCGGTGGTATCTGCGCTGTAATCTTTGGTCGCGGTAATGGTGCCGGTATTGCCGGCTGCATCGGTGGCAACAATCTTGGCATCTATTTTTGTATCGGAATCAGCAACTAAATCTGATCCTGGGACATTAATCGAGTAGTTACCCGATGCATCCACGGTGCCGGTGAAGTCCTTGCCGTTGACCGTCAGGGTGACGGTATCGCCGGACTTAAACTCGCCGGTGACCTTACCGGTAATGGCAACATTGCCGCCGGACTCGGAGGCATTCACCACGTTATCGGCCGTGACATCGTTAACGGTCAGGGTAGTGCCGGTTGAATCCGGGCCGGTGGTATCTGCGCTGTAATCTTTGGTCGCGGTGATGGTGCCGGTATTGCCGGCTGCATCGGTGGCAACAATCTTGGCATCTATCTTGGTATCGCTATCGGCGAGCAGATCAGAGCCGGGGACACTGATGGAGTAGTTACCGGCCGCATCAACCGTACCGGTAAAGTCCTTGCCGTTAACCGTAAGAGTGACGGTATCGCCAGCTTTAAACTCACCGGTCACCTTACCGGTGATTGCAACATTGCTGCCGGACTCGGAGGCGTTCACCACATTGTCGGCTGTCACATCGTTAACGGTCAGGGTAGTGCCGGAAGAATCCGGGCCGGTGGTATCGGCGCTGTAATCCTTGGTTGCGGTAATGGTGCCGGTATTGCCGGCTGCATCGGTGGCAACAATCTTGGCATCTATTTTTGTATCGGAATCGGCCACCAGATCAGCACCGGGCACGCTGATAGAGTAGTTACCGGATGCATCAACCGAGCCGGTGAAGTCTTTGTTGTTTACGGTCAGCGTCACCGTATCGCCGGCTTTAAACTCGCCGGTCACCTTACCGGTGATCGCGACATTGCCGCCGGACTCGGACGCATTGACCACGTTGTCGGCCGTGACATCGTTAACCGTCAGGGTGGTGCCCGAGCTATCCGGACCGGTGGTATCTGCGCTGTAATCTTTGGTCGTTGTGATGGTGCCGGTATTGCCGGCTGCATCGGTGGCAACAATCTTGGCGTCGATCTTCGTATCGCTATCTGCGACCAGATCAGCGCCAGGTACGTTAATCGAGTAGTTACCCGCAGCATCAACCGTACCCGTAAAGTCTTTGTTGTTTACGGTCAGCGTCACCGTATCGCCAGCTTTAAACTCACCGGTGACCTTACCGGTAATGGCGATATTGCCGCCGGACTCGGAGGCGTTCACCACGTTGTCGGCCGTGACATCGTTAACCGTCAGGGTTGTGCCGGAGGAATCCGGGCCGGTGGTGTCGGCGCTGTAATCCTTGGTCGCGGTAATGGTGCCGGTATTGCCGGCTGCATCTGTGGCGACAATCTTGGCGTCGATTTTGGTATCGGAATCAGAAACTAAATCAGAGCAGGTACGTTAATGGAGTAGTTACCGGCTGCATCCACCGTACCGGTAAATTCTTTGTTGTTTACGGTCAGCGTGACCGTATCGCCAGCTTTAAACTCGCCGGTCACCTTACCGGTAATCGCAACATTGCCGCCGGATTCTGAAGCGTTGACCACGTTATCGGCGGTGACATCGTTGACGGTCAGGGTAGTGCCGGAGCTATCCGGGCCGGATGTATCTGCGCTGTAATCTTTGGTGGTGGTGATGGTGCCGGTATTGCCGGCTGCATCGGTGGCGACAATCTTGGCGTCAATCTTGGTATCAGCGTCAGCAACCAGATCAGCGCCGGGGACATTAATCGAGTAGTTACCGGCCGCATCAACCGTACCGGTAAAGTTCTTGTCGTTGACCGTTAGGGTGACGGTATCGCCGGACTTAAACTCGCCGGTCACCTTACCGGTGATCGCGACATTGCCGCCGGATTCAGACGCATTCACCACGTTATCAGCCGTGACATCGTTAACCGTCAGGGTAGTGCCGGAGCTATCCGGGCCGGTGGTATCGGCGCTGTAATCTTTGGTCGTTGTGATGGTGCCGGTATTGCCGGCTGCATCGGTGGCGACAATCTTGGCGTCGATTTTGGTGTCGCTATCTGCGACCAGGTCAGAGCGGGGACATTAATCGAGTAGTTACCGGCCGCATCCACTGTGCCGGTAAAGTCCTTGCTGTTGACGGTCAGTGTCACGGTATCGCCGGCTTTAAACTCACCGGTCACTTTACCGGTAATCGCAACATTGCCGCCGGATTCAGACGCATTCACCACGTTATCAGCCGTGACATCGTTAACCGTCAGGGTAGTGCCGGAGCTATCTGGGCCGGTGGTATCAGCGCTGTAATCCTTGGTCGCGGTAATGGTGCCGGTGTTGCCGGCTGCATCGGTGGCAACAACCTTGGCGTCGATTTTGGTGTCAGAATCAGCAACTAAATCAGAGCCGGGCACGCTGATAGAGTAGTTACCGGATGCATCGACGGTGCCGGTAAAGTCCTTGCCGTTAACCGTAAGAGTGACGGTATCGCCGGCTTTAAACTCGCCGGTGACCTTACCGGTAATCGCGACATTGCCGCCGGATTCAGACGCGTTCACCACATTATCGGCGGTGACATCGTCAACGGTCAGCGTGGTGCCGGAGGAATCCGGGCCGGAAATGTCGACGTTATAGTCTTTGATTGTGGTGACGTCAGCTTGGTTGCCTGCCGGATCGGTGGCTTTGATGGAAGCGTCAATCTTGGTATCGGCATCGTTCTTGAGGTCGGAGCCGGGTACGGAAATCGCAAAGTTACCGCTGGCATCGACGTTACCTTGATAGTTGTTTCCGTTAACGGTCAGGGTCACCGTATCACCGGCTTTGAATTCACCAGTGACCTTACCGGTGACAGTAACAACGCTGCCGGCTTCTGCCGCATTAACGATATTGTCGGCAGTTACATCATTGACGGTAAGCGTGGTTGTAGAGCTATCCGGGCCTGAGGTATCTGCGCTGTAATCCTTGGTCGCGGTAATGGTGCCGGTGTTGCCGGCTGCATCGGTGGCGACAATCTTGCGTCGATCTTGGTATCGCTATCTGCGACCAGATCAGCGCCGGGGACATTAATCGAGTAGTTACCGGCCGCATCCACAGTACCAGTAAAGTCCTTGCCGTTGACGGTGAGCGTCACGGTATCGCCGGACTTAAACTCGCCGGTCACCTTACCGGTAATCGCGACATTGCCGCCGGACTCGGAGGCGTTCACCACATTGTCGGCTGTCACATCGTCAACGGTCAGGCTAGTGCCGGAGGAATCCGGACCGGATGTATCTGCGCTGTAATCCTTGGTTGCAGTGATAGTACCTGTGTTACCGGCTGCATCGGTGGCAACAATCTTGGCGTCGATTTTGGTATCGGCATCAGCAACCAGATCAGCGCCAGGTACGTTAATCGAGTAGTTACCGGCCGCATCCACGGTGCCGGTGAAGTCTTTGTTGTTAACCGTCAGGGTCACCGTATCGCCGGCTTTAAACTCGCCGGTGACCTTACCGGTAATCGCGACATTGCCGCCGGATTCAGACGCGTTCACCACATTATCGGCGGTGACATCATCAACCGTCAGGGTAGTACCGGAGGAATCCGGGCCGGTGGTATCTGCGCTGTAATCCTTGGTCGCAGTAATGGTGCCGGTGTTGCCGGCTGCATCGGTGGCGACAATCTTGGCGTCGATTTTGGTATCGGAATCAGCAACTAAATCTGAGCCGGGGACATTGATGGAGTAGTTACCGGATGCATCGACGGTGCCGGTAAAGTCTTTGTTGTTTACGGTGAGCGTGACGGTATCGCCAGCTTTAAACTCGCCGGTGACCTTACCGGTGATCGCCACATTGCCGCCGGACTCTGAGGCATTCACCACGTTATCGGCAGTGACATCGTCAACCGTTAGGGTGGTGCCAGTTGAATCCGGGCCGGTGGTATCGGCGCTGTAATCCTTGGTCGCGGTGATAGTACCGGTATTACCGGCTGCATCGGTAGCGACAATCTTGGCGTCGATCTTGGTATCGCTATCTGCAACCAGATCAGCGCCGGGGACATTGATGGAGTAGTTACCAGACGCATCAACCGTGCCGGTGAAGTCTTTGTTGTTTACCGTCAGCGTCACCGTATCGCCGGACTTAAACTCACCGGTCACCTTACCGGTAATGGCCACATTACCGCCGAACTCGGAAGCATTGACCACGTTGTCGGCCGTGACATCGTTAACCGTCAGGGTGGTGCCCGAGCTATCCGGACCGGTGGTATCTGTGCTGTAATCTTTGGTCGTTGTGATGGTGCCGGTATTGCCGGCTGCATCGGTGGCGACAATCTTAGCGTCGATTTTGGTATCAGAATCAGCAACTAAATCTGAGCCGGGCACGCTGATAGAGTAGTTACCGGATGCATCGACGGTGCCAGTAAAGTCTTTGTTGTTTACGGTCAGTGTCACCGTATCGCCGGATTTAAACTCGCCAGTGACCTTACCGGTAATGGCAACATTACCGCCGGACTCGGAGGCGTTCACCACGTTATCAGCCGTGACATCGTCAACGGTCAGGGTAGTGCCGGAAGAATCCGGGCCGGATGTATCTGCGCTGTAATCTTTGGTCGTCGTAATGGTGCCGGTATTGCCGGCTGCATCGGTGGCAACAATCTTGGCGTCGATCTTGGTATCAGCGTCAGCAACCAGATCAGCGCCGGGGACATTAATCGAGTAGTTGCCCGCAGCATCAACCGTGCCAGTGAAGTCTTTGTTGTTTACGGTCAGCGTCACCGTATCGCCAGCTTTAAACTCGCCGGTGACCTTACCGGTAATGGCAACATTGCCGCCGGACTCGGACGCATTCACCACATTATCGGCCGTCACATCGTCAACCGTCAGCGTGGTGCCGGATGCATCCGGACCGGAGGTATCGGCGCTGTAATCTTTGCTCGTGGTGATGGTGCCGGTATTGCCGGCTGCATCGGTGGCAACAATCTTGGCGTCGATCTTGGTATCGGCATCATTTTTGAGGTCGCTGCCAAGAACTGTAATTGCGAACTTCCCACTTGCGTCAACGTTTCCTTGGTAGTCTTTGCCGTTGACGGTCAGGGTAACTATGTCGTTGGCTTTGAACTCTCCTGTGACGTTACCGGTAATCGTAACGACACCGCCTGCTTCAGCTGCATTGACCACGTTATCGGCAGTGACATCATTGACGGTGAGTGTGGTCGAAGAACTGTCTGGACCTGAAGTATCGGCGCTGTAATCTTTGGTCGCGGTAATGGTGCCGGTATTACCAACGTTATCAGTGGCGGAGACCTTAACTTCTAACTTTTTATCACTGTCTGCAACCAGATCGGAGCCTGGGACTGCAATCGAGAAATTACCCGAGGAATCAACAGATCCCGTGAAATTCTTGCCGTTGACGGTTAGTTCAACGGTGTCACCTGTTTGGTACTCACCAGTGACCTTGCCGGTAATAGCAACATTGCCACCGGACTCGGAGGCATTGACCACATTGTCGTCGGTGACATCATCAATAGTGACCGTGGTTCCTGTTTCTTCACTTGGCGCTGTCGTATCAATAGAGCCTGTTGCTTCATCCGTTGCGGAAATACCCTCAGGGGTTGTAACGGTTGCAGAAACAGAAAAACTGCCATCTGGCAGAGCGGTTGGAACAGTGACAGCGAAAGTACCATCGGGCTGAACTGTCGTTGTTAACGTTTGGGTGTTACCGCCACTGTCAGTAACGGTAACTGAAACAGCCGACCCGGCGGGAAGATTTGTTGTTCCGGTAATGGTTGGCGTGTTGTCGTTACTGTTCGCGGGGGCTGAAACAGTAACGGCAGGTGCAAGGGTCAACGGGGAATATTCGTCTTCGTCAAGGTCTGACGGTGAGTTAGCTTCGGTAAAGGTTCCTGTTGTGAAGGTCGACCCTGCAAGCGTTTCAGAACCAATGCGGTCAACCGTGGTGAAGCCGGCGTGTCCACCCTGACCTTGTGTGTTACCTGCCGCCGCTGCAGGCAAATCTTCAGTTGGATCTTCACCTGTGGCAATTAAATCTTGGATGGCAGAGATCTCAGCATCGAGATCGGATACTTCTTCAGAGACAGGAGAGGTGACGGAATTTTGGCCAAATTCGAAGGTCTGAATGCTTCCATCATCAAACAGCAGATCTACACTTGAATCATTGTCGATAAATAAAGTTGTACCGGAGGCTAATGTAGTATCTACTCTAAGATCTTCTTTACCAACATTATTTTCAATATATGCCTTGCCACGTACAGCGATTACTTTGCCTTCTTGAGACAATTTAACTGCATCCATGCTTCTACGCCCCGCACATTTTGGTGAAGTTTTCTGGACAAATATGTCGTCCGATAACGTTATGTTTTGATATTTTTTATCAGTTATGTAATCAAATGCTAATCACTAAGAATATAGTCGTCAATAAAACGTATAAATCGTTGGGCAGTGTTCCAACTAGTGAGAATCTGAATTGAAAGCTGGGCAATTGTGGGAAATGTTCAAGTTAAACAATATGATATGTAAAAACGGTAATTTGATCTTGGTTCAATAATTTAAAATTGCTAATTTACAAAAAAGTAAAGCTTTACATTTTCATAACACATTGTTTTAAATTGATTTATGCGGATTTTATAAAGGTGGGTTTGTAAATTATTTCCAATTTTTCTCAGGTTTAAGACAAATTAAAGAAATAATGGAAAAAATAATTGTCGCTGATGCAACAACAGTGAGTGCTAATATATTAATTTTTAAATATAAAGAATAACGGATGAGCTCCACGCCAAAAGTAAAAGGGTTATATTTACATATTTCGAATAACCATTCACTCGCTTCCTGCATTTTCCAAAGCGGGTAGAGTGCAGATGACATAAAGAACATTGGGAAAATAACAAAATTCATCACACCTGCAAAATTCTCTAATTGTTTGATATTAGAAGCAATTACAATTCCGAGTGCATTTAACATTGTCGCGGTGATAAACAGTGCTGGAATACCGCTTACATAGCCCAGCCAATCAAGTTGAAGTCCATAAAACCACGCAATTATCAGAAAAGCAGCGACTTGAAGTATCGACACCAACGCGGTAGCGACAATTTTACTCATCAGCAGAAATGGGCGAGGGAGCGGGCTGGTCAACAACAGTTTCATGCTGCCCATTTCACGATCGTAGACGATGGAAAGTGAACTCTGCATTCCGTTAAACAGCAGTATCATGCGCAAAGGCCGGGCAGGATGTATTCCTCATAGTTGATGTATGTTGCGTAGGGTTCAATGATTGATATCCCCAATGCGGCGCGGAAACCGGCAGCAAAAACGACAAGCCAGAGTAAGGGACGTACCAGACTGCTGAGAAAGCGGGAACGTTGGGACAAAAACCGCAGGAACTCTCGTTGACAGATTCCTTTAAATGCGAACCAGTACATCGCCTTCCCCCTCGGATGTCAGTTGACCAAATATGTCACTCAGTTGTGCCCCGGCATATTTATCCTTAAGTTTGCGCGCTGTTCCGGTATCGCGAAGTTTCCCGTGGTGCAGGATGAGCACATTGTCGTCGTCGGAGACTTCTTCAATGATGTGTGTTGCCCAGAGTACACACAGTGGCCTTTGGCGGCAGATATCCCTCACTGCCTCACCCAGCCTGGCTCTTGTAGCCGGGTCAAGCCCTGCACTGGGTTCATCCAGAAGCAGAAACGACGGGGAGTGCATGAGTGCCCTGACGATCTCAACCCTGCGCCTGTGTCCGCCATTCAGCGTCCGGACCTTGTCATGCAAGCGGTCTTTGAGGGCAAAATGTTCTAGAAGGGGGAGAGCAAGCGCCCGGCTCTCCCGGGCTCCAATCCCATGAAGGGCACCGTAGTATCGAAGGTTTTGTTCAACTGAGAGGTCTAAATCCAGAGTCGACTGCTGAAACACCACGCCTAACTTCTTGAGGTAAGCGCGTTTTGCCTTGCTCAGCGGCTGGTTATCGATATGGACGTCCCCTTCCTGGAGTGCATAGAGCTGGGTGAGCAGGGCGAACAGCGTACTCTTTCCCGCTCCGTTGGGGCCAAGCAGAATATTGAGCCCCGGATGTAAGGTAAACGAGAGCCGGTCCAGTGCAAGCCGGCTCCCGTATCGAAAGGTCAGGTTTTGAACCTCGATATTCATTAGCACCCCGGTTCTGGGTTTATTGATTGAAGATTACTGCACCCCAGGGATAACGCCCTACCTTGATGGTTTTTATCACTTTCATTTTTTCCACATCGACCACAGAGACATCGCTGCTTACCCCGTTTGTGGTCAGAAGCTGGCTCTGGTCATTGTTGAGGGCGAGATGCCATACCCGGCGTCCAACCAATAAGTACTCCAGCACTTCATAGGTTTTCTGATCTACCACAGCGATGTGGTTTGCCGGCCCAAGGGCGACGAAAGCATATTTGCCGTCGTCAGTGAGTTTTACGCCAACTGGCTGGACGCGGTCTTTGTGGATGCCCTTAATGGCGAAGTTGATAGTCGCAAGTTCCTCCTGGTTGGAGGTATCCAGGACTTTTACTGTTCCACCGATCTCTGAGCTCACCCAGAGCCTGTTGCCGGATTTGTTGAATTCCGCATGCCTTGGGCGCGCATCTACCAATGTGTTATGAAAGATTTCATTGGTTTCGGTATCAACAGTGCGCCATGTTGGAAGTTTCAGAGGTGACAATAGCGATTTTCCCGTCGGGGCTGACTGCAACGCCTTCCGGCTCCACACCCACATCGATTTGAGCAATGACTGAAGCGTTGGGTATGTTGATGACCGTTAACAGCGCGTCATCCTCATTGGCGGCATACAGAATTTCGCCGTTGGGATGCAGCGCAAACTGCTCTGGATCTTCGCCCGAAGGGAGCTCCCCGGTAATGCTGCCAGTGGCGAGATCCAGTATCTGGACGGTGTCGTCGTCACTGGCACAAATATAAAGGGATTTTCCGTCTTTGCTCAGAAGGATACCGCGAGGCCGGTCACCCACGTCGATGGTGTTAATGACTTCCAGACTATCCATATTGATAACGCTGATAGTGTCATCTTTTTCATTGGAAATGTAAGCGACTTCCCCCGCCATTGTGGTGGCGGAAAACAAGGTGGCCGCGATTGCGATTGGCAAAAATCTCATTGTCATCACTCCCTTCAGATATTGGATTTGCACTGACTGTCCTGTTTGTCGGCGCCCAGCGTATCGAGTTCATTGGTAGGGTGAATAAAGCCTTCAAAAGGTGCAGTTGCCACAAGGGCATCGGCAGAATGGATGGGCATCGGCTGGCGAAGTTGGGCACTCCAGGGGCGAAGGCTAAGTTTGCGGCCTTTGTAGGCAGCCAGTTCGAAATCCGGCGACAGCAGATATGTATAAAGTGTTTGGGGTTCATTGGTATTCAGCTTGGTCATTACCTCAGCAAACATTCGAAGCCCGACCCAGGCCGCATAATCGGTGCTGTTCATATAGCGCTCGAACCTTTCCCTGAACCGGTTCTGAAGCTGAATGGCGGCCCACTGTTCAATGGGGACGGCCCATGCGGTACTTCGAAGACCCTGGGTACCGATTACCGGTCGGGGTAACCAGGTGTTGTAGGGTACATAGGGGCCAAATTCCTGTGACTCGTCAGCAATCCAGACGACATCGTAGTCACCGCCCTGCGTGAAAAGGGGAAGCTCGGCTCCTGCGGTGCGGCGAAGGTCCGTGTCAAAGGTCCACGACTTTTCTTCCAAAAGTGAGAGTCCGAACTTCTTCATGCTCAGTTTTGCCTGGGCAGCATATTCGCGGTCAGCCTCATGCCTGCCAGTCAATAACAGTGTTTTCCCGAGCCTCCGGTAGCGCATCCATTGCGCCAGAGCATCGGTTTGCATCGACCTGCTGGGGTAGGTATGGAGTGTTTTCTCCAGACATACCGAACGGCGTAACTTGTCATCCGGGTTGCCGTAATTGACCAGAATGGCATCACTTCCCAGTGCGTTTCGAAGGGATTGCAATCCCGCCGTGTCTGCATTGGTCAGGAAGACCCGAATCCCTTGCGCTTGCATGGATGTTGCGCCTTCAATTAAACGCTCAGTGGAATAGTCAGCAACGGTTTCTAGCTGATATTTATGGCCGAGGAATTTTCCTGATCCGTTGCTGTCACGCAGTGCTAACTCAGCACCCGCTATGCCTTCATCTTCGGGTGGCAAGAGGTAATGGGGAAGCGATGTGACCGGATCGCGCAGTTGGTGCAACAAACCGAAATTAAGTACCAAAGCCGGCTTTTCGCGGCATAGGTGGAGTACGAGTTCAGTGCCAACAGCATTGCCATCGCCAAGAGCCACATCCCCCTTTGATTGCGATGATGCTTGCTTGAATCTGAGTGTAAAGGGATCCTTTCCCAGCCATTCTGACCTCCCTGTGACAGATAACTGCTTGTTTATTTTTAACAGGGAATGAAATACGTCGAAATGTCATATCAACGAATTCATCCTAAAGAATGAGTCATTCACCCGCTTATGTAGCATTTTGTCCCATCCCGGTTCTTCATAGACTCGAAATACACACATAAGAGTTTTGCAGCTAGGCAACATTGGGTTTGATTATTGATTGAGAGATTCGTGATGAAAGGGATTGTGACCGGGAAAGTTAAGTATCTGGCGTTAGGGTTACTGGCAAGTTCAGCTTTGGCAGGCAACGTATGGGCACATGGTGATGTCACCCCGCAGGCGATTGATACTTCAGGGATTCCGCAACTGGGTGAGGAGTGGGCTGAAACCAACCCATATCGTGAACTGGATGGGGATACGCGAGAAGAAGTGGTACGTATTGGCGCATCTGCTACAACCAAAATTGTGCCCGCTGCCATGGGCTTGAAGGTATTTCTGGCGGAATAGCACCTGATCTTCGTGTCTTGCCGACTGATTATGATGGTGACGAGTGGTACGTCTATCGTGTTCAAAATGGTGCAGTGCGGAATGGTGCTGTTTACATGCCAAAAATGTCGGAACACTTGAGCCAGGAGGCACTGTGGGCAATCCGTACCTGGCTGGAATCTGTTGCTCCTGAAAGTTAATTCACCCGCTGGTGGAGGTGATATGGCAGTACGCTTGATGGCGTTTAATAACCGGCTCTTCCGAACAGGATTGGTCGGTTTATTGGTTTGTTTAACCGGCTTGTTCTCTGCTTTGGCTGGTGCACGATCTTTTGATGACATCATTGATGCCGGTGAGATAACGGTTGCTGTTTATGCTGGTTTCCCCCCGTATTCCTATGTGAATGGTGAACACCAGCCCGAGGGCATTGATGTTGGTGTAGCCAGATTTCTTGCTGAGGGGTTAGGGGTCAGATTGAGGCTTCACTGGGTCACGCCAGATGAGAGCGTTGAGGATGATATGCGCAACCATCTCTGGAAAGGGATGAACCTGACCAGTGAAGACGGCAAGCGGGTAAAAGCTGATGTTATGTTGCGTATTCCCTATGACAGGGAGTATTCCCAGTTGAGAGATGATGTCGGGTTGCTGGTGCATGAGCGCGTACATATGTTTGCGCCGTACCAGGTGGAGCGATGGCAAATTGCCTACAACCCGGCAAAACTGGAAGCTGTCCCCACCATGGCGGTGTTTCAGTACCACCCAATCGGCGTCGAGGTCGATACGGTGCCGCAGTTTTACCTGACCACCGCTTTTGCCGGCAGAATGCGCGCCAATACCCACTCATTTCATGCAATGACTGAAGCTTTTGATGCGATGCTTAGCGGCGAAGTTGATGCGGTAATGGGCATGCGCTCCCAGGTACAGTGGCTCAACGCGAACGGCAACGGTAAGAGTGAGCTGGCAGAAAACGGGTTTCCGATGTTAGGCAAACAGCAATGGGATATCGGCATGGCCGTGCAGGGTGATTACCGCCAACTGGCCTACGCTCTTGAAGATGCGCTGATCGAAAAAATGCAAAATGGCGAACTGCAGAAACTGATTGAGTCTTACGGTGTGGTTTATCAGGTGCCTGGGGTTTATCAGTGACCTGTGACTTGTACCGGTAACAGCTCCAGAAAAAGAAGGAGGCTTTCGCTCC
>BAXG01000055.1 GCA_001310455.1 Photobacterium sp. JCM 19050
TTACCAGATTGTTGCAGTTTTAATGTGTTCGCTCACATCACCTGAAGAGAAAGCTGCCCATGAATTGGTGCGGGGGGAGGGACTTGAACCCTCACGTCCGTTAGGACACTAACACCTGAAGCTAGCGCGTCTACCAATTCCGCCACCGCCGCATTCTTGGTGGCTACGCCTGATTTGAACAGGGGACCCCATCATTATGAGTGATGTGCTCTAACCAGCTGAGCTACGTAGCCATTTGCTTTCCCTCTGAGAAGTTGCCTCCCCGTCGGTGCGGAGCGAATTATGCTGATATGGCACCATGCCGTCAACGGTTTTTTTGTAAAAATCGCGGATTTTTTCCGTTTGCTGCGAAAGTGCGCGAACGGGTGTCGAATGAGGCAAAAACTGATGTTTGTCTAATCACGCCAGAGAGTTTGTTTTTATGCGGAACGTTGATAAAGCCGAGGTGACAAGGGAGTGAAAAAGGATTTCAGGTAGAGGAATTTATGCAGAGAGACAAAAAAGCCGGTGCACAGGCACCGGCTTTGTCGACAAAAGTATCGATTTTTACACGTTGAAGCGGAAGTGAATAACGTCGCCGTCTTTAACGATATATTCTTTACCTTCCAGACGCCATTTACCGGCATCTTTTGCACCCGCTTCGCCTTTGAAGTTGATGAAGTCTTCGTAGCCGATAACTTCAGCGCGGATGAAGCCTTTTTCGAAGTCAGTGTGGATCTTACCTGCTGCCTGTGGCGCAGTTGAACCTACGTTAACTGTCCATGCACGTACTTCCTTCACACCGGCGGTAAAGTAAGTTTGAAGCTCCAGCAGCTCGTAACCTGCACGGATAACACGGTTCAGGCCAGGTTCATCAAGACCCATTTCTTCCAGGAACACTTCAGCTTCTTCAGCATCCAGTTCTGCAATTTCACCTTCGATCTCGGCACAAACGGCAACGACAGAAGCACCTTCTGCTTCGGCGATTTCACGTACGCGATCCAGGTATGGGTTATTTTCGAAGCCGTCATCGTTCACGTTAGCGATGTACATGGTTGGCTTCATGGTCAGGAAGTTCAGGTAAGAAACCGCTGCTTTTTCTTCTTTAGTCAGCTCAACAGCGCGCAGCATGTTGCCTTCTTCCAGGTGCGGAAGCAGTTTTTCCAGTACTTCGATTTCGAACTTAGCGTCTTTGTCGCCGCCTTTCGCACGCTTTGCCTGGCGCTGAATGGCACGCTCACAGGTATCCAGGTCAGCAAGTGCCAGCTCAGTGTTGATAACTTCGATGTCATCTGCTGGATCAACTTTGCCTGCGACGTGGATGATGTTGTCGTTTTCGAAACAACGGACAACGTGGCCAATGGCGTCTGTTTCACGGATGTTTGCCAGGAACTTGTTACCCAGGCCTTCACCTTTAGATGCGCCGGCAACCAGGCCGGCGATGTCTACGAATTCCATAGTGGTAGGCAGAACGCGTTGCGGCTTAACGATTTCTGACAGAGCATCAAGGCGCAGGTCTGGCACAGGAACAACACCAGTGTTTGGCTCAATGGTACAGAAAGGGAAGTTCGCAGCTTCAATGCCCGCTTTGGTCAGCGCGTTAAACAACGTTGATTTACCGACGTTGGGCAGGCCAACGATACCGCATTTAAAACCCATGTGTTGGAAACCCCTATGGTTGAACTAGTCTGCTTTGTAGGTGTGCAGGCGATTTTGTGCTTTCGCCAGCCCGTCGGTGAAAAGGATGCCGAGACATCTCACGGCTTCATCAACGGCACCATCAATATTAGCCTGCTCTGCAGCAGGTGCTTTGGTCAGCACGAACCCGGCGACCTTTTCTTTGCTTCCTGGGTGGCCAATGCCAACCCGAAGGCGGTAAAACTCCTTGTTGTTGCCCATTTTGGCAATAATGTCACGCAGGCCGTTATGACCGCCGTGACCACCGCCTTTTTTGAAGCGGGCAACGCCCGGGGGCAGGTCGAGCTCGTCATGAGCGACCAGGATTTCCTCCGGGGCAATCTGGTAGAAACGGGCAAGGGCTGCCACCGCTTTACCGGAAAGGTTCATAAATGTTGTTGGAATAAGCAGCCGGACATCCTGACCACCAAGGGTTAGGCGACCGGTTAAGCCAAAATATTTGCTGTCTTCCTTCAGCGAGATATTGTGGCGGCGGGCCAGCTCTTCGACGACCCAGGCTCCCGCATTGTGACGGGTTTTTGCGTATTCCGGGCCAGGGTTAACCAGGCCAACGATCAATCGAATGTTGTTAGTCACGTTGCTTCTCGACGTTTTAGCGCGCAAGCATTTTTACGCTGATAAACAAAACCCTGCGGCTTTGTTTGCTCCATTTAACGTGTATCCGATAAATTTCGGCGTGCGTTCGCTGTCGTTACAGAGCGCGTATGCTATCAATTTTCAAAGCGCGTATGCTAGCACCATCACAGGATTCCCGCCAAATTTTACCCAACCGTCAACATGACACGGGTGTGACCTTGGCAGGATTTTGAAAAGCAACGCCCCGCATGAGCGGGGCGTTGGCGTTGGTGAAGCGAATAACTGAATGTCTAACGAATTAGTTGAACATTGCAGAGATTGATTCTTCGTTGCTGATGCGGCGGATAGCTTCAGCCAGCATTCCTGACAGGGTCAGTTGGCTTACTTTGCCGGTTGCCTGCATTTCAGGTTTCAGCGGGATAGAGTCAGTAACGATCACTTCGTCGATAACAGACTCTTGGATGTTTTTCGCAGCGTCGCCAGAGAATACAGCATGAGTTGCGTAAGCGTATACGCGCTTGGCACCACGTGCTTTCAGAGCTTCAGCGGCTTTACACAGTGTGCCACCGGTGTCGATCATGTCGTCAACGATAACGCAGTCGCGACCTTCAACGTCACCAATCAGGTGCATTACCTGTGAAACGTTGGCGCGTGGACGGCGCTTGTCGATGATGGCGATGTCAGTGTCATCCAGCAGTTTGGCAGTTGCACGGGCACGTACAACGCCACCGATATCCGGAGAAACAACAACTGGATCTTCCAGACCACGGGCCAGCATATCTTCCAGCAGAACAGGGGTACCAAAGATGTTGTCTACTGGAACATCGAAGAAGCCTTGAATCTGTTCAGCGTGCAGATCAACAGTCAGAACGCGGTCAACGCCAACGTTAGACAGGAAATCAGCAACAACTTTTGCGGTGATTGGCACACGGGCTGAACGAACACGGCGGTCTTGGCGAGCGTAGCGAAGTAAGGGATAACGGCGGTAATACGACCTGCAGAAGCACGGCGGAGGGCGTCAATCATTACCACCAGTTCCATCAGATTGTCATTAGTTGGAGCACAGGTGGATTGAACAACGAAAACATCACTACCACGAACGTTTTCGTTAATCTGAACGTTTACTTCACCATCAGAAAAACGATTGACTGTAGCGTCGCCCAAAGACATGTAAAGACGATTAGCAATACGTTGGGCAAGAACCGGCGTTGCGTTACCAGCAAACAGCTTCATATCAGGCACGGGAAAACCTCAGGGTTGCATCCAGTTATAGTTAACCAACTCTTAGTTAGTGCATCCAGCGCGTCCAGCAGCGGAGAGCGTTTGACTCCTTTTGCAACAAAACCTTCGAGCCAGTTGGGCAAAATGTCGAGGATTTTCTGGGCTTGCTGCTGAGTGTCGAACTCCGCGAACACACATGCACCGGTCCCAGTCAACCTTGACGGCGCGTATTCTAACAGCCACGAAAGTGCCTTATCAACCTCGGGATACAACCTTCTTACTACCTTTTCGCAATCGTTTTCG
The DNA here is from genome assembly GCA_001310455.1 of Photobacterium sp. JCM 19050. Classification (GTDB taxonomy): domain Bacteria; phylum Pseudomonadota; class Gammaproteobacteria; order Enterobacterales; family Vibrionaceae; genus Parasalinivibrio. The sequence goes on from BAXG01000055.1 coordinate 3,778, forward strand.
TAATTGGCGTTCAGTAGCACGTCAAGTGAGTGCTTTGGCGTATCCCTTGTTAGGTCGTTATGACCAAAAATATGGGCGGTTGAGATGTGAACATCCGGTTTGGCAACAAGATACCATTTTTCTTTAAGATCAACTTGTTGCAGTTGTTCGCCAACCCCTTCCGCAAAGGCGGCTGTGCCACGGATAAACACAGGGACGTCTGCGCCGAGTTTTACGCCAATATCTGCCAGTTGATCTTCTGTCAGACCGGTTTCCCATAAGGCATTCAGGCAACCAGAACCGTTGCTGCGTTGGAAGATCCGCCGCCAATACCGCCACCCATCGGCAGAATCTTGTCAATACTTAGGGTAGCGCCGTAGGTACAACCGGTGGCATTCTTCAGCGCCATAGCGGCTTTGTAAATGAGGTTATCTTCCTGTACGACACCTGCCATTTCCGGTTCAATGCTTACCCGGCCGGATTCATTGGGCGTAATAGAGAGCGTGTCTCCGTGGTCGAGGATCTGGAACAGGGTTTGCAACTCGTGGTAGCCATCTTCACGGCGGCCGTTGATATAGAGGAACAGGTTAATTTTGGCCGGGGAGGGCCAGCGCGTGGTCTCAGTTGTCAGCATTCTCTGCAAATCTCATCATGCCGGGGAGACGGGGGTCGCCCCGGTGTGTTAATCATCAGCGGATAATGGTCCAGTCAGATACCGCCAGTTTTACCCTCTGCTGGCCATCTGTCAGGGTCATTTGGAAGGCAGGGCCGGTTCAGTCCCGGCGTCATAGCGGGTGTAATCAACATGCCAGCGGCCATAGTCCAGAGACTGGACTCTATGGTCCGGGCCAAGCTCATAATCGTCATTTTGGCTCGGCAACCCGATTAGCCAGTCGGGCAACTGGGCGACCGGAAGCATAAACCCGGTCAGACGGGCAAGCAGCAGGTCAGCGTTTCTGCCGCGGTATTCGTTGCCGTCGTTGTCGACTACGAGAGCTCCCTGTCCATCTATATTCATGGTCAGTAAGGTGGCCCCAAGGAAATTGGTTAGGCGCAGTGACACGTCTTCACCTTTCTCTTCCCAAAGGAAGTTGGCGGAGAAGCGCTCTTTAGCTGATAAACGCCACTTTTCCCTTGGCTTTGACATGGGTGATGGTTTCAAGTGCATCTCGGTGAAGCACCCAATCGGTGGACGGAGGAGGTGGCGGTGTCGCACATCCGGTCATGATGGTAGCGACAACAATTACCATCACCACTGGCGTACCCAGGGAAACGGGAGACATAGGCGTTTTAACATCGGGCTAAAGTCTGTACCTGTAATCATGAGGGCATTATAGCTGTCATCACCTTGGCCAATGCAATGGGAAAGACAAAACTTGGCAAGGCTAATTCCATGTTTTTACGAATTCTCTGTTACATTTTTACTGTATATTCCGCTTTTTATGCGGGGTTGGCGGGCAGACCGATCTTTTTTTAAAGGTGCCCATCAAGTAGAATTCTTCCCTTAGTCTTAAAATGGTGTCAGCGGTAACCCTATCTAATGAGCTTGCTTGTTCTCGGAATCAATCACAAAACGGCTTCCGTCGACTTGAGGGAAAAAGTTGCGTTTTCTCCGGAGAAGCTGCGTCTTGCTCTCACCGAGCTGGGCCAGATGCCGGATGTAAACAGCAGTGTGATCCTTTCGACCTGTAACCGTACCGAGATCTACTGTGACCTCAAACATGCGGGAACAGGCGTATTAGTCGACTGGTTGACCAAATTTCACCAGCTGGACAGTGAGCAGTTAATCTCCAGCCTCTACTTCCATGAAGAGCAGGCGTCAGTAAAGCATTTGATGCGCGTGGCCTGTGGCTGGATTCCCTGGTATTGGGTGAACCCCAGATACTGGGCCAGGTGAAACAGTCTTACGGTGAAGCCAACGATGCCGGCGCCCTGGGCGGCGCAATGGAGAAACTGTTCCAGAAAACATTTGCAGTCGCCAAGCGAGTGCGCACCGAGACCGACATTGGTGGCAATGCGGTGTCCGTGGCCTTCGCAGCCTGCACACTGGCAAGGCAGATATTTGAATCTCTGTCAGATGCGACTACGCTGCTTGTGGGAGCCGGGGAAACCATTGAACTGGTTGCCCGCCACCTTCATGAGCATGGCTGTAAGAAACTGATCGTTGCAAACCGTACCCGTGAACGCGCCCAGGCCCTGGCCGGCGAGTTTGGCGGAGAAGCGATTGGCCTGGAAGAAATTCCATTGTACTTGCATGAGGCCGACATTGTGATCAGTTCGACCGCAGCGCCTTTACCCATCATCGGTAAAGGGATGGTGGAGACAGCGCTGAAGGCCCGTCGTTACCAGCCAATGCTGCTGGTCGATATTGCGGTTCCCCGGGATATCGAAGAGCAGGTTGGTGAACTCAATGATGCCTACCTTTATACGGTCGATGACCTGCAGGGCATTGTTGAGCGCAACCGTGAACAGCGAAAGCTGGCCGCCATTGAGGCGGAAACCATTGTCAGCGAGGAAAGCGCTGCTTTTATGAGCTGGCTGCGTTCTCTCGAAGCGGTTGACAGTATCAAACAGTATCGACAGGATGCCGATACAATCCGCGATGAATTGCTGGCCCGAAGCCTTCAGTCACTTGAAAGCGGTGCTGACCCTCAACAGGTTATTACTGAGTTGAGCCGCCGACTGACCAACCGGTTAATTCACGCCCCGACCCAGGCGATGCAGCAGGCTGCCCATAATGGCGAGCCGGAAAAACTGGCTGTAATGCGTCAGTGCCTTGGGCTTGAAACGTCTAAATAAGCCGACAGAGCAACCATGAAACCATCAATTCTTGCCAAGTTAGAGGCGCTTTGCGAGCGTCATGAAGAAGTTCAGCACCTGCTGGGTGATCCCTCTGTAATCAGTGATCAGGATCGTTTTCGCTCACTTTCCAAGGAATATTCCCAGTTGGAAGAAATCACCAAGTGTTTCCGTGCTTACCGTCAGGCGGAAGAAGACGTGGTGACTGCCCGCGAAATGGCAGAAGAAGACGATCCGGAACTGGCTGAAATGGCCCAGGAAGAACTGAAAATGGCTCAGGAGCAGGTAGAAACCCTGTCTCAGGAGCTTCAGGTTCTGTTGCTGCCAAAAGATCCTAACGATGATCGTAACTGCTTCCTGGAAATCCGTGCCGGTGCCGGTGGTGATGAAGCGGCAATTTTTGCCGGTGACCTGTTCCGTATGTACAGCCGTTTCGCGGAAACGCAGCGTTGGCGCGTTGAAATCGTCAGTGCCAACGACGGTGAGCATGGTGGTTACAAAGAAGTGATTGCACGCGTGGCAGGTGACGGCGCCTACGGCCGCCTGAAGTTTGAGTCCGGCGGTCACCGCGTACAGCGTGTTCCTGCAACGGAATCTCAGGCCGAATCCACACCTCTGCGTGTACGGTGGCCATTCTGCCGGAAGTTCCGGAAGCTGAAATCCCGGATATCAACCCGTCAGACCTGAAAATCGACACCTTCCGTTCATCCGGTGCCGGTGGTCAGCACGTTAACACCACGGACTCTGCCATCCGTATTACCCACCTGCCAACCGGTCTGGTGGTGGAATGTCAGGACGAACGCTCGCAGCACAAGAACAAAGCCAAGGCGATGTCTGTACTGGCTGCCCGTCTTATTAAGGCAGAAGAAGAGAAGCGCCACGCTGAGGAAGCAGATACCCGCCGTAACCTGCTGGGATCCGGCGACCGCTCTGACCGCATCCGCACCTACAACTATCCACAGGGTCGGGTGTCAGATCATCGTATCAACCTGACCGTTTACAAACTGGATGATGTGATTGAGGGTGACTTGGAATGCCTTATCAGCCGATTATCCATGAACATCAGGCCGATCAGCTGGCAGCCCTCGCCGAAAGTACATCATGATCAGCATTGAAAATGCGTTGAAGCTGGCAGTTTCCCGTCTGGAGACTGCCAGTTCTCCATCCGCCAAGATGGATGCGTCTGTGTTGCTGTGCCATGTCCTTGATAAACCATCAAGTTATCTTTTTACCTGGCCTGAGCGCGAGTTGTCGCCTGAGCAGGAATCTTCGCTTGAGCAGTGTTTGCTACGCCGCGAAAACGGTGAGCCTGTTGCCTATATCACCGGTGAGCGAGAGTTCTGGTCGTTGCCTCTCAAGGTGGCAACCAGCACCCTGATCCCACGTCCGGATACGGAGCGGCTGGTGGAATTGGCGCTGGACAAAGTAATGCCTGAAACCCGGTCAGTGCTTGACCTGGGTACCGGTACAGGTGCCATAGCACTTGCGATTGCCAGTGAGTGTACCCATATTCAGGTCATCGGTGTTGACCGGATGGAAGGTGCTGTTTCCCTGGCGTCTGAAAACAAAACACAGCTTGGCATTAAAAATGCTGATTTTTTGCTCAGCCATTGGTTTGACGCGCTTACGGAATGCGCACCATTTGATATGATTGTGAGCAATCCCCCGTATATCGATGCTGAAGACCCGCACCTGTCACAGGGTGACGTAAGGTTTGAGCCTTCTTCGGCGTTGGTAGCGGCAGAAAATGGCCTGGCAGATATCAGGCACATTTGCCAGCATGCGCAACGCCACCTTATTGACGGCGGCTGGCTGATGTTTGAGCACGGTTGTGATCAGGGAGCTGCAGTGCGGCAGATCTTTTCCGATACCGGCTACTGCGACATAAAAACAGAAACAGATTATGCCGGTCTGGACCGGGTAACGCTGGGCAGGCGCCCGAGCTAATCAAAATTTTTAGGGAACAGCGTTATGTATATGGCTTTAAAACACACTCATATGCTGGCAATTCTGCTGAGTGTGACCCTGTTTATTGTTCGTTTTTTCTGGGTAATGCGTGGCAGTACCATGATGCAGAAAAATGGGTAAAAGTGGTTCCGCATATTATTGACACCGTCCTTCTGGGTACCGGTGTTGCACTGATTTTTGTAACCGGTTTTTATCCGTTTACACCGGCAGGCCTGTGGCTGACCGAAAAATTGACCTGCGTGCTGGCCTATATCGCATTGGGCTTTGTTGCCCTGCATTACAGCCGTGGCGCGCTGTTTAGAACTTTCGCATTCCTTGGTGCTTTGGGTTGGGTTTACGCTGCGGCAAGCCTGGCTATTCATAAAGTACCGCAATTTCTGGGGTAAACCATGTGGCACCTAACTGACCAGGATCTGGACAATATGACATTGGTGGAAGGGGGCGTAATGCTGAATGCATTTGTCGACCCGTCCGTACCAGTCGCGTCAGTCATGGAAGAGCTTGAAGCAATGGCCGAAGAGCTTGAGAATTTTCTTGCTGCTGAGCCGGACGAGCGTCTGAGATTTGACGGCTTACTGCGTATTTTTTACCGACAGTGGAATTTCCGCGGTGATGCCGAACAATTCTTTTCTTCCGAAAATGCCTTTATTGATAAAGTGCTAGAACAGCGTAAGGGGATTCCTATCACGCTGGGTGCCATATTGATGTATTTTGCTGACCGCCTGTCGCTGCCAATCTCCCCGGTCGCGTTTCCGACGCAGCTAATTCTGCGCGCAGACTGGAACGACGGCATGGTCGAGTTTTACAACCCGTTTGACGGCGAATGCGTGTCCACCCGGACACTGGAAGGTTGGATAATCGGCCAGAGTGGCCCGCTTGCCCGACTGGAGCAGTCAAACCTGTTGCCCACAGACAATGCAACTCTGGTGGGACGCTGGCTGTCAGTGATAAAAAGTGCCTTACTGCGTGAAGAACAATACAGCCAGGCGTTGCGCTGCAGCGAGATGGCACTGACTTTCGACCCGGATAACCCTTACGAAATCCGGGATCGCGGCTATATTTACCAGCAACTCGATTGCGACTGGGTAGCCGCATCCGACTACGAATACTTTATCGAGCAGTGCCCGGATGACCCGGCTTCAGAACTGCTCAAGCTTCAGGTCAGGGCGCTGACTGAGGCTCAACCAATCCTCCATTAATGGTAGATGCACCTATGACCGAACAAAAAATTGTCCGTGTTGGCGACATTGACGTAGCCAACGACAAGCCGTTTGTCCTGTTTGCCGGTATGAACGTACTGGAATCCCGCGATATGGCGATGAAGGTGTGTGAACACTACGTCGAAGTGACCAACAAGCTGGGTATCCCCTACGTATTCAAGGCGTCTTTCGATAAGGCAAACCGCTCTTCCGTGCATTCATACCGTGGCCCAGGCATGGAAGAAGGCATGAAAATCTTTCAGGAGCTGAAAGACACTTTCGGTGTGAAAGTGATTACTGACGTTCACGAAATCGCACAGTGCCAGCCGGTTGCTGAAGTGGCTGATGTGATTCAGCTTCCTGCATTTTTAGCCCGCCAGACTGACCTGGTAGAAGCAATGGCGAAAACCGGTGCTGTTATCAACGTCAAGAAACCTCAGTTCATGAGCCTGGTCAGGTTGGCAATATCGTTGAGAAGTTCGCAGAGTGTGGCAATGAAAACGTGATCCTCTGTGAGCGCGGTGCCTGCCACGGTTACGACAACCTGGTTGTTGATATGCTGGGCTTCGGCGTGATGAAAAAGGCGTCTAACGGCAGCCCAATCATCTTTGACGTTACCCACTCGCTGCAATGCCGTGACCCGTTTGGTGCTGCATCAGGCGGACGTCGTGACCAGACTGTTGACCTGGCTCGTGCCGGTCTGGGTACCAAGATTGCCGGTCTGTTTATTGAAGCGCACCCAACGCCGGATTCTGCGCGTTGTGACGGACCTTCTGCGCTGCCACTGGATAAGCTGGAGCCGTTCCTGAAGCAGATGAAGGCACTGGATGACCTGGTGAAAAGCTTCGAAGAGATTGATATCCGTTAATCCGGGTTTATTCTTGAAAAACGCCGACAGAATTTTGTCGGCGTTTTTTTATTCTGCAATCAGTACGTCTACGCCCTGGGCTTTCAGCCCTTCCAGGTAAGAGTCAGGTATCCGGCTGTCCGTCACCAGACGGTTAATTTTTCCTGTTTCCAGAATTTTGTGCAGGCTGAGCTTCCCGAATTTGCTTGAATCGGTCACCACAATTATCTCTTCGGCGGCTTCGCACATGCTGCGGTTGAGACGCGCTTCTTCTTCACGATGTGTGGTAATCCCTCGGGTGAGGTGGAACCCGTCAACGCCCAGGAACAGCTTGTTGAAATGGAAACTGTTCAGCGCGCTTTCAGCTACCGGGCCACCCATCGAAAGGGATTTTCGCCTCAGTTGTCCGCCAGCGATAATCAGATCCACGCCTTCAGCGTCTGCCAGTGCATTGGCAACATTGAAACCTGTAGTCAGCACAGTCAGATTCTGCCGGTCACTGAGTTGCTCAGCAATATGGAAGGTGGTGGTTCCAGAATCCAGAATGATGGCATCATTTTCATCGATGAGTGATGCGGCGATCCGCGCGATTTTATCTTTAAGCTCGTTGTGCTGACGGGATTTGTCGGTAATTGCCCGCTCTTTTAGGTCAGGGCTGTTGAAATAAGCGCCGCCATAGGCCCTTGTCGCCAGACCCTGCTCTTCAAAAAACGCCAAATCATTACGAATTGTCACCATAGAGACATTAAATTGCTGCGCAAGATCTGAAACCTGAACGCTGCCTTCTTGTTTTAACATCTTTAGGGTTTTTTCCCGACGCTGGCTTGTACTGATCATCATAGGTGCCAGTCCTTTCTTAAATTGGGTAATCATTAAACTGTTGGTAAGCAAAGAGTAGATAAGTTGTTTTCTTTTTGTTTGCTTCGGTAGCTTACTCTTATTGCCTTGTTGGCTGCAAACTTTGCGCTTTTTTCTCTTTGATAATTTTGTTTCGTTTTCTTTCTATTTCAAATATTAGTAAATGGCTAATTTAAGATTTCGTTAAGTTTTCTTTTCTTGGTTTTGTGACTTTCCTTTGATTTCTTTTTGGTTATGTTTTTTAAAGTTAACATTTGTGAAACACATAAAGATCAAGAAAGTAATCCAGCTCATTTATGTAAAGGTGGTCGAAATGAGATACAGAAAACTTATGCTTCCTGTGCTCGTAAGCGCAGCGATATCCGCCGGACAAGGTGTCTATGCCGCACCCCTTGGCAATATGAATGCTTCATCCTTCAGCCAGTCAGGGAATACCTTTTCACTAAGTACACAACAAGGTGTGGCGCTGAAGGTGAATTTCATCAACGATTCAGTTTTTCGCCTGCAGGTCAGCGGTGATGGTTCATTTGCCGATGAAAAGGTTGATGCAATCAACGACCAGTGCAGCAATTTTAATTGTTCTTCTTCCGGGTTCGACCGCAATGCGCTCCCGGATATCGTGATCAACGAACAGGCTTCACCTGTATCGTTCAATGTGTCCGATCAGGGTGATTACCAACTCATCAAAACGTCTGCGCTGGCTTTGCGAATCTACAAATATCCTCTGACGTTTGCACTTTATAAAGCAGACAACGCGACAAAGCTGTGGGAAGAAATTTCTCCGATTGATCTGGGTGCACCGGTTTCAGACTTTGACCGAAATACTCTGAGATTTAAACGCGGGAATGTAAAAACCGTTCAGACGCTTTCCAGTACCACAGATGAACATTTCTACGGTGGTGGTCAGCAAAATGGTGAGTTTGAATTTAAAGGGAAAATCCAGGAAGCGTCTTATTCTGGTGGTTGGGATGAATTCGACCGCCCTAACCCCGCACCAATGTACCTGTCTGACAAAGGGTATGGTGTACTTCGTAATACCTGGCGAAATGGTGCGCACGACTTCCGCGCCATCGACAGTGCTGTCAGCAGCTATAACGAAAACCGTTTGGATGCCTACTATTTTGTTGGTGACACACTGCCTGAACTTGTTGATCGCTACACAACGCTGACAGGTAAACCTCACCTGCTGGCCCGTTGGGCTTACTACCTCGGGGATGCTGACTGTTACGAGAACAAGGTCGGCTCATACCCATCAGGCTGGCCGACAGAGCCCGGTGTCACCATGGATGTGGTTAACCAGGTTGCAACCCCATACAAAAACCACAATATGCCCCTTGCTGGATCTGCCCAATGACGGGTACGGGTGCGGCTATTCAGATTTAGAAAATGTGGTGAATTCACTTGATGGGTTGGGTATTAAAACAGGCCTGTGGACACAGCGCCAACTCGATAAAATTGCTACCGAAGTCCAACAGGGTGTACGGGTCTATAAACTTGATGTGGCGTGGACGGGGCCGGGTTACCTTTATTCATTGGCTGCAAACCGCGATGCGCACAAAGTTGGTTGACCATTCAGATACCCGTGGCTTTGTGTGGACAGTCATGGGGTGGGCCGGGACACAACGCTATTCTGTTGCCTGGACCGGTGACCAGTACACCAGTTGGGACTACATTCGCTGGCATATCCCGACCTTTATCGGTTCTGGCCTTTCCGGGCAGGCTTACGCATCTTCTGATGTGAACGGTATTTTCGGCAGCGGTTCTGAAACCTATACCCGTGATGTCCAGTTCAAGGCGTTTACACCTGTTTTGATTGCGATGTCCGGCTGGAACAACCAGGAGCGCAAACATGCGTGGTGGCATGATGACGGTCTGAATGGCAAGAAATACCGCGACATCAACCGCCAGTACCTGATGCTCAAATCGAGCCTGATGCCATACATGTACAACTATGCCTATCAGGCAGATCAAACCGGTTCACCGATCGTCAGGGCAATGACCTGGGAGTTTCCGGATGACCCGGTACTGAAGGACGAGACCTACAAGCACCAGTATATGTACGGTGAGTCCCTGCTGGTGGCACCGGTTTACACTCCGATGTCCCAGAACAACGGCTGGTACAAAGACCTCTACCTGCCGAAGGTGACTGGGTTGATTTCTGGGATGGTACTTTAACCCGCTCCCCGGCTGGCGGCATGGTGCTTGGCCACTACCCGATTGATATTGACCATATCCCGGTGTTGGTGAAAGCAGGTGCGATCATTCCGCGTTATAAAGGCGCGAGGTCTGATGCCCTTCAGGACAAAAGCCACCTGATTATGCAGCTTGTCCCTTCCGGCGATTCTGAATTTACCCTGTTTGAAGATGACGGTGAGAGCCGGGCTTACAAAGAACAGAATGCCTTTGCTGAAACCCGCCTTGCCATGAGTGCGCCGCCACTGGGCACGGTAGGCGATATTGAAGTTACTGTTGACCCGGCAGTTGTGCATGCTTCTTACAACGGGCAGGTTAACCAGCGCAGCTATGAATTAGAAGTTGCCACGCGTCTTGCTCCGCTGGCAGTTACCCTTGATGGCCGGTCCGTCCAGCAAGTGACGTCTGTGCAGGACTTTGCTGCAGCGACAGAAGCCTGGTTCTTTGACAGCAGCCTCCGTCAGGGTGTTATCCGGATTAAAACCGGGAAACAACCTGTATCCAGCCAGACCCGGTTCTACATCAATATGGATGAGGGGCGACCTACCCTGAGACAAAACCTTACCCGACGCCGGCATACCTGACGGATTTTGACAAGAGTAAGGTCAAAGTCGTTGAAGCGCCGCCGTCACAGAACGGTGAGGAGTTTGCCAATGCCATTGATGGTGACACGTCGACCCGTTACCACTCCCCATGGTACCCGGATGATGCCAGTGAACAGGCGCCGCAGCAATTCGTTCTGGACCTCGGTGAAGATTACAACGTGAGTGGTTTTACGTACCTGCCTCGGCCCGATGCCTGGAACGGTACGATTACGGAATACAAGATTTACCTGTCTGAGACCAACGGAAACTGGGGCGATCCGGTTGCCGAAGGGAACTGGGCGCAAAATGCCGACCTTAAAATCGTCAACTTTACACCCGAGAAAGCGCGCTTCCTGAAATTTATTGCCGTCTCAGGTGTAGGCAATTTCGTTTCGGCTCAGGAGTTTGACGTTATCGCTGAGGAAATCACTATTCCTCAAAAAACGGTTCCAGTAACTCTCGATGTTGCGCGGGTAGCCGGCAGGGTAGAGCAGGACCAGTCTGTCAATCAAACGGCTATGTCTATGAACGGCCTTGGCTTCAGCGCTGGGCTGGGGACAGAAGCACCGTCTGAGATTTCTGTTGGGTTGGATGGCAAGTGGACCGGGTTTAAAGCTGATGTTGGTATCGATGACAGCTGCAAGGTTGCCGGAAACCACGTGCTGGCACAGATATTTGCTGACGGCGTAAAAGTGTGGGAATACGACCTTGAAGGCCCAACGGTAGTGAAACCTGACCTTGAGATCCTGGGAATACGCAAACTGGAGTTCAAGGCGGTCAACAATGACAGCCAGACAGCAGGAGACTGTGTTAACTGGGCCAATATCCGGGTAACCGGTCCAGAGTCGGCGAACTTCAATGAGTTTGATTTTACAAAGTCGAGCTTCATTGTCCGCCCTGCCGAACAGAGCGGGTATGAAATCGAAAAGGCTTTTGACGGTAATGTTTCTTCGATGTACCACTCGCCATGGAATCCTTCCTCAGATGCAGAGCGTACACCACAGATGTTCGAAATGGACATGGGAGATGATTTCATTGTTTCAGCCTTTACCTACCAGGCAAGGCAGGGCGCGGGGAATGGGGCAATCGGGGACTACCGTTTGTCACTGTCAACAGATGGCCAGAACTGGAGAGTCATCTCTTCTGGTACCTTTGAAAAACGTGACGGCATACAACAGGTTGCCATTGACAATGAAGCGGCCCGGTTCATTCGTTTTGAGGCTCTGACTGGCAGCGGCAATTTCGTGTCTGCGGCTGAGTTCGACATCATTGCCAAGAAGCAAATCAGCTCAGGGCAGCAAGTGATCCCTCAACCTCAGTTGGCGTTTGTTGAAAAACCCAGGTACCAGCCAGGGGAGGGCATTGAGAAAGCTTTCGATGGCGATCCAGCAACCATGTATCACTCCCCGTGGTTCCCGAGTTCAGATGAAGAGAGGGCACCACAGTCGTTTTCTGTGTACCTCGGCGGGCAATATGACGTAACCGGTTTCAGCTATCAGCACGAGCGGGGGCCGGCAATGGTGCTGTAGGTGATTACACTGTATCTGTATCCAACGATGGCCTGATCTGGCAGCAGATTTCTTCTGGAACGTTTGCACGCATTGATACCGTGCAGTTTGTACAGGTGCCAGCGACATCTGCGAAGTTCCTTAAAGTGAATGCACTGAATGGTGTGGGTGACTTCATATCGATTGCTGAGTTCAATGTGTATGGCAATCCAGCGGCAGCAGTGTCACAACCACCGAGTGATTTTACCAAGGCCAATTCAGTGTTTACCGAGACCCCTGCGTTCCAGCCGGCTCCGGAATTGAAAAGGCCTTCGACGGTGATGTGTCCACCATGTACCACTCTCCCTGGTATCCACAAAGTGATGCGGAGAAAGCACCGCAGCACTTTGTTGTGGACCTGGGTGAACGCATGAGTGTCAGTGAATTCCACTACTTGGCCAGAGCCGGAGCAGGGAACGGCGCGATTGGAGATTATAAAGTCAGCCTTTCCCTTAACGGCAGCAGTTGGACGGAAGCCGTTTCCGGTTCCTTCCAGCGACATGACAACCTTCAGAAAGTCGGGTTTATTCCGACCGATGCGCGTTACGTCAGGTTTGACGCATTAAGCGGAGCAGGAGATTGGGTATCTGCGGCTGAGTTCGATATTTATGCTCGCCGGTGAGATTCGCTGTGACCAATATTAAAACGTCAGTTGGTCAATAAACCACTCCCGCCATGATGGCGGGAGTTTCTATTTTTACAACCGGAACCGGCTGATTTCACTTTGAAGCTGGCGTGATAGCTCTGAGAGTTCACCGGCCTGATGAGCGGCGTCATTCGCTTCGGTTGCCAGCAGGTCAGACACATCCCGGATACTGTCGGTGTTGCGGGTGATTTCCTGAGTCACCAGTGACTGCTGCTCGGCAGCAGAGGCAATTTGGGTGGCCATGTCGCTGATGCTGGTAACCGCTACATTGATCTGGTTCAGGCTTGCTGCGGCCATATTGGCATCATCAACACTGGTACCAGCCAGATTGCGGCTGTCATCCATTATACGAACTGCGTTTTCCGTTGTTGCCTGCAGGGTTTCAATCATCGACTGGATTTCCTGCGTTGAGGCATGGGTGCGTTGGCTGAGTACACGTACTTCGTCTGCGACAACGGCAAAACCACGGCCTTGCTCTCCGGCACGCGCTGCTTCAATAGCCGCATTGAGTGCCAGAAGGTTGGTCTGCTCAGCAATGTCGCGAATCGTCGCCAGAATAGAGCTGATGTTCTGCGAATGTTGATTAAGTTCAGCAATCACGGCGGTTGCATTTTCCACTTCACCCGAGAGGTTGCTGATAGATTGTTGGCTGTTACCAACCTGTGCCGCGCCATGGGATGCGCAGCCAACCGCTTCTTCAGCCTGTTTGGCAGTATTTTCTGCATTCCCTGCAATTTCCTGGGTACCGCAGCCATTTCATTGATGGCAGTGGCAACCATATTGATTTCATCCTGCTGCCGGTTGATACGCTCCTGGCGCCCGGTTGCCTGACCCGCAGTGATTTTTGCCTGCCCATCCAGGTTGTCTGCGACATCGCGCAGGCGGCTTACCATCGCGTGCATATTACCCACGAAAGTATTGAAGTTTTGCGCCAGCTTGCCAACTTCATCGTCGCTGTTTGGTGTGATGCGTTGGGTAAGGTCACCTTCACCGTTTGCAATGTCTGCAAGGGCAGTTGAGACACGTATTAGATCGCGGAACAGATACGACACCAACCAGGCAAGAGCACTAACCAAGATAAGGGTAACGACTGCGGATGCGGTCAGAAGGCCAAGAAGCAGTTCTGAGTGGGAACTGAATTCTGTTTCGTAGTCCATTTCTACGCCCAGCAGCCAGTTTGTACCTTCCACCGGGGCGAAGTAGTAAAGCTTGTCGACACCATCCAATGCTTTTACAGAAAAGGAGTGGTTGCGAGTGATGTCGTTGATGGCGGATGCACTCAGGTTATTGTTGTACCGGGTCAGCATCTTATTGGTAGTGTTCTGGTCAGGGTGAGCGACCACCATGCCATCTCGGGTTATCATCATGGCAAAGGCATTGTGCCCTGCATCGAGGCTGATGACGTCATTAATCAGTTGATCAATGAGCACGTCCGCTCCGATAACACCCACAACCCGGCCATTCTCAATAACCGGCTCGGCAATGGTTACCAGCATTGCATTGGTAATGGCATCCCGGTAAGCATCGGTAATGATCTGTTTGCGGCAGATGCTGCCTGCTGGTACCAGGGGCGCTGGCGTGGGTCATAATCAGCGCGGTTTCTCTCAGGATGTGAGCGGTACATCTTGCCATCGGCAGTACCATAGTAAATATCGTCGAATCCTGCAGACAAGCGCGCCTGCTGGAGATGAGATACGATAATTGACGGATCCGACACATACCCGCGCATGGCATTTGTGATGTCTGCACGAATTGAAATCCAATCGGTTACACCGGCAGCGGCTGTGTCTACCAGACTGTGCGTGCGCGCAGTTAATCCGTTGAGGGTTTGTTGCTTAAGCTGCTTTGCTGCTAGCGTCGTCAGAAGAGCGGCCATAAGCACAACGCCCACTGCTGCTGAGGCAATGAGTTTTTGTTTTAGGGTCAATTTCATGGAGAAGTTGCAGTCAGAGTGAGTAGGGGCCGGATTCTAATGGTCTTGGAACGAAAAATATGTGTCATAGATCAGAAAAATATCGCCCAATTTCAATGCGCTAAGTCATATTTCTGACGCTTCGTGTCAATGTTTTGGTGCTGTGAATCGCAAAATCATGAATTCAATAAAAATTCAATGTTTTCCCATCTGGATGTTTAGACGTCTAGATGTTGACGAATGCTGTGAATGAATTTAGTCTTGGCATGTTCAAGCCAGAATAATGATGAAGTGCAGACAAACATAATGAGTAAATCAGCTTCCACAGAATCTCCTGTTGCACAGGTGCAAGGTGCTTCCGCACTGGCGCTGTTGCCACTTATCGTCTTCCTCCTGCTTTTTATCGGGGCAGGCGTTTACTATTCCCTGCAAGGTGTGGATTACGCCTTTTACCAACTTCCCGCTCCAATTGCTGTGCTACCGGCCATTGTCCTGGCGATATTGCTGAGCAAAGAAAAAGTAAACGGGGCGATTGCTCAGTTTCTGGATGGTGTAGGGCACCGCGATATCATCGCAATGTGCATGATTTATCTGTTGGCGGGTGCGTTTGCATCAGTTGCCAAGGCAACAGGTGGTGTGGATGCTACGGTAAATCTGGGGCTGGCAATGCTACCTGCAAGCCTGATCCTGCCGGGGCTCTTTATCATCTCTGCTTTCATTGCAACCGCAATGGGAACGTCTATGGGCACCATTGCTGCAGTAGCGCCAGTGGCACTCGGTATCGCTCAGGCAACCTCCATTGATACAGCTTTGATGGCCGGTGTGGTCATGAGTGGTGCCATGTTTGGAGATAACCTCTCGATTATTTCCGACACCACTATTGCTGCTACCCGCTCTCAGGGCTGCCAGATGCGTGATAAATTCCGGGAGAACGTCAAGATTGCCCTCCCGGCTGCAATAGGTGCGTTGTTGATCTTTGTATTTAACAACGAAGTAACCCAGTCTCCTGTTGCTGGTGGTATTGAGTGGCTTAAAGTCCTGCCGTACATCACTATTCTTGTACTGGCTGTAGCTGGGCTGAATGTGTTTGTCGTGCTGATGCTGGGTATTGTGCTGGCGGGTGGTATTGGTCTGGTTGCTGAGCCTGAGTACCAGATGGCTGGATTGGTAAAAGATATTTATGCCGGATTTGGCAATATGCAGGAAATTTTCCTGCTGTCGATGATGATCGGCGGACTGGCAGAACTGATGCGGCGCCAAGGCGGCCTTAACTGGCTGACCAACCTAATCAGTGCTGCGATTAACCGTTTCAGTAACTCACACACAGACGAGCAAAACGGCCGCGCAGCGGAACTGGGTATTGCCGGGCTGGTCAGCGCCGCGAACGCCTGTGTGGCGAACAATACGGTTGCCATTATTGTCAGTGGCAGCGTTGCCCGTGAACTGGCGGAGCGAAACCACGTCAGTGGCCGACGCAGTGCCAGTCTGCTGGATATCTTCTCTTGTGTGGTGCAGGGCATATTGCCATATGGTGCACAGGCATTGCTGCTGGGCTCAAGTTTCGGGCTATCGCCCCTGCAGGTTGTCAGCCATTCCTACTACTGTTTCCTGCTGGCTGTTGCTGCCGTCGTTGCGGTTTTTATCCGTCATAAATAATCTCTGTAGTATATGTATCTGGGCTGTTATCGCGATGTGTGATAACAGCCTTTTTTATTTCTCATGCTTATGAATAATTTATTTCTTCCGTGTCTAACTTTTCATTGTTTGAGTGATCAGCTTTACACAATTTTGAAATCTATCTGATCGGACTCGGTGAATACTTTAGACTTTGTCTTGTTTTGCAACTCCGGTAGCACCTGATAGACAGCGTGCTGCCTTAAATCCCCAGAACAAGAAAACAATGGTGAAATCATGAAGGAACGTCTATCACTGAAAGCGGCCATTGGCGCTGCACTTGTTGCGATGCTGGCCGGTTGTGCGCAAACGCCGGATGCACCTGAATCAACATGGCTGCCGGACACGACTTATAAATTCACAGTTTTACACACGAATGACCACCATGGCCGTTTCTGGCACAACAAGTACGGCGAGTACGGTATGGCAGCGCGTAAGACGCTGATCGATAACCTGAAAGCAAATATTGAAGACCAGGGTGGCAGTGTGTTGCTTCTTTCTGGCGGTGATATCAATACCGGTGTGCCGGAGTCAGATTTGCAGGATGCAGAGCCGGATTTCAAGGGTATGTCGCTGATTGGTTATGACGCTATGGCACTGGTAACCACGAATTTGATAACCCTCTGGACGTACTCCGCAAGCAGCAGGAGTGGGCCAACTTCCCAATGCTTTCTGCCAATATCTATGACAAAAAAACCGGCAAGCGTATGTTCCAGCCTTATGCCATGTTCACCAAAGGTGGCTTACGTATTGCGGTTATCGGCCTGACGACAGAAGACACCGCGAAAATTGGCAACCCGGAATACATCGGCGGTGTTGAGTTCCGCGATCCTAAAGTGGAAGCGCAGAAACTGATTCCTGAAATCGAAGCCAAGGAAAACCCGGACATCATTATTGCGTCGACGCATATGGGGCACTATGAAAACGGCAACCGTGGTGTCAATGCACCGGGGGATGTAGCACTGGCCCGCTTCCTGGACAACGGCGAACTAGACATGATTATCGGTGGACACTCCCAGGAACCGGTATGTATGGAAGGCCCAAACAAAGCAAACACCGGGTTTAAGCCGGGAGATGAATGTACGCCGGACAAGCAAAATGGTACCTGGATCATGCAGGCCCATGAGTGGGGTAAGTATGTCGGCCGGGCAGATTTCGAATTCCGTAACGGTGAGCTCAACTTGGTCAGCTATGATCTGATCCCCGTTAACCTGAAGAAGAAAGTCAAAATTAACGGTGAGAAAAAACGCGTCTTTATTCAGGAAGAGATCGCCCAGGATCAGGGCATGGTGGATTTCCTGACGCCGTATCAGGAAAAAGGCCAGGATCAGCTGAACGTCAAGATTTCGGAAACCAACGGCAAGCTTGAAGGCGATCGTGCTGTGGTGCGCTTCCAACAAACCAACCTCGGTCACCTGATTGCAGAAGCCCAGCGTGAGCGCGCGAAAGCAGACTTTGGCGTGATGAACTCTGGTGGTGTGCGTGACTCCATTGAAGGCGGCGACGTTACCTACAAAGATGTTCTCAAAGTCCAGCCGTTCGGGAATGCGGTGACCTATACCGATATGAAAGGCGCTGAGGTGCTGGACTACCTGAATGTGGTGGCAACCAAGCCGGTTGATACTGGTGCGTATGCCCAGTTCTCCAACATTTCGATGACAGTTGCAGATGGCAAGGTCAGCGATGTGAAAATTGGCGGCAAGGCGCTGGACCCTGAGCAGGTTTACCGCTTCACCGTACCAAGCTTTAACGCTGCAGGCGGTGACGGTTATCCGAAACTTACCGACCATTCAGGCTATGTGAATACCGGGTTTGTTGATGCGGAAGTGCTGAAAGACTTCCTTGAAAAGAACAGCCCAATTGATGTTTCTGCATTTGCCCCAAAAGGTGAAATTGTCTACAAGTAACTTTGTTTGTAGCAAGATTGAAATGGCGCTC
This sequence comes from Photobacterium sp. JCM 19050, assembly GCA_001310455.1. GTDB lineage: Bacteria > Pseudomonadota > Gammaproteobacteria > Enterobacterales > Vibrionaceae > Parasalinivibrio. The sequence continues at coordinate 21,922 of BAXG01000055.1, forward strand.
GAACGGGCGCCATTTTTTGTTTGTCTGAAAACACTTCCGGCGTAATAATCACTAAAATTCCTCCGGAAATCAGATATGGAAATCTACGCCAACGTGGCGTTTCACGTCCTGGTGATTTGGACGCTGGCAGCAATCACACCCGGTGCAAATGTCCTGCTGACCATGAATACGGCTCTTACCTCGACACCAAGGCTTGCTGCGTGGTCTGCCTTCGGTGTTGCTTCTGCTGTTTTGCTGTGGGGGTTGCTCGGGGCAACAGGTCTGCTGGTGGTACTTAACACGTTTCCCTGGCTTTTTACCATTATGAAAGTACTGGGGGGAGCTATCTGATATACCTCGGAATCAGCCGGATTGTCGCGTTAAAAAAGCAAACGAAACAACGGGACGATTTTGTCCTTTGCCAGCAGGTATCCCTTCAACGTCGTGGTATTTTCCTTCGGGCATTTGTAACCAGTGTCCTTAATCCGAAAACCGGGCTGTTCGTGATCTCTCTTTTCTCTGTTTCCATGCCTTCTTCGATGACCTTAGCAATGACGCTGATGACAATGGCCATTATGGGCTCCGTGACGTTAGTGTGGCATCTGGTTCTGGCAGCAGTTTTTTCTACCGGTAGGGCGCAGCGAGGTTATCATCGTGCATCAAGGGTGATTGATGCGTTAACCGGAGGTTTGTTTACCCTGCTTGGCATCCGGGTGATTTCCGGATAGAACCACGGTGGCGTTTGGGGTAGGGAGAAGGATTGATGTACTACAGGGATTGTATTCACTGAATAAAAGTGCGTTATGACTCCTGCGATTAAACTTGCGAAAAAACACGGTATTCTGTTCAACGTTCACCAGTATCACCATGACCCGGCCAACTCGAATTATGGCCGCGAAGCGGTGGAAGCTCTGGGGCAGGATCCGGCGCGAGTATTTAAAACGCTTTTGTTTTCCCTTAATGGCGATCCGAAGAAACTGGCTGTTGCCGTTGTACCGGTCGACAGTATGCTTGACCTGAAAGCAGCAGCAAAAGCTGCCGGTGGCAAAAAGGCTGACATGGCAGATCCTGCACTTGCTGAAAAGGTTACCGGTTACATCGTTGGGGGAATCAGCCCGCTTGGACAAAAAAAGCGATTGCCAACATTTGTCGATGAGAGCGTTCAGGCATTTGAGACAATGTTCGTCAGTGCCGGTCGTCGTGGGCTTGAAATCGAACTGGCGCCTGCAGATTTGGCGACACTGACACAAGGCAAATTCGCCCCGATAGCGAAACACAACTAACAGCAGGAGATTTCAATGACTGTGACAACCTGGATGTCACTGATTGCTATTTGTATTCTTGGTGCTATGTCCCCCGGCCCGAGTCTCGTCATGGTTGCCCGCCACACCCTGAGAGGAGGGCGACTGCATGGCATTGTGACGTGCTGGTCTCATGCTGTAGGAATTGGTATTTATGCCTTGTTGACGATTCTGGGACTTGCTGTACTGATTCAGCAATCCCCGATGCTGTTTAAGATACTGACGTTTGGTGGCGCATTTTATCTGGCTATATGGGGTATAAGTCACTCACGTCTAAAGGCGGCATTGCAAGCAAATTGGAAGGGGGCAAGGAAGTGAGCCTTTGGGAGGCTGCCAGGGATGGGTTTGCTATTTCTATCCTTAACCCGAAGATCGCGCTTTTCTTTATTGCCCTTTTCAGCCAGTTTGTCGTTGAAGGAAGTTCTTCGACGGATCAGGCAATTATCGCTATCACGCCGTTTATGATTGATGGTCTTTGGTACACCATTGTCGCATTTTTGCTTTCTACTCCGGGCCTCCTTCAGCGATTACGCAAAAAAGCGGTTGTTGTTGACCGGCTATGTGGTGTCATGTTGATCGGCCTTGCTGCTCGTGTGGTTGTGACCTTGTAGATAGAAAAATAGCAGGTAAAAAACCGGCATGTCGCCGGTTTTTTAATCCAAGGCTTGCTCGGCGCTCATGCCCGCCTAGCTAGATGGCGCTCGCGGTTTTCTAGTTTCTTTTCAGCACTTTTCTTCAACATCACGTAGACCGCACCGGTTCCACCGTGTTGTCGGAGTGCTGAGTGAAATCCAAGGACATCGCTGATCTGCTTGAGCCACTGGCAAACATAACTTTTCATCAAAGCCTGAGGATTTGAGCGCTCGCCTTTGCCATGCACGATGATGACGGTCCGAATATCCATCCTCTGGCACTGGCGAAGGAAATTAAGCACTTCCTCCCGCGCCTGTTTCAGCGTCATCTTGTGTAGATCCAGGCGTGCCTGAATATCGTACTTGCCAAGGCGAAGTTTCCTGTGGACACCGTCCTGCACACCAGCTCGTTTAAAATCAATAATGTCGTCCGGTTTAACCATCTCTGCATAGTCCAGGGACAGATACTCCGGACTGCTTTCAGCAATGCTCTGCGCGGCTATCTGACGGGCAATTTGCGCGTCAGTCGGCGCAGAGACTGAATTTGGTTTGTTAACTTTGTCCTGGGGGATGGGTTTCACATCGGACATCATTTCGCGGAAAAGGGAGAGGTCATCTGAATCGTTCATAGCTGTACGCCGGAGAAAGAAAACGTCTACGGCTAGTATAAATGAAAAAAACAGAGAAAAAGAAATCCAGAACCAACAGTCGTGACCCTGCTATTGGTTCTGGTAAGCAAACAATTTGCTTTAAGGGCTCTAGTGAGGAGTCGTGGAGGTCGTGACCTTGTAAACGAAATAGCCAGCGAAGAACAACATCAGGCCCAACGCTCCGAAGATAACGATCATGGACGACAGTCCAACAGCGTTACCAAAGAGTAGATCCATCCAAAAATCCATCGTTGTCTCTCCTGTTTGTTTGCTGGTGTTGAGCAAACAATAAACAGGTTAATGGCTGGTTATACTGATCTGGATCAATGGTGAATAGGTTGTATTGATTTGTCGGTTAAACATGTGGTGATGCTCTCATTGCCTGGGATTATGGTGACAGATTGACCGAATGGAAATCTAACCTCGGGAAATTTGTATTTAGGGCTTGAGTCTTAGCGGAGCATGAGTATTATTAGCCACCTCGATTCCGGTGCTTAAAGATAAGCTAGCGGAATTAGAAGCTGACCAAACATCACTGTGATGTTTGTCACGAAAATCTCGGTGAATAGCGCAGTTTGGTAGCGCATCTGGTTTGGGACCAGAGGGTCGGGGGTTCGAATCCCTCTTCACCGACCAAATTCCGGCAGACAACCGCCGCTGAGAAATCAGGAAGCGTTGTAACAATCTCGGTGAATAGCGCAGTTTGGTAGCGCATCTGGTTTGGGACCAGAGGGTCGGGGGTTCGAATCCCTCTTCACCGACCAATTTAAAGCCGGTGGTTGCGTGTGAACACGCAATGGGTCGGGTGCGGAAGGCCGCCCCGTACGAATCCCTCTTCACCGACCAAATTACAAAGTGACGAGTAATAGAGAAGCGAGTTGCGAGACAGAGCCTTTTCTCACCGCTCAAGACTCGTCGCTCACAGCTTAAAATCGGTGAATAGCGCAGCTTT
>BAXG01000056.1 GCA_001310455.1 Photobacterium sp. JCM 19050
GAATGTCGCTTTTAAGGAAAACAATTGTCACGTTAGTGTGGACAATCGCGCGGAAGCATTGTCAAGGATCCGGCAAGTGTGTTTTAACCTTTTAAAGATCGAAAAGGGGTTTAAGGGCGATCCAACACGTTAACGGTTGAAATGTGTCATGGAGGAAAACTACGTCAGTAAGGTCCTTGGAAGCCAGTGAATTTGCGGATACTCATGAGGTTTTCATGGATTCCGGAACCATTATAAACATTAATTACTTATTGACGATTGAGATATTTCTGCATATATCAGCCATAAAAATATACGCAGTTTTGGCTCAATTATGAGCTAGTTATCAGAAGGAAAGAGTTTTGCAAAATGAAATAGCAAACAGAACGGACATTATGCTACTTGTTGAGTTAATGAAAAGGGGGTGGTTGTATATATTAATATCTCTTATGATCTCAACTTCTTCGTTGATAGCATTCTTGCAAAAACAGGAGGAAATATGGGTATCAGAAGTAATTGTTACAACTCCGGAAATAATAAAAAGTTCTACTGATTTGTCCAAGTTTGATAAAATATTTTTGTTGATACGTGAATTAGAAGGAATAATCAATGCAACTCATATAGATTTAAAGGGGCAAGATGTTTTTGATATGTTCATTCATAACTACAATTCAATGACTGTAAAGAAAAAATATTATGAGAATGAGCCTGAATTAAAAAATGTTGACTTTGATATTTGGATAGTAAACGCTAGTAAGTATATAAATACGATGGCAAGTGATGGAGGAATTAAGTCATATTTTTTTCAACTAGTGCAATAGATGCAACAGACAGATTGGGTGAATACATAGAGTTTGTAAATACAATAACAAAAAAACAAATTTATTCAGAGTATATCGAGTATGTCAACTATGCAATCTATTTGGCCAAATATAGACTTATCGAGGAAGAATATAAGGCTAAGCTGGAAAAGAAAAATATAATTAGGAAGATAGATAATAACATTCAAATGGTAAGTGGTTTAGAATACAATAGTGATTATGAAAAGAAAAACTTACTAGAAAGTCAGATTTCTTTAAACAAATATATTCTTGAAAAGAAGAAAAAAATCATCAGTCTATTGATGATTTAAGATATTTCAATGAAGAAGTGGAAATTTATCAACGACACTTGAAAGAACTAGTAAATTTATCGAAAACATTGGATGTTGATATTGATACCTACCAAATAACTTCGGATTATTTCACTCCTAAGAACGTCTCAAGACCCAAAATTTTTATGCTTTCATTTTTATTCACTATAGTAGGCCTTTGTATCGGAATTACATTTTCGTTTTTTCGCGTTGTAAGTTTAAAAAAATTAGACAATGAGAAATAAATGAGCTTATTGAAAAAGTTAGTCATTTCGAGTCTTGGAGTTTCGTCGTTGTTATTTTTGGGGCGAATTTCAGGGTTTGTAAGAGAAACTGTAATAGCCAAATACTTTGGAGCAAGTGAATATAGCGACGTTATTGTTTTAATGCTTACCACACCAGACTTGCTAGTAAACCTTTTAGTGGGTGGTGCTCTTAGTATGGCACTTATCCCTGAATTATCCAAATATGAACAGGAAAAAAAAGTTATTATTTACAGACAGTTGATAATTATCTTTATGCTCTTGTTTGGATTTCTCACGGTTGTATTGATTAACTTTTCACCAGCCGTAATGCATTTTCTAGCACCTGGTGTGAAAGAAAGCATTGTCGAAAAATTTAATTGCTCATTTAATATAGTTTTGTCTTCTATAGTTCTGACTGTATTTTCAGGACTAACAACTTCATACTTAAATGAAAAAGGAAAGTTTTTAATCCCAGCATCAGGAACACTGATTTTCAATTTTGTCGTTATAGTATTTATTATTTTTTCCAATAACTACATAACGTACAACGTAGATAAAATCACTATTATTGCATTTGGGATTGTTGTAGCTGCATTAGCTCGCTGGTTGTCGCAAGTGACAAATTCCAATATTTCACCGTTCGGACGAGGGGTGTTCAGAGAAAATGTTATTTCACGTTCTTTTATAAATAGATATTTTTATTGCTTAGCTACTGGAGGAGTTGTTTTTTTTGTACCGGTTTTAATGAGAGGGATGTCTTCTTATAGTGGGGAAGGTATGTTTTCTGTTATGAACTATTCAATAAAACTTGTCGAATTGCCTCTTGGAGTTGTAATTACCGTTTTTTCAATCATTCTCTTTCCAAAACTTTCAAAATTTAAATGCACCGATCAAGAAGAGAAGTTTGATCTTTTTATTTTCAGCCACTTTAGGTGCTGTGGCGATAATATCAATTTTGACTTGTATAACGTTGGTTTTGTTATCAAATGAAATAGTCAATGTGCTTTTTGGATTTGCCGGGCTCGAACAACAAGTCATAGAAAAAATAATTCAATTGTTTTCAATCTTATCTTTTAGTATCCCATTTCAAGGTATAAATAGTTTACTAGTTGCAGCTTTTGCAGCGCGAATAGATACTAAAACTCCTTTTGTTATTACAACTAGCTTAGCTATTGTACTCTTTTCTATCACATTGATAATCGGACCGGAACCTCACATCATTGCTTATTTTGCTGTTGGATTTTATGCTTCCGTTACCTGTATGTTGATTTTAGTGTATAAATTTAAATTTGGTAAAAGAATATTACCAACCATGATGGTCATGGGGTATTTTCTTAGAATAGCAATGACTATTATGTATTGTATATCACTAGAAATTTTAAAATCCTTTGAGATTAATAAATTTGCCACTATCGTAACTGGTTTAATAATGTTCGCACTTTATATCGTTATTTATTTCAAGTTTTTCTCGGGTAAAAGTGCTAGTGATTTTGCAAAATTGGAGATAATTTAGTGTTAAAACTCATGCTTATAACAAATGATGTCGATTTAGCTAGTCACGCATTTGATTCTGGAGTTGCGAGAATATTTGTTGACCTAGAAATTAACGGTAAATACGAAAGACAAGGACACCTCGATACGCTAATCAGTAAGCATAGTTTTGAAGATATATCTGCTATACGAGAAGCAGTTCCACATTGTGAGTTAATTGTTCGGATCAATCCGTTCTATCCTAAAACTAACGATGAAATTGAAGAGGTAATTAAACGTGGCGCTGATTACATTATGTTGCCAATGTTTACGAGTGCGGAAGAAATTTCCAATGTGTGCACAATGATCGGTGGACGAGTGAAATTTATTCCACTTATCGAAACATCTTTAGCGTTAGAGAATTTGGAACTTTACATAAGCGAACCAGGAGTGAGTGAAATTTACTTGGGTCTAAACGATCTCCATCTGGATATGGGAATGAAGTTTATGTTTGAACCACTAAAAGATGGTTTAGTTGACAGAGTTGCCTTATTGGCGAAACAGCATAAAAAAAATTTCGGTTTTGGGGGGATCGCCAGGCTAGGAGAAGGTATGCTTCCGGCTGACGTTATTCTGGGTGAGCATGAGAGACTAAACTCCAATGCAGTTATTCTTTCCAGGACTTTCCATCGTCGTAGCGAGAGTTTGGATGACATAACTTCTTTTATGTGCCTTCATGAAGAAATTGATAAAATCGTGAACCATTTCAAGGCGTTAAGTAAAAGAACAGAAATTCAACGACAAGAAGACGCAATGATTTTGCGCAAGAAAATAGAAAAAATTGTTAGAGGGCTGTAATGCTTAAACGAATGTTAGATATTATAATTTCTCTCTTCACGTTAACGTTAGCATTACCTTTATTGCTAATTGTCTCTGTAGCTATTTATCTATCAAGTCCAGGTCCGATATTTTTTAAACAAAAAAGGATTGGATTAGGTGGCTCTGAATTTAACATGTTTAAATTTAGAAGTATGGTCGCGAATGCAGAGAAAAAAGGACCTTACTTTACATCAGAGAATGATCCAAGAATTACAAAAGTTGGAGCATTTCTGCGAAGAACAAGCTTGGATGAAATACCTCAAATTCTAAATGTATTAAAAGGTGATATGAGTATTGTTGGCCCTAGGCCAAATGTAATGTCGCAAAAAGAGCTATATACGGAAGAATTTTGGAACTATAGAAATAGCGTTAGACCGGGAATCACCGGGCTAGCTCAAGCTACTAGACGTTCAGATGCTACTGCCGAAGAGCGAGATGCTCTTGATCGGGAATATATCGAAAAATCAACCGTAATATTTGATTTGAAAATTATTATGCAGACAGCAGCTCAGATTATTAAAAAAGGCGGTAACTAATGTGCGGTATATTTGGCTATATTAACTTCAACGGAAAGAATTTACCGACAGAGAAAATTGTCGACATGGGCGATGTCATTAGCTATCGTGGCCCTGATGGCATGGGTTATTACGAAAATGAAGGTACAGCACTAGGTAATACTCGCTTAGCAATTCTAGATGTAGAACACGGACAACAACCGTTCCAATCTGAGGATGGTTATATTACAGTCGTTCAGAATGGCGAAATATTCAACCATCTGGAGATTGCTGAATGCCTCTCTGATACAGAGTTTTATTGCAGAACTCACTGTGATACTGAAGTCATCTTACGACTTTATCAAAAAGAAGGGATATCGTTTATAAGCAAACTAAATGGAATGTTTGCTATTGCGATTTATGACCAGAGAATCAAAACAACATATTTGATAAGAGACCGCGTAGGCGAAAAACCATTATACTTCTATTCAGACAATGAAAAAGTAATATTTGGTTCTGAAATAAAGAGTATTCTAAAGTATGGAATAGCACCAGATGTTGATTACTTAGCAATAGACTCTTATCTTACCTACAACTACGTGGCGCCTCCTAGAACAATGTTCAAAGGAATAGAGCATGTAAAACCGGGAAGTTACTTAGAAATTACAAATGCTTCAGTAAAAGAAAGAAGCTGGTGGAAATTGTCTGATGTTAAACAGAGAAGTTTTACAGAAGATGAGTGGGTATCTCAGTTCAACGATATCCTCGACGATGCTGTAAAGATCAGACTAAGGTCTGACGTTCCTTTTGGGGCATTTCTTTCAGGAGGCGTGGATTCAAGTAGTGTTGTGGGCCTTATGTCTAAACATATGCGAGTTCCTGTTAAAACATTTTCCATCGGTTTTAATGACAAGCGCTTTGATGAGTCACAATTTGCTGAAATGGCAGCACATCGATTTAATACAGAGCATGTTGGCGAAAAAGTTGAATCAAATCTTCTAAGTTTATGGTCAAAAGCAACTTATCACTGTGATCAGCCACATGGTGATGTCTCATTCATGCCAACCTATCGTGTTGCAGAGTTGGCATCAAGAGAAGTGAAAATGGTTCTTACAGGTGATGGAGCAGATGAGCTATTTGCCGGGTATGATAAATACAAAAATTTTTTTGATGGTCTAGCTGACAGTATTTCTGATTCAGATTTTAAAAGTAATTATCTGAATAGTATTTCGTTATTCACGCAGAATGACAAAGTAAATCTATACTCTCAAAGCTTTAAAGACGAGTTGGATGACTACGATCCAAACTGTATCGCAGGAAAGCTTATTGATGAGGTAAGCCATTATGACCGGATCAATCAAGCGCTCTATGTAGATACGATGTTGCTATTGTCAGGAAATAACTTGGTAAAACCAGATAGGATGGGCATGGCAGTATCGATTGAGAACAGAGCTCCATTTCTTGACTATCGTATGATTGAGCTTGCTTTTTCAATGCCTGGCGATTTGAAGTTAAAAGAAGGTGAAACTAAATATATATATAAGAAAGCGGTGAGTGAATTAATTGGACATGAACTAGCATATAGGAAAAAACAAATGTTCACAGTTCCAATTGGCGACTGGCTAATTAATGAACTGAGAGAAACTGTACTAGATCTGATATTCTCTAATAAATCTATTTGCAATAAACTATTTAACAAAGAATATTTGTCAAAACTTTACAGTGACCATTGCTCTGGTATTCAAAATAATACCAGACAGATTAGAGCGCTAATGGCTTTAGAACTTTGGTTTAGAGAGTTTATTGGGTAATACTGTTGAAATGGATATTGATAGCACCGACCGTATTAATAGATATGGACTTTTGTTTCTACTTATATTTTACTTGGCTGTGAACCAAGTCCTAAAAGTAGAAATTTTTTCCGGGGATGTAAATCTAGATGGTTTTTACAATCAAATTAACTATGCTTCAAAAATTTTAGATCTACAATATGACTTAAACCCTCTGTTTGTAATTCATGTAGTCAGATTAATATCAATCTTTCCATTTTATATAATATATAAACTACAGTTGCCTGAAGTACTAAATGCTGTAGTTTATCTTGTTTATCTTATTCCTTTCTTCTGGTGTAAGAAATATGTCGGCCAAATTTGTTTAGTTATATTTATGTTGATGCCAATTGTATTTAGTTATCGAAGTACACTTGCCATGTGCTCTCTAGGATATTTGTATTTAATATTAAAAAGTGAACGGCAGCATTACTTTATGTTATTGGCGTCAGCGGTTTTAGCAAATTTGAGCTCTGGTACCGTATTATCTTGGGGATGTGTAGTAGGAGTCAATATCTATGGTATATCAAAAAAATACCCACTAATTCTATTTGTAATAGTACCACTTGCTTTAGGGCTTATTGGTTCAATAATTCACAAGTGGGAATACATGTTTAGCTTTATTGGTCAAAGTAAACATGGTGGTGCAATAGAAAGATCAACGCTATTCGTGTCGTACCATCACAGCCAAAACTTCAGATTTGTATTCTACTTGGTTTTATTTTCTCTCGCTTATATCATTTCAATTTTCAACTTGTTAGTAGTGAAGAATAGAAAAGAATTCTTTTTCTTTGTTTGGGCAATTCCAGCAATGATGTTTGAAGGGGTTGGGGCAATATCCTTCCTATTTGCAATTCTCATATATCTAACTCATGGATTTAGAGTATATCTTGATAGGAATTATGTTTTCAAAGATATGAAAGTAAAGCAGGATAACTTTTATGTCTAGAGCATACTACTTGGATTATCTTAGGGGTTTAATGGCATTATCTATAATGCTCTATCATTACTCCTCGTGGGCTGGCTATACACCGGGACCCGAAAGTTTGCTCGGAAAACTGGGAGTTTACGGTGTTGAAGTATTCTACATATTAAGCGGAGCTAGCCTTGCATTAGTCTACTTTTCTCGTGAACGGTTAGAGAAATTTTCTGTTGTTGATTTTTGCTTAAAGCGAATTTTCCGGATTATACCCCTATTTTGGGTATGCTTAACCACAATGCTTTTCCTCAAACTCGTAGAATCTAAAATTACTAGTCAGCCTTTAGACATAAGTGTCACCGAGATTTTCCTCAACTATACAATGCTGTTTAGTTTCTTTTCACCAGCGGATTATATATTGATTGGTGGTTGGTCTATAGGTAACGAAGTTGTATTTTATGTTTTATTCCCTATATTATTTTTGGGATTAAAAAAGTTCGGACTCAGGTCAATTTTTGCATTGTTTAGTATCTCATTTGGTGTTGGTTTACTCTTTTCCTATAAGATTGTTACTATTGACGCCACAATGTTAGATAACTGGCGGGATTATGTAAATCCCGTAAATCACATATTATATTTTTTGAGTGGAATACTGATAGCACTAAGTATAAAACCATTAGACACGAATGAAAATAAAGGCGTCAATTTTATCGTTTTGGTATTGGTGATTATTGGTTTCGCGTTTTGGTTATATCCGGTTAAAGCTGATATCAATTTAATCCATGGACTAGATAGATTATGTCTTACGATTCTGATTTTGGTGTTTGTTTCTCTATTTTTTAAACTGGCTTACTTTAAAATTAGCTATTTGCATGGCCCCTTAAGTATGTTAGGCGAGTTGTGCTATGGAATATACTTAATACACCCAATAGTGGGGTTTTCTATTGCATTTTTGACGGAAAGGTTACTAGGTTGGAGTGTGGTTTACGCATATTTTATTTCAGTGCCGATTACTATAATTTTGGCATATATAGTCCATAGGTTTATTGAAATTGAATTCATTAACTTGGGAAAGATTGTTTCTAGTAGGTTAGTTGGATCCAGATTAAAGTCAGTCAATAAATAACATTAATTAAGGGTATCTTTTGAAAAAGCTTCTATTTATCACTTATGGTGGTGGTCATGTAAATATGATCTTACCAATAGTTAAGTTGCTAAAAAATAACGAAAATTTTAATATAAATATTTTAGCACTAACGACAGCAAAGGCTGTATTAGACGCCGAGGGTATCCCAAGTGTAGGATTCTACGATCTGGTCAAGGGTGATTTCTCGAAACTCAAAGAGATAGGCCAAAAACTGGTAGGCAAAAAGTCAGCAAGTAACGTAGTAAAATACGAAGAGTCAGTTGCTTATCACGCAGTTAACTATAAAGAGCTTGTTGATGTTTTGGGCGAGTCAAAAGCCGCAAAAGTATTTAGTGAGAGCGGTCGTCAGGCATTTTTACCAGTTGAATTCATGAAGAAAACAATTCGAGAAATAAATCCTGACTTAGTCGTTACGACAAACTCGCCACGGACAGAGAGAGCGGCTATTTTGGCGGCACGACAACTAGGCATTCCAGCACTATGTTTAGTCGATTTGTTTGCTTTACAGGAAGTGAAATGGATTGGTGATCCTGACTATGCAGATCATTTGTGTGTTCTCAATGAATCAGTCCGGTCTATGTTTATAGCTCATGGCCGTAAAGAATCAGAGATTACAGTGACAGGAAATCCCGCGTTTGACTCACTATTCTCCGATAAGGTTTTGAGTAAAGTTGCAGAAGCTGAAGAGAAGTTTTTACCTAGAGAAAATAGTAAAATAAGGCTGTTCTACGCATCTCAACTCGAGCCTGCAGTGCATCCATTCGATGAGTCTTTAAAAGGGGATACTGAGCTCCCTAGAAGCATTGAAAATAAACTAAGGGAGTTTGTCCGAGAGAACGACAGTTTCGAATTGGTTGTTAGGTATCATCCAAGCGAGAATGTCGGGTTTCAGCCTCAGGAGAGGGTATACTACTCGAAACCTTCTGAGTCTTTACATGCACTTTTACATGCGGTTGATCTTGTAATCGTCACAGCTTCAACTGTCGGACTAGAAGCACATCTCGTTGGTAAGCAAGTTATATCGGTTGATGCATCTATTTTTACTCGAGATGCTCCTTTCAGTGAGATGGGCATATCGGAAGGGGTAACAGAAGTTGATATGTTGGGGGAAAAAATCAAGGCTATTGCTTTGTCTAATTCAACGACGAATCCTGAAAAACTTGACTCGACAACTAATGTTATAGATGTAATTAAACGCCTTGTAGATAAGTGAGAATCAAATTGAAAGCATTAATCGTTGGTTATGGTTCAATTGGCAAGCGGCACTTTGAGGTATTAAGCAAAAATAGAGCTATTGATATCATTGATGTAGTCTCTAAGTATGGCGACCAAAAAATTGCGAAGTACCAAGAGCTGAAGGATATACCGGACGAAATTTTAAGCACGTATTCTTTGTTTATCATATGCTCTGAAACGTCTAAGCATGAAGAACAATTGATATATATTAATCAACGAGTAGTTGGCGCAAATATACTTGTAGAGAAACCTATAGCTAACAATACAATAAAAATTGAACCTCAAAATAGGATTCTAGTCGCATACAACTTAAGGTTTCATCCGGTTATCGACAAACTAAAAGCTCTCGTTGAGGGCGAAAGAATACTTTCTTTCAATGCGTTCGTTGGTCAATACCTTCCTACTTGGAGACCCAATACGGATTACAAAAAGTGCTATAGTGCCTCTCTTTGTAAGGGGGGGGGGTTCTTAGGGATCTCAGTCATGAAATCGATTATGCAATGTACCTTTGTGGTGAATTGAGTCTTGTCAGTGCTATGTCTGGCAAGCTTTCTCACTTGGAAATTGAAGCTGACGATGTGTGTACATTGTTGATGAAATCAAATGATTCATCGGCACATATCGTTTTACATATGGATTACTTGGCGTTTCGCCCTAAAAGAACTGTTGAGATTCAAACGGATAACCTAAGTATTTCTGCCTGCCTAGTAAGTAATTCTATTTCTACGTATGACCGGACTGGTGTAGAAACGGTATATGACATAGGAAAAATAGATAGAAACTATACGTACAATGAGCTCCAGAAAAGCATCATTGAACAGAAGCCTGTGGCAACAACGTTGCTAGAGGCAAATAGCATTATGAAAGTAATAGATGAAGTAACAGAGAGATACATGGAGAAGTCATGGTGAACAAAAAACGTGTGCTTTGTACTATTTGTGCCCGAGGCGGCTCCAAAGGTGTTAAAAATAAGAATATAAGAGATATTGCGGGTAAGCCTCTCATTGCGCATACCGTAGAAATCGCTAAGGCCTCGGGACTTTTTGATGATATCGTGATTAGCACCGACTCTGATGCTATTGCTAGTGCTGCAGAGAATTATGGTGCCAAGGTACTGTTTAAGCGTCCTTCTGAGTTAGCATCGGATCAGGCGTCTAAGTTACCTGTAATTCAACATGCATTCATTCAAAGTGAAACGATTTTGGACAAGCATTATGATTACCTTTTTGATCTCGATGCTACATCACCTTTAAGGAGCGTTGAAGACCTTAAAGGGTGTTTCGAAATGATCAGTAGTGGTAACTATGACAACATTATAACGGCAAGTCCCGCGAGACGTTCTCCCTATTTTAACCTCGTAGAGCAAGATGAAACGGGCACCCCTCGATTGAGCAAAAATAGCTCAGTTTCAAGAAGACAGGCATCACCTAAGTGTTTTGACATGAATGCGTCAATATACGTATGGACAAGGGAGTCGATTCTTTCATGCCAGAGTATTTTCTCTGATAGAACTGGACTTTTTGTCATGCCTGAAGAGCGTTCTTTGGACATAGATACTGAATTCGATTTTTCAATCGTTTCAGCATTAATGGAAGGTAGAGTATGAGACTCAGCGAAAAAGTCATTGTAGTGACAGGCGGCGCGGGTTTAATTGGACAGCTGTTCTGTCAAGATCTCCTTTCCAACGGTGCGCGAGTTGTCATTGCCGAGAAAAACACCGCTTCAGCGCAAAACTTTGTTGATACTATTGATCCAGAAGATAGAGCACGTTGTTCGATAGTTGAGTTAGATATTACTCAAACGGAGAGTGTAGTTTCAGCAATTGAGAAAATTGATTCACTTTATGGTAGAATCGATGGCCTAGTAAATAATGCTTATCCAAGAAATAGTCGCTATGGCCGACAGTTTTTTGACGTTGAATATGATGCATTCTGCGAAAACATATCAATGAATATTGGCGGTTATTTCTTATGTAGCCAAAAGTTCGCAGATTACTTTATTAATCAAGGGTATGGAAATATCGTAAATATCGCATCGATTTATGGTGTGGTGGCACCTAGATTTGAAATTTATGAAGGGCTCAACATGTCCATGCCTATTGAATACTCCGCGATAAAATCTGCACTAGTTCACATGTCTAAATATATGGCAAAACTCTTTGCTGGGAAAAATATAAGAGTTAATTGTTTAAGTCCTGGTGGTATTTACGATCAGCATGATCCCAAGTTTTGTGAAGCCTATAAAAAGCACTGCTTGAGCAAAGGTATGCTAGATGCCAGCGATTTGTCCGGGTCACTACTTTTTCTATTATCTGATGAATCAAAGTACGTGAATGGTCAAAATATAGTAGTAGACGATGGTTTTACTCTTTAACCGGATCGATAAGAAGATATTTATGAGTGAAAAATTAAACGTAGTAATTATTGATTACGATATGGGCAACGTAAGATCTATAGAAAATGCCGTTCGTCATGTTGGCAATTTTAATATTGAAGTGTCGAGCTGCCCTGAGACTATTTCGAACGCTGACTGCATCATCCTACCTGGTGTAGGTGCATACCCTGATGCAATGAAAAAGTTGAATGAGCGCGATTTGGTCTCGACCTTGAATAACGAAGTGTTGGGAAATAAAAAGCCAGTTCTAGGCATATGTTTAGGTATGCAGCTCCTTTTTGATTACTCAGAAGAAATCATGAAAACGAGCGGTCTTGGTTGGATTCCTGGAGGTGTGAAATATATGAAACCAGGAAAAGAGTATCGCGTCCCGCACGTGGGTTGGAATTCTCTGAAAGTAAAAGAGGGAAGCGACGTATTTTCACATTTGGGAGATGATAAGGACTTCTATTTTGTGCATAGCCTATGCGCTGAATGCCCATCAGAGTTTATCGAAGCAACGTGCGAATATGGTATCGAAGTTACGGCAGCCGTACGAAAAGAGAATATCTTTGGTATGCAGTTCCACCCAGAAAAAAGTCAAACGAATGGGTTGAGTACGATTCGCAAATTCCTCGAGTATTCAATGCAAGAAGCCAAAAAAAGAGAGACTGAATTCAATGCTTAAAACACGATTGATTCCCTGCATAGTGACCAAGAATGAACTAGTGGTCCAGAGTTTTGGCTTTCAGAAATACCTACCAATCGGAAACGTAAAAACTGCAATTGAGTTTTTCGTAAATTGGGATGTTGATGAAATTATCATCAATGATATTGATGCTACTAGAGATGGTCGTGAACCAAATATCGAATTGGTAAAATGGGCTGCAAGCGAATGTTTTGTTCCTTTGACTGTTGGTGGCGGCATCAAAAGCATTGACCATATTCGACAGCTACTAAAAGCGGGTGCGGATAAGGTCAGTATTAATGCGGTACTTTATGAGAACCTACCTTTTATAAAAGAAGCGTCTTCTGTGTTTGGTAGTCAATGTATCACTGTTTCGATAGATGCAAAGTTCGAGAATGGAGAATATTTGGTTTATAGCTACTTAGATCAGAAAACTATCGATCTAGATGTTGTGGAATGGGCAAAGTGTGTCGAAAAACAGGGAGCGGGTGAAATTCTTCTTAACTCAGTGAACCGAGACGGTAGCCGTCTGGGCTATGACACCGATTTACTGAAAATTGTTAGCGATGCTGTCAGTATTCCAGTCATTGCACTTGGTGGTATTGGACGTTTTGACCAATTAGCTGAAGGTGTTACTAAAGGTGGATGCCAAGCACTTTCTGCGGCAAATATTTTTCAGCACGTGGAACATAGTACAATAGCCGCTAAATCCCAAATGAAGGAAGCGGGACTGAATGTGCGATTGAGTTCTAACGTGAAATATGAAGATTTTGAACTCGACCTATTAGGCCGTCCATACTAACGAATTGGTAATATAGTGATGAAATATTGTAAACGATGCTTATATCCACAGAATCACGCTTTAAACATTATCCTCGATTCCGAAGGTGTATGTAGCGGCTGTAGAGTGCATGAAGAAAAGTACACGATTGATTGGGATAAAAAAGAAGCAGAGCTTGCGTCTATATTATCTCACTATAAAGAGCGAGAAGGTACTTCATACGACTGTGTGATTCCGGTTACGGGGGCAGGGGATGATTTTTTTGTTGTTGATACAATCAAAAATAAATTTGGTTTAAACCCACTTCTCGTTACTTATAATACGCATTTCTCCACAAAAGTAGGTGTTCGAAATCTAGCTCGGTTGATTGCCAAGTTGGATTGTGACCACATGATGTCGACGGTTGGTCCAGACACGATAAAAGAAATCTCCAGAATCACATTGTCAAAAATTGGTGATATGTACTGGCACGTTCTTGCTGGTAGTCAGACTTTCCCTGTTCAAGTTGCAACGAAGCTAGATATTCCACTTATCATTTGGGGAGTAAATGGTTGGCTGGATCAAGTGGGCATGTATAGCCACGAAGACAAGGTAGAAATGACAAAGAAAGTGCGTAAAGAGCACGCTTTACGTTGTCTTGATGCTGAGTCTCTCATTGGAGAGAGCCCGCTGGTTACGCATAAAGATCTTCAAGCGTTTACTTATCCATCGGATGAGCAACTTGAGAAATCGAGAGTACGCGGTCTTTATTTGGGCAACTATGTATTCTGGGATTCACAGAAACAAATCGAAGACATGATTCAAAAATTCGGGTATGAAACGCATGAACAAGAGCGTACTTACAATACCTATGAATCAATCTACTGTTCCAACAATGCGAGTGTCCACGATTACGTGAAATACCTTAAGTATGGGTATGGAAAGGTAAACGACCATGTTGCAAGAGATATCCGGCTCAAGCGACTGACTCGTGAAGAAGGGTTGGAACGTATTAACAAATATGTACATGTTAAACCAAAAGCACTAGATCAATTTTTGCAGTGGGCCAACCTATCTGAAAGTGAGTTTATAGGTGCTTTAGATCAATTCCGAGATCCTGCCGCGTGGAAACGTTCAGAGACGGGAGAGTGGGAATTAACTCACAGCTTCAATGACATCGACCTAAGTGATTCTTCGCAGGCACTAGAAGTGATCGACCCGCGAGAATATATCCAAACAGACCTGTTAGAGCAGCAATCACCAGATGATGATTACATATTGCTCGGCCGTTCCTATATGGATGAGAATAACTTTAAAGCTGTCGAGGGTTAATACCGTGAAATACTGCTCAAACTGTGTAATGCCAGATTCTAAACCAGGTATCGTTTTAGATGAGCGTGGCTATTGCAATGCTTGCCGTTCTAAAGAAGTAAAAGAGAAAATTGATTGGGACGAACGATATAAAGAGCTTGAAGGTATCGTTGAAGATATCAAAAAGGCCGAACATCCGTTTTATGACTGTATTGTTGCTGTAAGTGGTGGCAAGGATAGTTGGTTCCAAGCCATGATGCTTGCTGAGCGATTTGGCTTGAAAGTGCTTTGTGTTACGTTGGCTGCGCATTTGCCTACAACAGAAGGCATTTCAAACTTAAACAACATGATTAAAGACTTAAATGTCGATCATATGAAAATCACCATCAAGCCAAGCGTATTTAGAAAAATCCGTCAAAAATGCTTCCTTCGTCAAGGGGAACCAAACTGGGCTGAGCATTGTGCAATGTTCTCCAGCGTTGTAAATACCGCACTGATTTACGATGTTCCCCTTGTCGTTTGGGGGGAGGATATCGCCTTTGAATTTGGTGGTCTTCAACGTTCAGATAGTAAGCCGTCGGCACTGGCGATTAATAAAAGTGATCTCATCAAAGAAAAGACTATCCACGATTGGTTGGATGACGACATTTCTGATAGAGATATCTTCTTCTACAAATATCCGGATTACCAAAAGCTTCAAGATGCAGGAGTGAAAAGTGTGTATCTGGGTCACTTTGTGCATTGGTATGGACGCAAAAATTACGAGATCGTTAAAGAGCGTGGTTTTGTAGGACGCCAAGCTGGCCCTCTTCCTGGTAACTTTCTCGACTACGACAATATTGATGAGAAACTTTGTGAAATCAATATTTGGTTTAAATACCTTAAGTTCGGCTTTTGGCGCGCGACTGACCAGTGTTGTTACGACATCTGGAACAACCGTATGACCCGCGATGAAGCTGTAGACATCGTAAATCGTCTTCAAGACGAGTTCCCTGGGAATGATCTATCTGACTTCTTAAACTTCCACGACATATCTAAAGAAGAGTTTTGGGATACAGTAGAAAAATTCCGAAACAAAGATATCTGGGAAATGAAAGAAGGTCAGTGGGTGCATAAATACCCTCTACTGAAACAAAGTTAGATCAAAGGGTTGGAGAAGAAATATTATGGTATTTGTGATTGCTGAGGCCGGCGTAAATCACAACGGTGATGAGAACCTTGCACTAGAGCTATGCGATATTGCAAAAAGATCTGGCGCAGACGCAGTTAAATTTCAAACGTTCACTGCGGAAGAGTTAGTTGTAGAAAATGCTGAAAAGGCCGAGTATCAAAAAGAATCAACGGGAAAAGGTTCTCAGCTCGATATGCTGAAAAAGCTTGAAATGTCACCTGAATTGCACCTAAAACTAATACAAAAATGTTCTGAGATCGGTATTGAATTTATGTCAACGGCCTTTGATAAGGAAGCGTTGGATTTTTTGATATCACATGGAATGAAAAGAATAAAAATCCCATCAGGTGAGATCACGAACACTCCATTTCTTCGCTACATTGCTTCGAGAGGCTTACCGATTATCATGTCTACGGGCATGGCGACGTTAGAGGAAATTGTTGAAGCGAAAGGTGTTATCGAAGAGGAAAGAGCAAGGCTAGGCTTTTGTGAAGAACTGTCAGATGTTCTTACAATATTGCATTGTACTTCTAATTATCCTGCAAAATTTCAAGATGTTAATCTCAACGCGTTAGAAACAATAGCACAAGAGACTCAAGTGCCAGTTGGATACTCTGACCACACTTTAGGGATAGCAATCTCACCAGCAGCAGTGGCTAAAGGGGCGGTTGTCATTGAAAAGCACTTTTCGAAAAGTAGAGAGTTACCTGGACCTGATCACCGAGCTTCTCTCGAAGAAAATGAGCTGAGGGATATGGTGAGCCAAATTCGCGCAGTCTCGGAAGCCTTGGGTAGCAATATAAAGCAACCGACAGAATCCGAATTGCCGGTTAGAGCTTTAGTTCGACGTAGCGTAACCTTGTTAAGGGACATTGCAGAGGGCGACGTGTTAACAGAGGCTGATTACTCTCTCAAGCGCCCAGGAACCGGGATTCAACCGAAAGAGCTAGACGAGTTGCAAGGAAAAAAAGCAGCAACAAACCTCAAAAAAAGTCAAATTCTTCAATGGAAGGATGTTGTTTAATGCGTCGCGTTTGCTATATCTCAGGGACACGAGCAGACTTTGGCTTGATGAAATCATCCTTGATGCAAATATCTGACTCGAAAGATCTTCACCTCTCTGTGATTGCAACGGGCATGCACTTATTTGAGCAATATGGCCACACACTCACAGAAGTGCAGAGCTGCGGCTTTGAAACCCATGTGGTAAATGTGGAAGAAACAGAAGCATCGCGAAAAGGTATGTCGCTAGAAGTAGCCAGTCAATTGACTGGCTTCACTCAAGTACTTGATGAATTAAATCCGGATGTTTTGCTCCTTCTAGGTGATAGAGGGGAGATGTTAGCGGGTGCCATAGCCGCTCTTTATCTTAATATACCTGTTGTGCATATTCATGGTGGCGAGCGCTCTGGTACCGTTGATGAGTTAATTCGACATGCACTGTCAAAGTTGTCTCATTTCCATTTTGTGGCGACAGAAGAGTCTCGCACTAGGCTTATAAAAATGGGTGAGTCTGAAGAACGTGTATTTGTCACAGGTGCGCCAGGACTCGACGAAATTCTAGGGATGGACATTCCTACCAAAGATGTGTTGATGGAGCGCTTGAATATACCGGATGGCAGTACCTTAGTTTCCATGGTGTATCATCCTGTTGTTCAAAATGCTGAGTCAGCAGGTGAAGAAGTGCAGAAAATTTTGGATGCACTCCCCTCTGACTGCAATCAAGTGATCTTGATGCCCAATTCAGACGCGGGTGGCTATGCGATCCGAGAGCGAGTCAAAAAGCACGCTGAGAGTCACAACCATGTATTTGTTGTGAATCATCTAGAAAGAGAGCTGTATCTTTCGCTTGTAAAAAACAGTGATGTGCTAGTGGGCAATTCAAGCTCAGGGATTATTGAAGCGGCAAGCTTTGGCACCCCAGTTGTTAATGTCGGAGAGAGACAAAACAACAGAGAGCGAAATACAAACACTATCGACGTAATAACCGACACTTTGGCGATAAAAGGGGCAATCACTGATTGCCTTGAAGGTGGTAGGTTTGATTGTGTCAATCGCTATGGGGATGGGCATGCTGGTGCAATAATGGTTCAACTACTTGAAACATTGGTAATTGATGACAGCACAACAAGAAAGTCAAATGCCTACTAAACTCTGGATAATTGGTGCAGGGGGGCACGCGAAGGTCGTTGTTTCAACGCAATGGCCTAATAAAGCTGATGTGAATATCTCAATTTTTGATTCAAACCCAGAAAAGAGCGGTACAATACTGCTTGGCTATCCAATCTCTGATGGGTTTGAGTCAGATGATATAGATGCATTCCATATAGCTATTGGCGACAATAGGACGCGTTTCCTGCTTTACGAGCAGTTTAAAAATCAGGCTAAGTTTCAAACTATCGTATCCTCATCGAGCCACATATACCCACAGGTTGAGTTAGCAGACGGTGTATTTGTTGCTAGCGGGGCAATTATCGGCCCAGAAGCGAAAGTCGGGAGAGGAAGCATAATTAACCATGGGGCGATCGTAGATCATGACTCTACTATCGGAGAGTTTTGCCATATCGCACCGAATGCTTCCTTATCAGGAGGAGTGGTTATCGGCCACCACACACTGATAGGAGCGGGTGCAGTTGTACTGCCGGGTATTCGAATTGCTGATGGAGCAGTAGTTGGAAGCGGAGCAGTAGTGACTAAAAACTTAGAATATGGCCAAGTTTACATTGGAGCGCCTGCAAGGGCGAAACATAACAGATATGAACAATGATACTATAACAATTAATCAAAGCATTAAAGACGCTTTGAAATGCATTGACGGTAACAGCAAAGGAGCAATTGCAGTTGTCGATGAGAACAACAAGTTTGTTCGTATTGTGACTGATGGAGATATCCGTCGTGCATTGTTGGCTGGGGTTGATGTTTCTTCATCAATTCAGGAACTAAATTTGGAAAAAAGCTCGATCTCTGCAACAGAGGGAATAAGTATCTCTAATGCAATGATTAAGCTCAATGAATTCGAAATTGATCACTTGCCTATTGTCGACAATGATAACCAAGTGAAGAGCATTATTTGTCGCAAAGAGATCAGCCAATTTTGCTGTCTAGTCCTCATATGGGTGATGAAGAAATTCAATATGTTGGACAAGCGTTCGATACCAACTGGATTGCACCATTGGGACCAAATGTTGACGGCTTTGAAACTGAACTGGCAGAATTCACAGGGGCAAAATATGCTGCCGCTGTTTCTAGCGGGACTGCTGCAATTCACTTGGCGTTGCTACTTTTAGATGTAAAACCAACAGACGTGGTTTTCTGTTCGAGCCTAACGTTCGCAGCAAGTGTCAATCCGGTCATGTATCAGCATGCTACTCCGGTCTTTATTGATTCAGAGGCAAAGACATGGAACATGTCGCCGATCGCATTAGAAAAAGCACTGGTAGAATATGCAAGTAGAGGTATTAAGCCTAAGGCTGTGATTGTTGTCAACCTCTATGGGCAAAGCGCGGATATGGAGCCTATTGTCGAGCTTTGTAACAAATATGAAGTGCCAATTATTGAAGATGCTGCTGAGTCTTTAGGCGCAAAATACAAAGGTAAATATAGCGGTACATTTGGCCAATTTGGAATCTACTCGTTTAACGGAAATAAAATTATCACGACCTCAGGAGGGGGATGCTTGTATCAGAAAATAAGGAACTGATTGAGAAAGCGAAGTTTCTTTCGACACAAGCGAGGGATCCAGCTCCTTACTACGAGCATAGCCAGATTGGTTACAACTACCGCATGAGTAATGTGTTGGCTGGTATCGGGCGTGGGCAGCTACGAGTGCTAAATGACAGAGTAGAGTCTAGAAGAAAGGTATTCTCTAGGTATTACAATGAGCTAAAATCGATACCTGCGATTGAGTGGATGGAAGAACCTAACGGTTTCTATTCCAACCGATGGTTGACGACTTGTGTACTAAATCCTGAAAAAACTAACGTTACACCTTCAGAATTGATTGGCTATCTGCGAGACTTTAACATCGAAGCGAGACACGTATGGAAACCGATGCATCGTCAGCCTGTTTTTAGCCGATATGACTATTTTACACATGGTGAATTAAGTTTAAGTGACTATCTCTTTGATAACGGTGTATGCTTACCATCAGGCTCAAATATGAGTGAGCAGCAACAAATGAGAGTAATTGAATCAATTCGAACGCTACTGAGTTAACTGGACAATCTTTATGGAACTATTTAGATATCTTGAAACAACGTCAAGAGAAAGAAAAATACTGTTGCTAATAGCGCTTGACTCGCTCTGTATATTTTTAGCATTTTGGTTTTCTTTTTACCTAAGACTCGATAGTTTTGATGCGATTTTAAATTTAAATAATTGGGTTTTGCTTGCTGTTTTGATTCCATTCACAATTATAGCACTGAAGAAACTACGTGTTTATAAGTCTTCAATACGCACCTATTCTTTACGTATTATTTGGCAGATTTTAGCGTCTGTATCTTTGTCATCGTTACTATTTATTGCAATGTTATTCTTATTCAATGTTTCAATTCATAGAACAATCCCGATTTTATTTGGTATACTTTCTTTTTCTTATATATCTGGGGTTCGCTTTGTTGCGCTTTTTATTCACGGTCATTCGGTAAGAAAGGGTAAAGAAAAGGTAATTGTTTATGGCTGTGGTCAATCGGGTCATGAGTTGGCAATAGCGTTGATAAAGGGTCCAATGTATGACGTTGTTGCTTTTGTTGATGATGACAAGGAGAAACAAGGAACTTATGTACAAGGGATAAAGGTTCTTTCCGTCAACGATATAGCTAAACATATCCCAGTAGTTAGTAAAGTACTATTAGCATTACCAAGTGTAAGCTTGAAGCGTCGCAAAGAAATTATTTCAAGTTTAGAGCCTCTAAAACTGCAGATTCTTTCAATACCTAGTATGGAGGATATAATTAGTGGTAAAAGTAAGTTAAGTGAAGTTAAAGAGGTGGGCTTAAATGACCTTTTAGGACGCGAGCCAGTGGCACCACATAAAGAATTAATGAATGCCAATATTACAGACAAAGTTGTAATGGTGACTGGAGCTGGTGGTTCCATTGGCTCAGAACTTTGTAGACAAATTATTACTCAAGCACCAAAAAATTAATTTTGTTTGAACTGTCTGAATTTTGCCTATATTCAATCGAGAGAGAGTTGAATGAAATTCTAACACGCAGTTCTGCGGGGACAGAATTATTTGCAATTTTGGGTACTATACAGTCTCAAAAGAAATTAGAACAGATAATGTGTTCTTACAACGTACAAACTGTTTATCATGCAGCTGCTTATAAACATGTACCTTTAGTTGAGAACAATATTGTTGAAGGTGTTAAGAATAATATTTTTGGGACGCTGAACACTGCTAACTCTGCTATTACGGCAGGCGTTGAAACTTTTGTTCTGATCTCAACCGACAAAGCGGTAAGACCAACGAATTTCATGGGTGCCACAAAACGCGTGGCGGAATTGATACTCCAAGCGCTGGCAAATAAACAGTCCAATACCAAGTTTTGCATGGTCAGATTCGGGAATGTGCTAGGTTCCTCTGGGTCAGTAGTGCCTCTATTTCGAAAGCAAATACAAAATGGAGGGCCTGTTACATTGACTCATATGGATATAACTCGCTACTTCATGACTATTCCTGAAGCATCTCAGCTTGTTATTCAAGCAGGTGCAATGTGCAAGGGTGGGGATGTATTCGTTCTTGATATGGGAGAGTCTGTAAAGATCAAAGATCTTGCTATCAAAATGATTCATCTTTCAGGATTTGAAGTTAAAGATGAAAACAATCCTAGAGGAGATATTGAAATACAATGTGTCGGGCTACGACTGGTGAAAAGCTTTATGAAGAACTCCTAATTGGTGGCGATGTATCTGGTACTCATCACGAGAGAATTGTTGTAGCAAATGAAGCCATGCTCGATTGGGACGAATTAGTTGTTTATTTAGAACGCCTAGATGCTGCGATCGAAACTTACTCTTGTGGTGACATTAAAGAGATTTTATTAACATTACCGACAGAGTTTTCACCTGCGGGTGAAATTTCCGATCTTCTTTGGACTCAAGGTAACCATGAAATAAAAGATAGAAAAGCCGAAAGCGACAATGTATCGTTTTTATCTCATTCATAATGGTATGAATTACATTATTCTTCACACCCACTTTGGTGGGTGTTTTTTTAATTTTAGATTGCAATTTTATTGCTTAAAACTTGAGGTGGAGTTTGAGTCGTAAGCTTTCAAATAGTAGTTCAGCTTCGTTGGACTTTCTTCGTGCCACGTCGGCACAAGCAGTAGTAATTGGGCATGGTATATCATTCTGTGGAGTGGCAGTCAGCTTACATCAACCAAATTTTCCGTGGATGCAAAACATTGCAGTAGTGATTTTCTTTATCCTTTCTGGATTTCTAATCACTTACTCTCTTAGTCAAAAGAATTTCGAAGTGTATAGGTTTTCCCACTACGTTGCTGATCGATTTTCTCGTATTTATGTGGCATTTATTCCTGCATTATTATTTGTTGTTGCATTAGACTCTATCAGTGTTGCCATGAACAGGGAAATGTATGCTTATCACGCTGCATTAAACTTAAAAACTTTTTTTGGTAATATATTAATGCTGCAGGACTTTCCGAAGCTGAATATTGTGACAAGTTTTGGATCAGGAAGGCCGTTTTGGACATTAGCGATAGAGTGGTGGATTTATCTCTTTGTCGGGGCAATTTACTTTTGGATGTTTACTAAAAAACCGACAAAATATCAGTTTGTTATTTTGATGTTTCTTTCTATTGTTCCTTTGTACAATTTGCTGGGTGGCCGAGGAAATGGTTTAACACTTTATTGGATATTTGGTGCATTAGTACAATACGTGTGGAGCAACCACTGGTTAAGTACAGTTCGTCTTCGCTATTTAATTATACTTTTTATCTTGACTTCGATTTCGGCTGCGTATGTGGTTTTAAGTACGCTAGTGGAATACAGTCCTGTATTCGCTTTCATGCTGGGGCTTAGTTTACTGCTTCTTATTGAAATTACCTCTCGGGTTGAATTAGGAAGGCTTTTTCAAGCAAGTGGTTATTTCCTGGCTGCTTATTCGTATACACTGTATCTTATTCATTATTCAATATTCGACTTCTTAAAGATTTCAATTGGTGGTGGATATGGCACTTTTTTTATTGGGTTCGTTGCCTCAAACCTTCTGGCTTGTTTGATTGGTCGCTATGTAGAGCTATCTGTTACAATGAAAACGAAAGATTTACTATATCGTCATTTAAATAGAAAACTAAAAAGCAGTACACCTATTTAAGATGAAGTTTAGAAGTTGTAGTGGCCAAGTAAATTGGCTACAGGTTTATAGTTGAGCTAAATAGCTGTTCCTAATTGTAGATCTCAAGGGTGAGAGGAACTCAGTCCTGTTTGTGCGATCAGATCAATCGCAAAAAAGAAAAAACCACACAAGGACTGAGTTATGTACGCAGGCTCATTGTTATCCTGTTACTACTTGATGGCAAAAGTATTGTTGAAGCCAGTCAAGCTAACGGTGCAGCCCGTTCATCGATTGGGCGCTGGCTCAATTGGTATACAGATTGTGGTTTGACAGGACTCCGCTCTTTACCAAGAGGACGCCCAGCCTCACTGCCAGTCCAACCAGGGAAATCGCATGAACATCCTCATTTTTAAAGGACTTAGCGAGCATTAGTAGAGACTGAACTAAATAGAAATATCCCGATCACATCATATTTTTAATCATTAAAAAAGGATCAGATTGTTGATCATTTTCATTGATTTCTAATGGTTCTTTTATCATAAGGAGCCTAAAAATGGATGAACTGTCTAACCCATTTACATAGACTGGACCTTAAGAATTGAGCTTCTCGTAAATTCCATCCAAGGTCCTGTCATTCTTGGATTTTCTTTGCGGTGATTTCAGAGCGTTCATCGATATATATCTATGCGCCCAATCCAGTTTCCCGGCTATTTCAGACCAAGCCCGATGCAGATAGGCTTCCAGTACCGGAAGTAGCCAAACTTCTACATTCTTGGCTGCCTTGTACAACGAGACTGACGGTAAACTCTGACGTGCCAGACTTCGCCGGATTATTAACGCCAGCAGGCTGGCCCATACCAAGCCTTCTACAATCGCTTGTTGCCCAGTGGCAAATCGCTGCCAGTTGGTATCAGATTTCAGCTCTTTGAACAGCAATTCGATTTGCCAGCGACACCGATAAATCGACATCACATCATCCGAGGAATACTCTTCTCGCGGCAGGTTCGTCAGCCATAGGCAAAAGCGCTTTCCTCTGTAAACCAGCGGTGTACAACCCGGAACCTGTAGTGGTCTCGCCATACATCCAGGTCAATGACTTCCGAGCGGTTGGTTCTCCGATTTACGTCTTTTAGCTTTTTGCCTGCCAGGTTTGGAAGTTTTCGCCCCTTACCGTTGTAAGCTTCGACAATGGTTGGGTTCAGTGACTTTCCTCCCCGGACGATGAAGCTGCCACCCTGAACATGGAGCTGACTCAAATAGTGAAAGTCCACATAACCAGCGTCCGCCTGCAGCAGCTTGTTGCTCATATGGCTAACCTCCAGCAGGTAAGCGCGCTCTGAAGCGGTGTCCGCCGTGACGGTCATTGCCTTTGGTGACAGGCTCGTGAGCGACAGGGTGACATGGCACTCGATGGCTGCCGTCCTGAAGAAGGACTTCATCAAAGCAGCCCAGCTTACGTAACTGATTATGAAAGGCTTATAAGCAATGTTCTCTTTCTCACTCAGACACATTCCATTGAACTGACGGTGAAGGTCAGCAATGGAATGACAGTTTCCTTTGCTTAACGCCGCAATCAAGCTGAGAACCAGTGACTGGGGTTGAACACTGCGTTCGCGTTGTATAAATCCACAGAGCTTGGCGGTTTTCAGCAGAAAATCGGCATTGAAAAATTGCGCTAACTGGTCTTTCAGAGGGATAATCGTCATCGGCTTCATGGTTGGTCTTGGTTATTTGTTTGGCGACGATTATCAGATCATAAATGAAGCCTTTTTGGACCTAAAATAATGAGTTAATGCTAAAGATCCTGTCTATGAACCCATTTATGCATTTTCACGTTATTAAAGATCACTGCCAAATAGGCAAAGTTTCCCATCGGTTATCAGACATTATTTTGCTGACAATTTGCGGCGTATTGTCAGGTCATGATACATGGGAAGGCATTGCGGATTTTGGTGATAT
This sequence comes from Photobacterium sp. JCM 19050, assembly GCA_001310455.1. GTDB lineage: Bacteria > Pseudomonadota > Gammaproteobacteria > Enterobacterales > Vibrionaceae > Parasalinivibrio. The sequence goes on from BAXG01000056.1 coordinate 24,896, forward strand.
TCGAGTTGATTTTTTGAAACGATATGGAGAGTTCGCACAAAGTATACCTTCAGCAGATACGCTGGCCCGTGTCATGGGAATGATAAGCCTCGAGCGCTTCAGGATGCA
>BAXG01000057.1 GCA_001310455.1 Photobacterium sp. JCM 19050
GCCGGTCAGATGACCGGCTTTTTGTTAATAATTCCCAGTTATTTCTTAACAAGAAATATCAGTGCACCTGATTTGAGCCAACAGCACCATTTTCAAAAAGTGCTGCTACATCAATGCTATCAAACACATAATCTGCATTGCAGTAGTCACAATGCAGTGTCAGGTTACCGTTTTCTGCCAAAATAGTGTCGGCTTCATCACGTCCCAGAGACACAATGGCGGCTGCACTTTTGTCTCGGGAACAGCCACACATGAACTCTACTGCTTGCGGATCAAACAGTTGGACGGTCTCCTGGTGATAAAGGCGATAAAGCACCTCTTCAGCCTCAAGTTCGAACAACTCTTCATTTTTGACAGTTTCGGTCAGTTGGACCAGATGTTCGAAGTCGTTTTCGTCACCCTTACCGTCTGGAACGATCTGCAACATCATACCTGCAGCCTGAGCACTGCCACTTTCATTACCGGTGCGCAGCCACAGGCGGGTTTTGAGCTGTTCTGAATTGGCGAAGTAACCTTCAATACATTCCGCCAGGGTTTCACCGTCCAGGCCTACAACGCTTGGTAGCGTTCGCCTTTTTCAGGTTCGATAGTGATAACCATGTGGCCTTTGCCAATCAGGTCTGACACTTTTTCAGAATCTGGTACTTCGCCGCTGAAGCGCGCTACACCGCGCAACTGCTGGTTGTGGTTACCATTAATAACCGCCAGGGAAACCGGGCCGTCACCCTGTAGCTGGATAGTGATAGAGCCTTCGAACTTCAGGGTTGCAGTCAGCAGACTGGTTGCTACCAGCAGCTCACCCAGCAAACGCTGTACTGGAGCCGGGTAGTTATGTCCTTCCAGCATCCGCTGGTAGGTATCGCTGAGCTGAACCATTTCTCCGCGAACGGAGATACCGTCGAACAGATAACGGTGCAAGCTGTCTTTTGCCATCAGATTTGTCTCTGCTGTCTGAAATTAGTTGTTGGTGTACTTGAACTTAATCAGGTCACGGCGCTGTTTTTTGTCAGGACGGGCATCCGGCGCCGGGTTCTGCGCATGCAAACGGCGCAGTTCTGCATCCTGCTCGCGACGGGCAATGCTCTCTGAGGTTTCCTCATAGAGTGTCTGCGCTTCCGGGGCACCCCGTCGCTGCTCAGAGATTTTCAGGATGGTCACGGTTTTTTCGCTGTGACCCTGTCGAAGCCGGATCTCTGCGCCGAGTTCAACAATTTTGCTGGGCTTGGTGCGTTGTCCGTTATACTGCACCTTTCCGCCATCTATCATGTCCCGGGCGATAGAACGGGTTTTGTAAAAACGAGCAGCCCAAAGCCATTTATCCAGTCTTACAGCGCCTGAACTCTCTTTCGGGGACGGGTGTTTTTGTCGCACGGTCGCCTCCTTTTTGCGCGGTTGGCGTAAACTAACACAATTGGCTGCCACGATCAGCATCACATTTTCAGAGCATGATATGGTGGCGCGATAGCGTTTTTTCAATATATCCGTGTGACAATGGCACACTTGTACCCTCAGTTTTTAACATCATCGTCTGAGGTTGGTGTGTATTTTGATAATATTGTCATTTGCGTGAACAGGATGGCGGTTCACGGGTCTTATTAGATAAAGAAAAGACAAACAGTTAGAGAGTTTGGGAAGCATGGAAACAGTTGCACAACGGTGGATAAAAGGGGCGGATTTTGCCTCGGGATGGATGCGCAAGGTACCGGCAGCGCGCGTCGCCCGTTGGGTATCAATTGTTTTATTGCTCGCTATTGCCTGGGTTCTCGGCCGGCTTGTCTGGGCGTTTATGGAAACCCCGCCTCAGCCTCAACGCTGGCAACCTGCGGCGGCCTCTGTGCAGTCAGGCAATGAAGGCCCGGCGTACCAGTTATCTTCAATTCAAAATGCCAACCTTTTCGGCCGCTACCAGCAAAAAGTGGCACCGGTTGTTAAAAAAGAACCGGTCAAGACCGCCCCGAAAACCAAACTGAACCTGACTCTTGTAGGTGTGGTTGCCAGTACAGACTCATCCCGGGCCCTTGCGGTTATCGCTAACCGGGGCAAGCAAAAAACCTACGGTATTGATGAGACCATCGAAGGTACTCGCGTTACGTTGCAGCAGGTGCAGACAGACCGCGTGATCATCCGCAACAATGGCCGTGATGAAGCACTGATGCTGGAGGGGATCCCTTACAGCGAACAAGCTGCAAGCACACCCGCAGCCGCTGACAAACCCTCAGTGAATAACGGCGCCCAGGCAGAAGACCTGGCCCAGATAAAAGAAGAGCTGATTGCCAACCCGCAATCCATGCTCAAGTACATTCGCCTTTCCCAGGTTAAAGACGGCAACGATATCAAAGGATTTCGTGTCAATCCGGGAAGGGACCGCCGTCTGTTTGACCAGGTCGGCCTGAAAGACAACGACCTGGCCGTGGCGGTAAACGGGAGCGACCTGCGTGACCCGAAAGCGATGAGTCAGCTTTGGCAAAGCCTGTCCGATCTTACTGAGATTAACCTGACCGTAGAGCGGGAAGGGCAGCTTCACGAAATCTATATCAGTTTCTGATACCACTTGGGTGCATTCGTTGGTCAGAAAGATTAAAGAATGAATCCGACTGGTATAAACCACAGCCTAGGCTGAGCGGGAGAAGTGTGTGAAATATTGGGGAAAACGAAGCGCCTGGCTGGTAGCCGGTACCCTGTTGCTGAACAGTTTTACGGTGAATGCCGCTGAGTTCAGTGCCAGTTTTAAAGGGACTGACATCCAGGAATTCATTGAGATTGTCGGACGCAACCTGAATAAAACCATCATCGTCGACCCGGCGGTGCGCGGAAAGGTAAACGTACGCAGCTACGATGTGCTCAATGATGAACAATATTACCAGTTCTTCCTGAGCGTACTGTCGGTTTATGGTTTCGCCGTGGTAGAAATGGACAACGGCGTGCTCAAGGTTATCCGGGACAAGGATGCCAAGACCGATGCCATTCCGGTGGTTGGGGAAAAAGACAACATTGAAGGCGACGAAGTGGTGACCCGCGTCGTCCCGGTAAAAAACGTTTCCGTCCGCGAACTCTCTCCTTTATTACGTCAGCTGGTGGACAATGCCGGTTCCGGCAACGTGGTTCACTATGACCCGGCGAACGTCATTATGCTGACTGGCCGTGCCTCGGTGGTAAACCGCCTGACAGATATCATTGAGCGCGTCGACCAAGCTGGTGACAAAGAAGTGGAAGTGGTCCCGCTCAAGTATGCCTCTGCTGCAGAAATGGTTCGTATCATTGATGCCCTCAACAAAACCCAGGATGCCAAAAATGCGCCGCCGACACTGCAACCACAGATTGTTGCTGATGAGCGTACCAACTCGGTATTGGTGTCCGGTGAGCCGAAAGTGCGGAAGCGCATCCTGAAACTTATCCGCCAGCTCGACCGTGAAATGGCAACAGTGGGTAACAACCGCGTGGTTTATCTGCGCTATGCCAATGCCGAAGAACTGGTTGACGTGCTGCAGGGTGTTTCCGACAAACTGGTTGCCGAGAAGCAGGGCAACGGACAGGGGCAGGGCGGCCAGAAAACAGAAGTGCAGATTTCCGCCCACAAGGCGACCAACGCCCTGGTGATTACCGCGCCGCCGGATATCATGCGTGCGCTGGAAAGTGTTATCAGCCAGCTTGATATCCGCCGTGCCAGGTGCTGATTGAGGCGATGATCGTTGAAGTCTCAGAAAACAACGGCGCCAACCTCGGTGTGCAATGGGGCTCGCTCGAAGGGGGCGGCATCCAGTTTACCAACACCGGTGTACCGGTCGGCTCTTACGTGGTGGCACAGGAAGAGACCAAGGACAAAACCAAGCTGGTTTCCCGTTTTAATAAAGATGGAAATCCAATTCAGGTCCCAGAAACAGAATCCGGCACCTTTGATGCTCTGGCCAAAGTGCTGGGTGGTGTGAACGGTGCTGCCGCCGGTATCGCCCTGGGTGACTGGACGGCATTGGTCACAGCGGTGGCGTCAGACAACGAAGCCAACATCCTGTCATCCCCAAGCCTGATGGTGCTGGATAACCAGGAAGCCTCTTTTATTGTCGGTGAGGAAGTGCCGGTCATCACCGGTTCGGCAACCGGCTCGAACAATGACAACCCATTCCAGACCGTTGAACGTAAGGACGTGGGTATCAAGCTCAAGATTACCCCGCAAATTAACGAAGGCACTGCCGTTCTTCTGAACATTGAGCAGGAAGTGTCCAACGTACTCGGTGCCAACGGTGCGGTTGACGTGCGGTTTGGCAAGCGCCAGCTCGATACTTCGGTGATGGTCAATGACGGCCAGATGATTGTACTGAGCGGCCTGATCGATGAGCGTACAGCAGAAAGTGAGTCCAAGGTGCCACTTTTGGGTGACATTCCGATTCTGGCAACCTGTTCAAATCGACCAGCAGCCAGAAAGAGAAAAAGAACCTGATGCTGTTTATCAAGCCGACCATTATCCGAGACGGCATTACGGCAGACGGCGTCACCCAGCGCAAGTACAACTACATCCGTGCGGAGCAGCTTTACAAAGCGCAGGAAGATGTGGCGCTGATGCCGGGCACCAAGACCCCGGTACTGCCGGAATACGGCGAAGACCGTACCCTGCCTGCAGAAGTGCGCGCTCTGGTGGCTGAACTTGGCCGCAAAGGGTCATGACCATGGATGTGCTATCCTCCGCGTTGCCTTTCCGCCTGCCGTTTGGTTATGCCAAACGGCACGGCGTGCTGGTTGAGCGCCGCGAAAGCCAGTGGCACCTCTATTTCAAAGGTGCGCCGACACCGCTTGTCCTGAGTGAGATCCGCCGCGTTCTCGGTACAGGCTATGTGCCGGAAAAAATCGAAGAAGCGGCATTTGAAAACAAACTGACTGAGCTCTACCAGCGCGACTCTTCAGAAGCGCAGCAACTGATGCAGGATCTCGGTGCGGATGACGACTTCTTTGCCTGGCAGAAGAGCTGCCGGAGAGCGAAGACCTGCTAGAGTCCGAAGACGATGCACCGATCATCAAGCTCATCAACGCCATGCTGGGCGAAGCCATCAAGGAAGGTGCCTCGGATATCCATATCGAAACCTTCGAAAAGTCGCTCTCTATCCGCTTCCGGGTGGATGGCGTGCTGCGAGAGGTCCTAAGCCCGAGCCGCAAACTGGCTCCGCTGCTGGTTTCACGTATCAAGGTGATGGCGCGTCTCGATATTGCCGAGAAACGTGTGCCCCAGGATGGCCGGATTTCCCTGCGTATCGGCGGGCGTGCGGTAGACGTACGTGTATCCACCATGCCGTCTTCTCACGGTGAGCGGGTGGTGTTGCGTCTTCTCGATAAAAACGCGACCCGGCTTGACCTGCACAGCCTGGGCATGACCGGGGTCAACCGCGAAAGCTTCAACCACCTGATTGAACGCCCGCACGGTATTATCCTGGTGACCGGCCCGACCGGTTCCGGTAAATCGACCACCCTGTATGCCGGGCTTCAGGTACTCAACAGCGCCGAGCGCAACATTCTGACGGTCGAAGACCCGATTGAATTTGATATCGACGGTATTGGCCAGACCCAGGTTAACCCGCGTGTAGACATGACGTTTGCCCGTGGACTTCGGGCCATTCTCCGCCAGGATCCGGATGTGGTGATGGTGGGGGAAATCCGTGATCTGGAAACCGCGCAAATTGCAGTCCAGGCTTCCCTGACCGGTCACCTGGTGCTTTCAACCCTGCACACCAACACGGCTGTCGGTGCCATTACCCGCTTGCGGGATATGGGTATCGAACCTTTCCTGATTTCCTCTTCCCTGCTTGGTGTCCTGGCCCAGCGTCTGGTGCGTACCTTGTGCCCGACCTGTCGCCTGCCTTACGAAGCCAATGCGGAAGAGAAGAAGATTTTCGATCTGTCACCGGATGAGCCTCTGACGCTATACCGCGCTGCCGGGTGTGAAGAGTGCCACAACAAGGGATACCGCGGCCGAACCGGCATCCACGAAATGCTGACAGTGGACGAGGACGTACGCGAGCTTATTCACAGTGAAGCCGGTGAGCAGGCGATTGAGCGCCGAATTCGTGCCCATACTCCGAGTATCCGGGATGATGGCCTCGAGAAGGTGCGCCGTGGCGTTACCACGCTTGAAGAAGTGATGCGGGTGACCCGGGAGGAATAATGGCTGCTTTTGAATACCGGGCACTGGATGCCAAGGGGCGCAATAAAAAAGGCGTGATGGAAGCGGACAATGCCCGCCAGGTTCGCCAGCAGCTCCGTGAGCAGGGCATGGTGCCGGTAGATGTCACCCTGACCCGGGAAAAGGAAAAACAGCAAAGCCAGCGCACCTTTAACCTGCAACGTGGCATCAGTACCGCTGATCTGGCACTGATTACCCGCCAGCTCTCTACGCTGGTGCAGGCCGGTATGCCGCTGGAAGAGTGCCTGAAAGCCGTGGCTGACCAGAGTGAGAAGCCGCGTATCCGCAACCTTGTTACCGGTGTTCGCGCTCGGGTGGTGGAGGCTATTCCCTGGCGGACAGCTGGGGGAATACGGCCATGTATTTGACGAACTCTTTCGCGCCATGGTGGCCGCCGGTGAGAAATCCGGCCACCTCGACACCGTGCTTAACCGCCTTGCTGACTATGTGGAAAACCGCCAGCGCCTTCGCAGCAAAATGATCCAGGCCATGGTCTACCCGACCATGCTGACCCTGATAGCAGTCGCTGTAGTGGCTTTTTTGCTGGCAACCGTGGTACCGGAAATTGTCGGGCAGTTTGTCCAGATGAACCAGAAACTGCCGACCATCACCGAAGTGCTGCTGACAATGAGTAATTTTGTCCAGGACTGGGGGCTGGTTGTCCTTCTGGTGATCGCCGGGTTGCTGATACTGGCCAAAGGGTTGCTCAGCCGCCCGAAAAACCGCTTAGCCTGGGACAGACAGGTACTCCGGCTGCCATTGATTGGCCGGGTGGCGCGGGGGCTGAATACCTCCCGTTTTGCCCGCACGCTGGCAATTTGTACCTCCAGTGCTATCCCGCTTCTGGAAGGGATGAAGGTCGCGGCCGATGTGATGACCAACACCTGGGTGAAACAAAAGGTGCTGGAAGCCTCTGACAACGTGCGTGAGGGTGTGAGCCTTCGCATGTCACTGGAAAAGTCCCGCCTGTTCCCGCCGATGATGCTGCACATGATTGCCAGTGGTGAGCGAAGCGGTGAATTGGAACCCATGCTGACAAGGGCTGCTGATAACCAGGACCGGGATTTCGAGTCGCTGGTTGCCGTTGCCCTTGGCATTTTTGAGCCCCTGCTGATTGTGGCGATGGCAGGAATTGTGCTTTTTATCGTGGTCGCCACGCTGATGCCTATTATTGAGCTCAACAACATGGTGAGCCGTTAAGTCCTATTGGAGGTTTTTTCGAATGCAGGCACGCAAACAACAAGGTTTTACCCTGCTTGAAGTCATGGTGGTTATCGTCATCCTTGGCGTTCTCGCCAGCCTGGTGGTACCAAACTTGCTCGGCAACAAAGAAAAGGCGGATCAGCAAAAAGCGGTCACCGATATCAGCAGCCTCGAACAGTCACTGGATATGTACAAGCTGGACAATGCTGTGTACCCAACCACTGACCAGGGACTGGAAGCCTTGGTCAGCAAACCGAGTTCTTCCCCTGAGCCACGCAACTACCGCAGTGACGGTTACATCAAGCGTCTGCCAAAAGACCCTTGGGGCAATGACTACCAGTTCCTGAACCCGGGTGAGCACGGTAACGTGGACATCTTCAGCCTGGGTGCAGACGGCCAGGAAGGCGGTGAAGGTGTAAACCAGGATATCGGCAACTGGAATATGCAGGATCTGAAGTAAGCCATGCAGGCACGGCGTGTTGCAGGTTTTACCCTGATCGAAATTCTCCTGGTGCTGGTGGTCCTCGCCTGAGTGCCGTGGTGGTGGTCATGACCCTGCCGGAGAGCAAAAACGAACAGGCCAGGGAACAGGCAACGCGCTTTTACCATTTAGCCGGGCTGCTCTCCGAGCAGTCGCTGATGGAAGGCAAGGATCTGGGTATCCGGGTCGACAAGGACGGATACTCATTCTGGTTCCTCACCCGAAAGGGTGGGAGGAGCGCGAAAGTGACCGTTATTTCCAGCAGGTTGAATTGGATGGTGGGTTGTCGCTGGAGCTCACCATGGATGCGTTCAGCTGGGAGGACGGCGGTGACCAGCTTTGGGAGCGCGATGGCCTGTTTGATGACGAGATGTTTGCCGAGCAGGAAGAAAAGCCCAAACCGCCACAGATTGTTTTGATGGGAAACGGGGAACAGACGCCGTTTCGCCTTGAGTTCCGGGAAGATAAAAAAGTGTTGTGGGTAGTCAAAGGCAACGAGCTTGGGGAATACACCCTTGCACAGCCTGATGAGGACGATGCCTGATGGGACGCCACAGCGGATTTACCCTGCTTGAGGTGCTGGTAGCGATGGCGATTTTCGCCGTTGCCGCACTCAGTGTGATGAAAGCAACCGGGCAAAATGCCAATACCCTTGGCTATCTCGAGCAGAAAACCTTTGCCGCTATGGTCGCGGACAACCAGCTCAGCCTGGTGAAGCTGAGTGGCCGGGTGCCGACCGGTCCGCAAAAAGGCAAATCGGAGATGGCAGGCCAGACCTGGTACTGGACCATCACGCCGGTGGCAACCGCCACCAACCAACTGCGCGCCGTGGATGTCAGCGTGGCAGCCGATGAAAAACGAAAGAATAATTTGGTCACGGTGAGAACCTATGTACCTGCGGGGTAGAGGAAATACGCGTACCCCGGGCGGTTGTGAAAAAAACCGGGGCTTTACCCTGATAGAAGTGCTGGTGGCGATTGCGGTGTTTGCCACCCTGAGTCAGTGCTTACCAGGTGTTGAACAATGTCCTGCGCAGTGATGCCCAGACCCGGGATGTCGGGAACCGGCTCCAGAAACTGCAGCGGGCGCTGGTTATTATGGACAGCGATTTTCGCCAGATTGTCGGCAGGCCGTTTCGTGAAAACGGTGAAGAGCCGGGTAATAAGCTCATCAAGATGGGCAAATTCCTGCTCGACTCCGATGACGATGCGGTGATGTTTGTCCGTGCGGGTTGGCGTAACCCCGAGAACCGTTTCCCCCGGGGTGAAGTGGTCCGGGTAGCTACCGGCTCAAAGATGAAAAGCTTGAACGCCTGCGCTGGATTTACCCGGATGCACCGGCAGGTGCTGAACCTGCCGAGATGACGGTACTGGACGGGGTGAGCGAATTTACCCTTCAGGTTTATGCGGACGGTAACTGGCGTGATGAATGGGATCAGGCGGATGCCATGCCCCCGGCGGTAAAGCTTCGGATGGATCTGAAAGGATACGGCGAGATCGAAAGGATCTACCTGCTGCCGGACTATGTGCGGAAGGGGGACGGCAGTGAAAGCTGATGCGCGTTCCCGCCAGCGAGGTGTCGCCCTGCTGGTCGTGCTGTTGATTGTGGCCATGATGACCACAGTGGCAGTGGCGATGTCTGACCGGTTGTTTGTCAATTTCCAGCGGGCCGAACGCCAGCTGCGCTACCAACAGGCATTTTGGTACAGCCAGGGTGTGGAAGCACTGGCAGAGGTGGGGCTCAAAGAGAGCTTCAAGGACAATGACAAAGTCACCCTCAACCAGCCATGGGCGGTGAAAGACCAGACTTATCCGCTGGATTTGGGTACGGCTACCGGCTCGGTGTATGACAGGCAGGCGTGCTACAACGTCAATGCCCTGAACAATGTCGGCACACCGGAAAACGGACAGTTGCCGTATGAAGTGGCGGTACTGCAGCGACTGTTCGAAAACCTGGAACTTGACGGTTACCAGGCAGAAACGGCCGCAGCATCGGTCTGGGAGTTTGTCGACGGTGATAACTCGGTCCAGACGGCGCTCGGGGTGGAAGACAGCCATTATGAGGGCCAGGCAGTACCTTATGTCACGGCAAATGGCCCGCTTGCTGACAATACCGAGCTTCGGGCGATAAATGGCATCAGTGCCAAAATTTATATTGAGGTGGCGCCCATGCTCTGTGCGGTGCCATCTGACAAACTGAACGTGAACATCAATACCCTGACTGAGGAAGAGGCGCCGCTTTTGGCTGCACTGACGTCAATCAGTACCGATCAGGCCAAAGAGCTTATCGAGGGCCGGCCTTATGAAGGCTGGGATGATGTTGACAGTTCCTGGCTGAGCCGGCGCTGGCGTCGCTGGAAGAAAAAGCCCGGGAGCAGATAAAACCACACCTGGATGTCACCAGCCATTTTTTCGAGCTGGATGCCTGATAGAGGTGGATAAAACAACATTACGGCTGCGCACCCTGCTGGCGCGTGGCGAAGGCGGCAATATAGAAACGGTTCGCCGCCGATTTGGAGGAATGCGTGAGCGAGATTCTGACGATACGTCTGAACAGTGATGCGTTGGCACCCATCCCGTGGTTGGTATGGTCTGCTGCGCAGCAGGAGGTGATTGCCTCCGGCACCCTGTCCGGTGAGGCGGCATTGCCGGAGCTCGGCGACTACCTGTCCGGGCGCGACCTCAATGTGCTGGTGGCGGGCAATGCCCTCACCCTGACCGAGGTGGTCATCCCCAAAGGCAGTGACCGGCAGTTACAGACTGTTCTCCCGTACCTGCTCGAAGAAGAACTGGCTCAGGATGTGGATCTTCTCCATGTCGCGCTCTTGGGGCGTGACGGCGAAAAAGGCCATGTGGCGGTGATTGAGCACCGGCTGATGGCCCGTTGGCTCGATACTCTGGCTGAGCTTGGTGTCCAGCCCAAAAAAATGCTGCCGGACGTGCTGGCGCTGCCCCTTGTGGATGAGAGCCTCACCGCTGCTGAGCTCAATGGGGAGTGGCTTGTCCGTGACGGGAACTTTGGCGGCACAGTCGCTGATGCTGCGATGCTTCCAGTATGGCTGGATGCACGGGATGCGTGGATGGCGCCCGATTTGAAGGTGACCAGTTACAGCCCGGTTCAAGCCAATATGCCCGGAGAGTGGGATGCGGCAGAGCCGGAAATGGTGATGGCATTGCTGGCTGAGGGTGCTGCGCAAAGCCGGGTGAGCTTGCTGAGCGGGCCATACCGCCAGCAGTCTGCGGTTATCAAATCGCTCAAAGTCTGGCGGTTGCTGTGGCTGTTGCTCTGGTTCTGTTGGCTGTGATGGGCGTGGAGAACTGGAAAAAAGTGTCTGAAATGGAAGCTCAGGCTGCTGCGCTGCGCCAGCAAAGCGAGCAAGTGTTCCGTCAGGTGCTTCCGCAGTTTCGCAAGATCCCAACCACCAGTTATCTCAAAAACCAGATGAACAATGAGCTCAAGCGTCTCGGCGGTGTGTCGTCAGATGACGGAGTGTTGGTGTGGCTTTCCCAGCTTCAGCCCATTCTGGCTCAGGTGCCGGGTATGACCATGGAATCCCTGCGTTTTGAACGTGAACGCCAGGAACTCAAGTTTGAGGCGTCGGGCAAGGATTTCAGCGAATTTGAAACCCTTCGAGGCAAACTGAGTGAACACTTTAATACTGAGCTTGGCCAGCTCAACCGTTCAGAAGAGAAAATTACCGGCATATTTCTACTGAAGAGGGCCTCGTAATATGAAGCAGTGGTGGTCTTCGATTTCAGCCAGGGAACGCAACCTGGTTTTGGTATGCGGTGCATTTCTCCTGGTGGCGGTTGCCTACTGGGGCGTGATTGAACCGATGAACAACCGGGCGACTCAGGCTCAATCCCGTCTGGCTGCGGCCAAGTCACTGGATGTCTGGGTGAAAAACAAAGCCAACGACATTATGGCGCTCCGTGGTACAACCGGAGCCGGCGCCCCGGCGCAAAACCTGTCACTGAACCAGGTTATTACCGCAACAGTACGTCCTTACAATATCCAGATTGAACGTATCCAGCCCCGTAACGAACAGGTGCAGGTGGCAATAAGCCCGGTACCGTTCAACCAGCTTATGGCATGGATAGACAACCTGGCGGTGCGCTACGGTGTGACGGTAGATGTCCTTGAGCTGAGTCGCGGGGATCAAAATGGCATGGTGACCGTGAACCGGTTGCTGTTAAGTAAGGTGTAAGGGGCCTCGATGAGTGTAAAACGTATTATTTTGGCCTCGTTGCTGTTCCTGCTGGTATTTGTTATCAGCGTGGTTGCCCACTTTCCGGCGTCTGTTGCTTACCGTCTCCTTCCGCCTCTTCAGGGCGTGCAGCTTTCCGGTATCAGTGGCACGGTATGGGACGGTCAGGTTGCGTCGGTTTCTGTCAGCAACAACCAGGTTGGCAAGCTTTCTCTGGGAAAGGTCAACTGGCAGGTGGATTTTACCCGCCTGTTTAAAGGAGCGGGTGCGCTGGATATTCGCTTTGGCCAGGGCAGCAGTATTGGCCTGTCCGGGCGTGGAACGGTTGGGTATGGGCTCGATGGCCTTTTTGCCGAGCGTCTGATGGTGTCCCTGCCAGCTGATAAAGTCGGCCCTTATATCCCTTCCATGGTTCCACTCAGTCTCAAAGGCAAAGTGGACCTGACCGTTCGTGAATTCCAGGCCGGGCAACCGCTTTGCCGGGTGCTCGACGGCAATCTGGTGTGGAACGACAGTGAAGTGATCGTCCCGGTAGGAGAGGTGGCATTAGGACAGGTGTTCGGTAAACTGGGGTGCACTGGCGGTGAAATTACCGTTGCCGCTGACCAGAAATCCGATGCCTGGAGAGTGAAGCGAACGTAAAAGTTACCAACCCCAGGGAGGTGTCTGCCAATGGCTGGATTAAGCCGGGGCCGGCATTGCCGTCATCTGTATCACAACAACTGCAATGGCTTGGACAGCCGGATGCTGAGGGGCGTTACGCCATTCATTTTCCACCTGCAGCCGGATAAGGGAGAAAAGCTCTATGGCGTATAACAAAACCAAACCCGAAATCCTGGATTGCCGGGTTGTTGCCAAGTCCCGACTGTTTCAGATTGAGGCGCTGGACCTTAGGTTCAGCAATGGTGCAGAGCGAACCTATGAAAGGATGAAGCCTTCGGGCCGGAATGCAGTGATGATTGTGCCGGTAACCGAAAGTGGTGATTTTCTGCTGGTACGCGAATATGCCGCCGGAACAGACAGTTATGAGCTAGGCTTTCCTAAAGGACTGATCGATCCCGGGGAAGAGCCGGCACAGGCGGCTGACCGGGAATTGAAAGAAGAAATCGGCTTTGGTGCTAACAAACTTACACCGCTCAAAGAAGTGGTGCTGGCACCGGGGTACTTTTCCAGCCGGATGACATTGTTCCTGGCACAAGGCTCTATCCGGAAAAACTGGAAGGGGATGAACCTGAACCACTGGATGTGGTTCGTTGGCCTGTTGCTCAGGGAGAAGAGCTGATTTCACATCTCGACTTTTGTGAGGCGAGAAGTATTACTGCGTTATTGTTGGCGTTGAAACAGCTAAACCGCTGAGGAATTTTGACCGATGTCGTACGCCCAATTGTTGCCCTCTGTGATTGAGATAGCCCGTGAGTCGGGCCAATTGATCCTGGACTATTACCAACACGGACAGTTTGAACAGCTTACCAAGAAAGACCAGACGCCGGTAACCAGTGCTGATCTGGCCGCCCATAAGCTGATTATGGACCGCCTGATGACCCTGACGCCGGATATTCCGGTGCTGTCAGAAGAAGATGCCGGTGTCCCACTTTCTGAACGCAGCCGGTGGGATCGGTACTGGCTGGTGGACCCCCTTGACGGCACTCAGGAATTTATTGCCGGAAGCGGGGATTTTGCCACGGTGATTGCGCTGGTGGATAACAATCATCCGGTAATGGGGGTGGTGTATGGCCCGGTATCCGGTGTGGTTTACTACGCCTGCAAAGGGGAGGGTGCGTGGAAGTCGACGCCAGATGGCGATCCGATGCGAATTTCTGCCATGAGTCATGAAGAAGATACCCAGTCCCTGTCTGTTGCCATCAGCCGAAGGCAGAACATTGAAGCTATCACCCGCTGCCTCGATCCGCGCCGGAATTACAACCTTGTGCCTTTGGGTTCGGCCTCGCTCAAGTCTTGCCTGGTGGCGGAAGGGGCGGTGGATTGTTACCTGCGCCTTGGTCCGACCGGGGAGTGGGACACCGCAGCTACTCAATGCATTGTGGAAGAAGCCGGTGGGCGTATTCTGGATACAGAACTTGCTCCGCTGACCTACAACGAGCGTGATACGCTGGAAAACCCGAACTTTATCGTGCTGGGAGATGAATCTCTGCCGTGGAGCCGTATTATCCGGGTGTGACACTGCGTACTGGTTACCAACAACAAAGCCAGCATTAGCATTGATGCTGGCTTTGTTGTTTGAGGGGATACATTAAAACAGGCGATTAAGGCCGTTCAGTGCAGCCACTCGGTAGGCTTCCGCCATGGTTGGGTAGTTGAAGGTGGTGTTGACGAAGTAGTCGATGGTATTGCCTTCGCCTTTTTGCTCAAAAATTGCCTGGCCGATGTGGATGATCTCAGACGCCCGTTCGCCGAAGCAGTGTATGCCTAAAATCTCCTTGGTATCCCGGTGGAAAAGGATTTTCAGGCTGCCGACTTCCGAGCCTCCAATCTGGGCGCGGGCAAGGTGCTTGAACTGTGAGCGCCCAACTTCATAAGGTACCTTGGCGGCAGTCAGTTCCTGTTCGGTTTTGCCAACAGAACTGATTTCCGGAATGGTATAAATGCCGGTTGGGATATGGTCAATAAGCTGGCCTTCCACTTTCCCGGTTGCCAGGGCATTGGCCATCAGGCGACCCTGATCGTAGGCGGCACTGGCAAGGCTTGGATAGCCAATGACATCACCGACAGCATAAACATGTTCTGCCTCGGTCTGGTAGCCGTCGTTAACCTTAAGCTGTCCGCGGGAGTCGGCCTGCAACCCGACTGCCTTGAGGTTCAGGGAATCAGTGTTACCGGTCCGGCCGTTGGCGTAAAGCAGGCAGTCGGCTTTCATCTTCTTGCCAGATTCAAGGTGCAGAACAACACCGTCATCAGTGCCTTCAATGCGCTCGAAGGTTTCGTCATTGCGGATAAGGACGCCGCTGTTCCAGAAGTGATAGGAGAGGGCATCAGAGATTTCGTTGTCGAGGAACGAGAGCAAGCGATCCCGGGTGTTTATCAAATCAACTTTGGTATTGAGGCCGCGGAAGATAGAGGCGTATTCACTGCCTATGACACCCGCTCCGTAAATAATGACGTGGCGTGGGTCATGCTTCAGGGACAGGATGGAGTCACTGTCATAAATTCGCGGATGGCTGAAATCGACATCTTTCGGGTGGTAAGGGCGCGAGCCGGTGGCAATCACAAAGTAACGGGCGGTGAATCTGTCTTTGGTACCGTCTGCACGGAGGACTTCCAACGTGTGGCTGTCAACAAAGCTGGCTGTCCCTGTGATGATGGAAACATTGTTGCGATCGTAAAATCCTTGCCTGAGCCGGGTTTGCTTCCCGATAACGGATTGGGCGTGGTTCAGGATCTGTGAGAAGGTACTGTGGAGGCTTTGTCTGTCGCCGGAGTATATCGGGCTCTGGTTATACTCAATGATACGGCTGACGGCATGACGCAAGGCTTTAGACGGGATTGTCCCCCAGTGGTACAACCGCCGCCGACGGTGGATTCCTTTTCAACTACGGCAACACTGAGTCCGGCTTTGGTCAGGCCCATGGCTGCCCCTTCGCCGCCGGGCCCGCTTCCGATTACAATGACATCGTAATCCGGGTTGGCAGGTGCGTTATTGTTGTTTTGGGGCGTGTTTTTCTTGGTCATAATCTCTAGGCCCTTGTATCACGTTTGCAACATTATTATCGCGCTATATTAACGTTTTCGCGTAATGTCGGGAATCAGGGCTGTTGTGAACGCCGTCTCTGATCACGTTGTTTAAGGAAATACACCCGCCGGGCTGAGCTTACCCCCGCTTTTCAGTATGATATTCACCGATAATAATTTTTTGGTTGGCAGTAGATGGCTTCGAAAGAAAACAACACCATGGGCGTTCGGGCTCAGCAGAAAGAAAAGACCCGCCGGGCACTGATTGATGCAGCATTTCGTCAGCTCAGTGCAGAGCGCAGCTTTTCGAACCTAAGCCTACGTGAAGTGGCAAGGGAAGCAGGCATTGCGCCAACCTCTTTCTACCGCCACTTCAAGGATATGGATGAGCTTGGCCTGACCATGGTGGATGAAGGTGGCCTGTTGTTGCGCCAATTGATGCGCCAGGCCCGCCAGCGGATTGCGACTGAAGGCAGTGTGGTGCGCACCTCGGTGGAAACCTTCATGGAGTTTATCGAAAGCAGCCCGAACGTTTTCCGGCTTTTGCTGCGTGAGCGTTCCGGAACATCTGCCGCATTCCGTGCCGCCGTTGCCCGGGAAATTCAGCATTTTGTGGCAGAGTTGACGGACTATTTTGAAGCCCGTGCTAACCTGACTGGTGAAGAAGCCTATAATCAGGCGGAGGCCTGCGTGACCCTGGTTTTCAGTGCCGGTGCTGACGCGCTTGATATGGACAGCCGCTCAAGGGCGGAACTTGCTGAACGAATTATTATCCAACTACGTATGCTTGCGAAGGGTGCCTACTGGTACCACAAGGAACGCGAACGTAAAGCCCTCAAGGAAACATACTAACCCTGTTCAGGTGGACACATGGAACAATATAAGTCAGAACGTAAATTCCTGGTGCTCTCAGTGATTGCCGGCGTATGTGCCAGCGCGTCACTTGCCTCGCTGTTTGTTGGCGGTGTGCCGTTTTCCCTCTTTCCGATCCTCGCGTTTGTGCTGGCGGTCTACTGCTTCTACCAGCAGCACGTTTCCCAGCCAATGACGGAAGGAACCCCAATGATCACTTTCGCTTGCTTCCTGGTCGGTGCATTCGGTTATTCCGCATTTATCCGTGTGCAGTTGCCAGAGCTTGGCGGGAACTTTATCTCCATTATTATCACCATGGCCCTGTTGGTTTGGGTTGCCCGAAAAGTGAGCCAGCGCAAGCCGAAAGCGCCGTCTTCGGATGAAGCAGAAGCCTGATTGTTGCAGGCAAACAAAAAGGGTCACGTTGCAGTGACCCTTTTTTGTTCCTGTGCTGAAAATTGCTTACTTGCGTTCCAGCAGCACACCGGCTTCGATGTGGTGAGTAAACGGGAACTGGTCAAACAGCGCGAACCGGCTGACGCGGTGCGTTTCAGACAGAATTTCCATATTCTCTCTCAGCATCTCCGGGTTGCAGGAGATGTAGATAATACGGTCGTAACCCTGCACCATGCGGCAGGTGCCTTCGTCCATACCAGCTCGTGGCGGATCGACAAAAATCGTGTTGCAGTTGTAGCTCTTCAGGTCGATACCACTGTCAGCCAGGCGGCGGAACTCCCGTACACCTTCCATCGCTTCGGTAAATTCTTCCGCAGACATACGGATAATCTGCACATTGTCGATCTGGTTGGCGGCAATGTTGTACTGGGCCGAATCCACTGACGGTTTGGCTACTTCGGTTGCCAGTACGCGGTCAAAGTTACGCGCCAATGCCAGCGAGAAGTTGCCGTTGCCGCAGTAGAGCTCCAGCAGGTCGCCTTCGCTTTCACGGGTACAATCGATAGCCCATTCCAGCATCTTTTGTGCGACGGTGGCATTTGGCTGGGTGAAGCTGTTTTCTACCTGCTGGTAAACCAGGGTTGAGTTATCGACAGACAGTTTTTCCACCACAAACTCACGGTCGATCACAATCTTCTGCTTACGGGCGCGGCCAATCAGGTCCAGGTTGAAACCTTCGTCGTTCAGGCGTTGCTTGAGGGCACGCGCTTCCTTTTCCCACTCTTCGTCCAACTGGCGATGGTACAGCAGTGAGACCAGCACTTCGCCACTCAGGGTGGAGAGGAAATCTACCTGGAAAAGTTTGTGGCGCAGCGCCTTGATAGGCTTGATCGCATCGGTCAGCAGGGGCATCAGATCGTTGATCAGGCGGCTTGCTGCCGGGAACTGGTCAACGCGGTACTTCTGCTTGGTCTTTTGGTCAAACATGATGTAGTAGAGGTCATCACCTTCATGCCAGACTCGGAATTCAGCACGCATACGGTAATGCTGCTCAGGAGATGTGAAGACTTCCAGTTCCGGGGCTTGGTATTGTGCAAACAGCGCGCTTAAGCGCTGGCTTTTTTCATCCAGCTGCGACTGGTAAGTAACTGCTGACATCTCGCCTGTCATAATGATGACCTCGTATTTCAAGTAAGAGCGCAGATTTTATTCATCTGTCCCGGTATGTCCAGCTTAGCCCGGAAATCGATTCCCATCATAAAGGTTAACCTTTAGTTACTGGACTTCCCTTTAAAGCCTCTCTAGTATTCCCTCCGCACTGGGCGTGACCTTGATGAGTCACAGGGAATGCGGTGGAAATCCGCAACTGACGCGCAGCGGTGAGAAAGAACGAACGCAATCAGGCTGATAAGCCAGACACTGGGGAATGGGCGCCTATCCATTTTTCCGGGAAGTCTTTGTAAGTAGGCGGGATAACCCATGCTTTCGAGTCCGAATACCGGCCCGTGCTCCCGGCATTACGTGTCTGCCGGGACATTTTTACGCGAATAAAGGATGTACAGCATGAAAAAAGCCCTTCTTTCAGTGGCCGTGGCGTCACTGCTTACCCCTGCCTATGTGTCTGCAGAAGAGACGATGGTGGTGATTGGTCGCAGCGTTAATAACGACAGTATTCTTGATATTCCGGCAAATATCAGTGTGATTTCAGCGGATGATATTGAAACCAGTGGCGCTACAAGCTTAGAAAACCTACTTCGCGGCAAAGCGGGTATTCAAATCTCTGATACAAACAGCGGCCCGGTTTTCTCGCTGCGCGGCTTTTCCGGCTCCAATGCGGCGCATAATACGTTGATATTGGTTGATGGTCGCCGGCTTAACAAATTCGACCTTTCCGCCCCTCAAATTAGCTCCATTCCCCTGAATCAAATTGAGCGTGTTGAAATCCTGTCCGGCAGTGCAGGTGTGCTTTATGGTGATCAGGCTGTAGGTGGTGTGATCAATATTGTCACTAAAGTGCCTACGTCAGGAGGCGGCAGTGTCCGGGTTGAGGGTGGAAGCTTTGATACCCGTGGAGCCAGCGCCAATGTGGCTGGGCCGATTAATGAATATTGGCGGTATTACTTCTCCGGCAGCCAGCGCAACAGTGACAATTACCGAAAGCATAATGAAAGCCAGGCGGACAGCATTTTAGGTCGTATCCAGTTTGATAATGACGTTCGCCACTTTTTTGCTGAGGCAAGTTACTACGACTACTATCGCCAGTATGCCGGGTCATTGACTGAAGAGGAGTTTAAAAAAGATCCTCGCCAGATGAACAACTCTTATCCCGATGATGACCATCATGAAATTACCCGTGCGGCGCGTATTGGGTTCAGACAGGAAGTCCTGCCCCAGTGGGATCTCAGCATCAACCTTGTTCATGATAATACAACGGGCTCTGGTACGGGCTGGGGTAGCCCAAACAACAAGACGACAAAGAGTTGGTTCGGCTCTCTCCAGATGGAAGGAGGGTTTAATGCTGAGAATGGTAAGGCCAATGTGATCTTGGGCATAGATGCCTCGAATACCAAATTCGATTATTTCAGCTCATCGATTGATCGTGACACAGACCAGAATACGTTCAGTGTTTTTGGTTTGGTTGACTATCCAGTGTTACCTGGATTGACTCTAAGTGCGGGAGCTCGATACGCGAAAGCTGATGATTCCCTGCGTGATAAAAAAACCTATCCACAGGGTCAATCACTGGATGCTTCAGCCAAGGCGGTTGAGGTGGGGGCAAACTATGTCATTAATGACAGCCAACGGGTTTATCTCCGCTATGACCAGAGCTTCCGTTTTGCCAAGGTCGATGAGCAGGCATTTACACCTTCCGACGTTGTTGGGTTGAAACCTCAAAAAGGGCAGTCCATCGAAGCTGGGTGGGATATTGATTTTGCCTCACAAAGTGTCCGCTTCAATGTTTACCGCTTGGATCTGGAAGATGAAATTGTTTATGACTCCAATGCAAACCCACCTCCTGGTGCTTCTTTCCCTGGTGCGAATGTGAATGCGGATAAATCCCGTCGCTACGGCGGTAGCGTTAACTGGGACTGGTATGTCACTGATGAAGTAACCATTGGTGCTGAATATAACCGTATCGATGGTGAATTTACTGGTGGTGACAACAAAGGCAAGCAACTATCGTGGGTATCAGAAAATACCGGCCTTGGTTATGTCTCCTATGCGTGGTCGCCAGAATGGACTCTGTATATAGAAGGTAACTACACCGGCTCGCGTTATCCGGATGGGGACAACAGTAACTCCAAAGCGAAGCTGAAAGGTTACTGGCTCGGAAATATTGCCCTCAATTACACCCGTGGTAATTGGCAGGCTAACGTCCGGGTGGATAATGCCTTTGATGAGAAATATGCCTCCAGTGTAAACAACTGGGGTGCATACTACTCGGGCACTGGCCGTAGCTTCTCTGTTACGGGAAGTTATAACTTCTGATAGTTAGAAAATCCCCCGTCATCACGGGGGATTTTGTTTTCAATTATGATTAAAAAACCATTATCAGTTGGTCTTCAGGCAAAGACTCTGCGTTGACCCTGCTCCGTCTCCAAGAGAACCCGGATTATGATGTTGTTGGGCTGTATACCACCTATGTCGGAGATGGCGTGCCATTCCAGAATACGCCTTTAAATGTAGTAAAGGCCCAGGCTGACAGACTCGGTTTGCCGTTGATTGTTATTCCATTGCCGGAAGTGTTTCCACCAAATGACATTTACCAGTGGCTGGTGGTTGAAGGTATCATGCAATCCGGCGTTGGCATCGATGCGGTTGCGTTTGGGGATATGTTCTGTAACGGCATTGCTGATTACCGCAGAAGCTATATAGAGCCTGCAGGCTGGGAAGCGGTATTCCCGCTGTTGGGTAACCGACCGGCATCACTTGCCAGCGAAATTATCAACCGCGGTATTCAAACCCGGGTATGCACCATTGATACCGCGCAGTTGGACGGACGTTTCTGTGGGGAAATGTACAATGCCGACTTCCTGAGCTCGTTGCCGGGCGGAGTGGATCTTTGTGGTGAGGATGGTGAATTCCATACTTTGGTACTGGATATGCCGGGATTTGCTTCGCCGCTGTCTATTGAAGACTGTGGGATAAACTGTGATGGAAGATTCCATTTTCTGGAATATCGGTTGTCCGATTCCGATTTCACCAGCAGCGCAGTATGATAGCTACTTTGTGTTTGGATTTTGTGGGTAGGCGTGGGTAAGACAGTTCTCATCTTCGATTCCGGTGTCGGCGGGCTTTCTATATATAGAGAGATTCGGGCTTCGTTTTCCGGATTGGAATATATCTACGCTTTCGACAATGGCGCTTTTCCGTATGGCGAGTTGCCGCAGGAAATCCTAATCAGCAGGACTTGCGGTATTGTTGGGGAACTGTGCCGTAAGCACCATGTGGATCTGGTCGTTATTGCCTGCAACACTGCCAGCACCATTGTCCTCCCCTCTCTTCGTAATCAGTTGACTGTTCCTGTTGTTGGAGTAGTGCCAGCCATTAAACCGGCTGCTGCTTACAGCAAGAAAAAATCCATTGGTCTACTGGCCACGCCGGCGACAGTTTCCCGCAGTTATACTCAGCAGCTCATTGATGCCTTTGCATGGGATTGCGACGTCATTAAGGTGGGTTCTACTCGGCTGGTTCAAATTGGAGAAGAGAAGCTGCGCGGCAAAAAGGTCAACCACGAAGAGATTGGGCAGATACTTTCGCCTTTTGTCGGTAAGGTTGATGCGTTGGTACTGGGTTGCACTCACTTCCCTCTCTTACGTAAAGAGCTTAGCCGGGTGATGGGCGAGGGGGTTGCATTGGTTGACTCAGGTGAAGCGATTGCTCGCCGTGTCGGTTCGCTTCTTGATATAGATATTAATAAAAACCCGGACTCAGGTAAGAGACCGGGCTTGGTATTTTGTACTGCCCCTGTTTATGAAGAGCAGGCTCTAAACGTGAGTCTGGCTGAGCAGCATCTCAGCAAGGTTAAGCTTCTGACCCATTTTTAGGTTCGTTGGCTTCTTTTACCTTTAGAGTACGTCCGCCGTATTGGCTGTTGTCCAATTGAGTAACTGCCTGGGGAGCATCTCCCTCAGCCATCACGACAAAACCAAATCCTTTTCTCTTTCCAGTGCGTCTGTCTTTCATAAGGCGAACAGAAAAGACATGCCCATGCTCAGAAAAGAGCTTCTTTACGTCTTCTTCATTCGCTCTGTATGGAAGATTCCCCACATAAAGAGTCTTACTTGAATCGTCAGTCATGGTTGAAGGTGTATGACGAACTTTTGTCTCAGAGGTGTTATCAGAGGCGGCAAGCAAAACGACAAGACACGCAACCGCTCCAAGCGCAAACGCCATGGAGGGTGACTGAATGATAGCGGTAGCTTCCAGAATGCCATATCCCAAGGCGGCAGTGAGAAGCCCGAATACTGTTAAACGGCTTTGAACTTTCATATTTTCAAGACATCGCTGTTATACAAATTTACTGGTAAATACCAGCCCAATATTCCCTTTGTCTCAATGATGTTACTTTTATTGTTTATGGATTGCCAGAGTGTAAACAAAAGTAATGAAATCAGAGTTAAAAATCGTGATTGGTGCAAAAAGTAACCATTCAGATCAATTATGGCAGAAAAGGGGTTGCTAACCAGATCGAAGTCCCTATAATGCCGCCTCACCGACACGGCGGACAGGCAACGACTTCGCAGTGATGGGAAGGCTCCGGGAGCTTTCAAAAACAAATTGAAAACAACTGCTTGACAGGGTTTTGGATTTGTTTAGAATGGCCGCCCGCTTCAACGCAAAACCTTCGGGTTGGCGGTTGAGGGAAGTCAAAAAGAGACTTTGAAAATACTTCAGATTTTCTTCTTGACTTTGGGTTGGAGGCGAGTAAGATACGCAGCCTCGACATTCGGCGGCAACGCTGAGAAGTCAAC
>BAXG01000058.1 GCA_001310455.1 Photobacterium sp. JCM 19050
ACCTGCCTTGTGGCAGTTTTTTTGTATCTGCGACCGAGTTATCAATCTGACGCCCGCTCATCGCGGGCGTTGTATCACTTATGCTGTTTCAGACAGAATGATTCGCAGAGTACGGCGCAATGGTTCTGCTGCACCCCAGAGCAATTGGTCACCTACCGTAAAGGCATTCAGGTAATCATCACCCATTGCGAGCTTACGCAAACGGCCTACCGGGATAGACAACGTGCCTGTCACTTTGGTTGGGCTCAGTTCACGCATAGTGATTTCGCGATCGTTCGGGATCACCTTCACCCAGTCGTTATGAGATGCGATCATCTGCTCGATCTCGTCAAGCGGGACACCTTTCTTGAGCTTGATGGTCAATGCCTGGCTGTGGCAACGCATTGAACCGATACGTACACAGGTACCATCGATAGGAATCGGAGAATCGGACAGACCGAGAATCTTGTTGGTCTCAACGCCGCCTTTCCACTCTTCTTTGCTTTGGCCGTTTTCACGTTTAACATCAATCCACGGGATCAGAGAGCCCGCCAATGGCACACCGAACTGGGAAACCGGGAAATCATCTGAACGCATGGTTTCAGCAACCTTGCGGTCGATATCCAGAATTGATGAAGAAGGATTTGCCAACTCCGAGCTGACTGCGTCGTTAATCACGCCCATTTGCTGGATAAGCTCGCGCATATTTTTCGCACCGGCACCAGAAGCTGCCTGGTAGGTCTGGGAAGTCATCCACTCCACCAGCCCTTCTTTATAGAGACCGCCAACAGCCATCAGCATCAGGCTGACAGTACAGTTGCCGCCTACGTATGTTTTCGTGCCACCGTGGATGCCAGCTTTAATCTGGTCAAAGTTAACCGGGTCAAGAACGATAATGCTGTCATCAGCAAGGCGAAGTGAGGAAGCGGCATCTATCCAATAGCCCTTCCAGCCTGCTTCACGAAGTTTTGGGTAAACCTCATTGGTATAATCACCACCCTGGCAGGTGATAACAGCGTCCAGCTGTTTGAGGCTTTCAATATCAAATGCATTCTGCAGATCCCCTGCGTCTTTTCCGTAGTTAGGTGCAGGAATGCCAACCTGTGAGGTACTGTAAAAAACCGGCTCGATATGGTCAAAATCACCTTCTTCAACCATACGTTGCATAAGAACGGAACCCACCATCCCGCGCCAGCCGACCAAACCCACTTTCAACATCTATACTTACTCCTTGTAATGAATACCAATCAGACTAAACAGTTGAACCTACAGACCTACCGAAAGCCTCTTTACTTTGACCAACTCTTTAAGCCAATTGGCATAAACTGGACTTTACCAAAATAGGTGCCGAGCAAAATGCTCAGCAAATGACCTTAATTTGTCATAACCCCCGCCTGAACACAAGCGGCGTCAAGCCCCAAGGGCATGACCAACAAACGCGATCTCCCAATAGAAAAGTATAATTTTTCATCGACTAGAACATAAAAAATATCTGAAACTCTGAAAATCATAACCTCATGAGATCGCTACAAATTATTTACCGACTAAAAGCTCGTGATTACGCACTTGGAAAGATTAATAACCCATATTTTGTTTCAATTGTGTTTTTTTTATCTATAATCCCATCCCGGCTTTGAACCGAGCAATGTCACGTTTAAAACGTAATAATATGCAAACAACACATAATAAACATGAAATTAGCAAGGTTTTCATAACTCAGCCCAAATAAAGTGCTAACTCACAGAAAAGAAAGTTCTTATTCGATTTAAGGCGGTGTGTCGTCTACAGTTAGCCGCCTTAGTGAGGGAGCCAATTTGCGCTCTGTCACATTACCATTTTGCAGTCTGCCACCTTCTGGTTTTGAAGCGCGCAGCGGCTACAGAAAGGTCTAAAACTATGAAAACTAAAACTGTTACACTTCCGTCAGTCCCGCAAGTGTTTGTGTCGCTCGGAATCTTCCTTGCGCTGGCATTCTCCTTCACGGCTGAGTTACATCTTCCTATCCAATTAGCCCTATTCATCGGTTGGTTTGTCATCATGGCGCTTGGCCTCAAGCTGGGTCACGATTACAAATCTCTTGAGCACGCAGCTACCAAAGGCATTTCCAACGGTCTTGGTGCAGTGCTTATTCTTCTTTCAGTGGGTGCCCTTGTCGGTACCTGGATTGCAGGTGGTATCGTACCAACCATCATTTACTACGGCCTGAAAGCCATCCACCCTTCGATTTTCCTGCTTGCAACCATGCTGATTTGTTCCCTTACTGCTCTGGCAACCGGCACCTCCTGGGGCTCGGCGGGTACAGCCGGTATTGCAATGATGGGAATCGGCCAGGGACTGGGCATTCCAGCACCACTGACCGCCGGTGCAGTACTGTCAGGTTGTTACTTCGGTGACAAAATGTCGCCACTGTCCGATTCAGTGATCCTGGCATCCACCATGTCTGGTGTTGAAATTGTTGAGCACATCAAAGGCATGCTGCCAATCGCCGGCATCAGTTATGTGATTACCGGTATTCTGTTTACCGCATTCGGCTTCCATTACGCTGGAAATGTCGACATGAGCCAGGTGAACCAGGTGATCGCAGCCATGGAAGACCAGTTTGTGATCTCTCCACTGTCATTTGTACCGGTAATCATCGTCCTCGCGCTGCTGGCGATGCGTATGCCATCATTCCCGGTCATCAGCTTCGGTTCTGTGCTGGGCATCGTGTGGGCGGTAATGGTTCAGGACATGCCTCTGTTGTCTGCGATGAACACTGCCTGGGCGCCGTTTAACATTGAATCCGGTGTACCGTTTATCGATTCCATCCTGAACCGCGGCGGCATGGAATCCATGCTGGGCTCCGTGGCTGTTATCGTCTTCGGTCTTGGCTTTGGTGGCCTGCTGGATAAAGTCGGCGTCCTTCAGACAATTGCCAGCTTGTTCGAAAAGCGCATCAAAACTGCGGGTGGTCTGGCAACATCGACTCTGGGTACCGCTTTCCTGGGTAACGTATTCGGCTCGGCCATGTATGTATCACTGATTCTTACCCCCAAGATCTGTGCTCGTAACTACGATCGCCTCGGCTACCAGCGTAAGAACCTGTCACGAAACGCTGAATTTGGCGGTACGCTGACATCCGGTATGGTGCCTTGGAGTGATAACGGCATCTATATGGCAAGCATCCTGGGTGTGGCTACACTGTCATACGCCCCATATATGTGGCTGAGCTTTGTCTGTATTGCTGTCACCATTATCTGTTCTTACATGGGCTGGTTTGTTGACCGTTGTCCGCCAAAGAGCGAAGCAGAATTGGCTGAAGAGGAAGCGGCTGAAGAAGCGTTGGTAATGGCCAAATCTCAGGCGTAATCGGGTTCGACCGTTAATTGAACAAGGCGCTCATGCAGCGCCTTTTTTTGTGCCTGGCTGCTGGGCTAATCCCTCCAAACCATCCCGTGAACCTCACCGCAAAACATTTCTGTAGAACATGTAATTCGCCATCTGATTATCTGAAAATATATTAACAAACAGAGAAAGATCTTGTTAATAACAACCTTACAGCAGATAAATCCAACCAACAGATGACGGGCATCACAATTCCCTGCAAAACAAGGCCATAGCGTTCATTTATGTGGCACAGATTGACCCCGGTCAATTTTTCACATTTACGAATAAGCACAATCAAGCTGTTCAAATAATTTCACTTTGAGGGTACAACATGTCGCAACCTGCGAATCAGGATCGCAAAGTTACCGTTGGCAGCTACATTGCGCTGGCGTTTGCGGTTATTTTCTTCTCCGGCCTGCTGCAATCAAACCAGTGGTACGGCATCTTTGACTTCACCACACTGAACGGCTCATTCGGTAGTGTCGTCTACTCTGTAAATGAAACCGCCGATGGTATCCAGACCGCATCCACCTCACTGCGCGGTAAAGGCGGCAGCGGTGCTCGTGACGGTTTCCTGTTTGCTCTGACCCTGATTCCTACCGTGATGTTTGCCCTGGGTATGATCAACGTTCTGGAGCACTACGGTGCGCTGGATGCAGCCCGTAAACTGCTGACTCCCCTTCTGCGTCCGGTACTGAACATTCCGGGCAACACTGGCCTTGCACTGATTGCATCGTTGCAAAGTACCGATGCCGGCGCGGCGATGACCCGACAGCTGAAAGATGAAGGTCACCTGACCAAACGTGAAGCCGACATCTTTACCATGTTCCAGTTTTCTGCCGGTGCCACCATTGTTAACTTCTTCTCATCAGGAGCAGTACTGTTCACCCTGACCCTGGCTGACGGCTCACTGGCTGTTACGTCGTCTATCGGTCTGGCTGTTGCCGTGATGTTTGTCTTTAAGTTCGTAGGTGCAAACCTGTTCCGCGTTTACCTGAACATCACTGAAGGCAAAGAAGACAAAGCTGAAAACGCTGCACTGACCGAGGAGAAAGCATAATGAGCGTAGCCAAAAAGCCAATGGTGACTGACATCTTCGTAGAAGGTGCCAAAAAAGGCTGGAACATTGCCACTATGTCTACTGTGCCAAACGTTCTGATGGCGTTTGTTATCATCAAGGCACTGCAAATCACCGGTGCACTGGATGCAATGGGCACCCTTTTCTCCCCTATCATGGCGGTATTCGGCGTACCGGGTGAGGCGGCTGCGGTTCTTATCGGTGCGTGGATGTCTATGGGTGGCGCCGTTGGTGTGGTTATCAGCCTGTTCGACCAAGGTATCCTGAACGGTGAACATATCGCGATTCTGGCCCCTGCCATCTACCTGATGGGCTCTCAGGTTCAGTACCTGGGACGCATCCTTGGCCCTATCGGAACAGAAGGCCGTTACATCCCTATCATGATTCTTATCTCAGTGATCAACGCGCTGGGCTCAATGCTGGTGATGAACATCCTGGTGTAATGCATTCAATACCGCCGGTTACCTGTTACCCGGCGGCGTTTTCCCACAAGGAAATCTGGAGTTGCTATGAATTTTTCCCTGAACGCTTACCTTGAAGAACTACGTCCGCTGATTGACGTAGACTGCGGCACACTGACTGTGGAAGGTATTGAAACCGTTGCTGGCTTGATGGCTGCCAAGTACGAAGAAATGGGTGGCTGGAACGTCAAGCGCATCGACTGCGGCAAAGCCGGCACCGGACTCGAAGTTCGCAACAAACCTGAATCAGACGTCATTGATGTAATGATCATCGGCCATATGGACACCGTTTTCCCTGTTGGCACGGTTGCCAAGCGTCCTATGACTTTTGATGAAAACCGCGCATTTGGCCCGGGTGTCTCCGACATGAAATCCGGCCTTCTGAACGTGGTTTACACCATGCGTAACCTCGACAAAGCTGTTCTAGATAAGCTTTCAATCTGCATCTGCATGAACCCGGATGAAGAAATCGGTTCACTGCATTCTGAAGAATGGCTGAAGTCTGTTGCCAAGTCTGCCCGCCACGTATTGGTTGCAGAAGCAGCTCGTGCAGACGGTTCCCTGGTGAAAGCCCGCAAAGGTATGGCTCGCTACAAGATGACCTACCACGGCAAGGCCGCACATGCGGGTAACGATCCACAGAACGGCCGCAGCGCCATTACTGAAATGGCAAACTGGATTCTGGCAATCAATGAGATGACCAATTTCGAATCCGGCACTACGCTGAATGTCGGCGTGGTGAAAGGGGGTGACGGCGCAAATATCGTCCCTGACCACGCAGAGGCTGTTGTTGATGTCCGTTTCTGGGACAACAACGAATACGCAGATGTGGATACAAAAATTCGCGCACTGGCAGACAAACCCTTCGTTGACGGCGTGACTGTCACCCTGGACCGCGAAGCCCACAAACCGGCGATGGTACCATCAGAAAAAACTGAGGTACTGATGGCAATGGTTGAAGAATGCGGCAAGGAAATCGGCATTGATATTACCTGGCAAGCCGTAGGCGGTGGTTCTGACGCCAACCTGACAGCAGTTCTGGGTATCCCTACCCTGGATGGTTTTGGCCCTGCGGGTGCAGGTTTCCACAGTGCAGATGAATACCTTGAGCTCAATACCATTGAGCCTCGCATCAAGCTGCTGATGGGTGTACTGACCCGTATCGCGGCATAAATATAACGTTCGACTTCGCTTAGTTCCCCGCTCCAACAAAAGAGGCCGTAGAAATACAGCCTCTTTTTCTAATTTAGCCTTTCTTAAAGAACTGTTCAGACCAACTCTGCCATTAACCACATGTAACCTAACGCCATGTTTTAAAAGAAAATATAAAAAAGGTTTCACATGTCTAAAAAAGTTTATTGTATTGCTCAGTTCCAACCTAAACCCGGCAGGGAACAGGAGCTTTTTCCGCACTGCAAGCGCTTGAACCGAACACACTGAGGGAAGACGGTTGCCAGCAGTACACTGTCACCCGGCAAATCACAAGTCCGTTCGCGGAAGGAACATCATTCCCCATTGTCTTTAACGAGATATGGTCTGACATGGCTGCATTTGAGGCACATTGCCAAAGGCAGGAAATACAGTTTTTCTTCGAAACACACTGCCAGGCTGAATCCGGAGCTGCCGCAGACTGGAACGTCTGTGTCTATTCTGATGAGCCGGAAGGTTACGACGCACCAAACCTGGCGTAAGTTTGCAGGGAAAAGAAGAAACGGAGGTGTCGCCACCTCCGTTTTGTTTTGCCATCCCGGTTATTTATAGCCCCGCAGAGAATCGAGATACTCTGGCAAGAACAGGGAAATCTGTGGAATGTAAGTGATCAGTATCAGGAATATCAGCAACAGACCAAGCCAAGGCAGTGCCGCACGAATCGCCCATCCCATGCTCTCTCCGGTAATTCCGGCTGTCACAAACAGGTTAAGACCGACCGGCGGCGTCAACATCCCTATTTCCATGTTAACCACCATGATGATCCCCAGGTGGATCGGGTCGATACCCAGCTGTACAGCAATCGGGAACAGGATAGGTGCCATAATCAGCAGAATGGCAGATGGCTCCATAAAGTTACCGGCGATAAGCAGCAGAATATTCACCACAATCAGGAAGCCCCAGGCAGGCAACCCCCAGGAAACAATGGTTTCAGCAATCACATGAGGGATGCGCTCAGTCGTCAGTACATGGGCGAATAACATGGCATTGGCAATGATAAACAGCAGCATAATACTGACTTTCGCGGCATCTTTGACAACATGTGCCACTTCTTTATCGAAGGCGCTGCGCACCATTACCATCGGCAGGCTGAATGCATTTCGCAAAATCGCGGTCCCCGTCGATTCGCCCTCGTGACGCCATGGCACACCTTTCAGCGGACCGATGTCACGGTACCCCCACACACTGACCAGCCAGGCATAGACCGCAGCAACTGACGCTGCCTCAGTCGGGCTTGCTACACCGCCATAAATCGAACCGAGTACGATAATGATCAGCATCAAGCCGCCGAGCGCACGGCTTCCTGAGGAAATTAAGGCACCGAACCCGGGAAACGGCTGAGAAGGTAAGCCTTAATTCGGGCGACGATATAAATCGCCAGCATCAGGATACCACCCATCATCAGGCCCGGTATAAAACCGGCCATAAACATGCGAGAGGCAGAGACCTCAGTTGCCGCCGCATAAACCAGCATCACGATCGATGGCGGTATTAAGATACCAAGCGTACCGGCATTCGCGATTACACCGGCTGCGAGTGCTTTGGGATAGCCGGCTTTCACCATTCCCACGATAACAATCGAGCCGATGGCCGCTACCGTTGCCGGGGACGACCCAGATACAGCAGCAAACAGCATACATGCCATGACCGACGCCATTGCCAGGCCACCTCGAATGTGTCCCACAGAATCAATAGCAAAATTAATCAGGCGTTTTGCAACCCCCCCGGTGGAAAGGAAGGCAGAAGACAGGATAAAAAATGGGATTGCCAACAACGTGTAATGCTCACTGGTTGCCTCAAACAACTTCAGTGAAATAGACGCCAATGAGTCATTGGAAAACAAAAGAATTGTTGAAACGCTGGAGAGGCCCAGCGCAATTGCTACCGGCATGCCCATCAGCATGCAAAGGAACAAGAGTCCAAACAGTACTGCGATGGTCATTTTTGCTGCTCCTTGTTGCTATCCAATCCGGTGCCCTCAATCGCCTCTTCTGCCAGGTGCATACTCTCTTTGGCTTCATCCGCAAACCCAAAACCGAGACGTTCGCCTTTGATTACCTGATAACCCAACGTCAGGATCCGAAGCGCTAAAAGTGCAAAACCGATTAACAGGCAACTCATCGCCTTCCATTTCTCAACCGGAAGATCTTCCATTTCAATACCGATCAGGTGCATCTTGGACAGGTAAACCCAGCTTCCGTATAGGAACAATCCGCAATAAATAAGACACATTGCCAGCGCAGCCAATGTGACCATTTTATGGGTCTCTTCCGGAAGCTTTTTCACAAAGGCATCCACACCGATATGGGCACCTTCACGTACCCCCCAAGATGCACCAATAAGCACCAGCCATGCAGACATATAGAGGGTCACTTCCTGTGCCCAGAAAAGGCCGGTGTTGAAAACAAATCTCAGCACCACCTCAACGAAAACCAGCAGGGTCATGGCAACCAGCAGAATGCCAATGGCGGTTTCCTCGAACCTGTGGAGAAACTTAACCATCCTTTCCTCCTTGAAAAAAAAGCCCGGGACAAGCCCGGGTCGTCTACCAGGGCGATCTAAAATCGCCTGGGATTCAGTGGCGCGGAAATAGAGATAAACACGCCAAATCCTAAAATCAATGGGTGTTACGTATTACTGGTTAGCTTGAACCGCGGCATCAATCAGCTCGGCACCGATTTCGCCTTCGAACTGTTTCCATACCGGCTTCATCGCTTCTACACTGCTGGCGCTCAGCATCCGTCAAAGTAAGTACTTCACTGCGGCCCGATTCGATGATGGCCTGCTTGTCAGCCATGGCCTTGTCATTAGCAACCTTGTTACCAAAGGCAATGGCTTCGTCAAGTGCTTCTTTTACTCCTTCACGTACGTCATCCGGCAACGTCAACCAAAACTCTGCGGAGGTAACCACCAGGTAATCCAGAACACCGTGGTTAGATTCGGTGATGTAAGGCTGCACTTCGAAGAACTTTTTCGAATAGATGTTTGACCAGGTATTTTCCTGACCATCAATCGCTTTGGTTTGCAGGAGGGTAAACACTTCTGAGAATGGCTTTTTCAAAGGTACCGCTTCAAGAGCTTCAAACTGGGCGGCCAGAACATCAGAACTCATAATGCGGAATTTTTTTCCATCGGCATCTGCCGGCGTTCGGAGCGGATCGTTTGCCGAAAGCTGCTTCATCCCGTTATGCAGATAACCCAGACCTACCAGTCCTTTTTTCTTCAGCGACCCAAGCAGTTCCTGGCCAGCGGGACCATTCTGGAAACGCTCTACGGCATCCATATCTTTAAAAAGGAATGGAAGATCGAACAATTGCAGTGCTTTGGTGTATTTATTGAATTTGGATAACGACGGAGCGGCCAACTCCACATCACCCAGCAGCATAGCTTCCAGAACTTTGTTATCACCAAACAACTGTGAGTTAGGGTAAACATTTACCACAGCCTTATCAGGCATGCGCTCTGCGACCAATTCCTTGAATTTGATTGCCATCTGACCCTTAGGCGTATTTTCCGCAACAACGTGGGAGAACTTGATTTCAACCGGGGCAGCATTGGCAACACCGGCAATACCCAGAGCAAGCATCATGGCTGTGAGAGATGTCTTCAGCGTTTTCATTTCTCTACCTCATTCCGTGGTTTTATTGGTTAGCAAGATGTAAGGAACGCCTAAATATGTAACGCGTAAATCACATTTAGTTAACATGAATTTCTGGATGTTTCGGAGAGAAGAAAAGAAACGGGATCTTGGAAAAGTGAAATGGGTGGATTTTTACCCATTACCAGTTTTGACATTAGCGAAGTGGAGAATAAAGTGCCGGAACAGGTCCGACACTTCTTTTGCAAATAAGGCTTTATTCGCTGGTCAGACGACGTTGCAGTTGGTCACGCAGGTTGGGTGGTGTACCTTTGATTGTCAGCGTATCGGTCTCTGGATCGTAATAGATACGCTCGCCCAGCAGCATGCTGTCGAAGTTGATGGAAATACCCCCCCCGGAACCAACAAACTTGGTCAGCTTACGCACTGTTGTGCGGTCAGCCGGGAAAGATTCTTCAAGCTCGTAACCTTGCTCAGAGGCGAAGCTGTAGAAATTCGCACCATCATCAGCTGCCGGCAGCTCACCGGAAAGCTCGCGCACTTCAATCTCTTCGCCGGATTGGATCTGACCGTTGCAGTAGTCATAAACCTTTTTGCGGTATTCCTGCTTCTCTTCCTTGTCGAGACGTGCATCGGCACAATAGTCCTCAACAGCCTGCATCAATACCAGGTTTTGTTGTTTGGTGTCCAAACCCACTTCCGCCTGAAGGAAATCAAGGAAGAAATCCGCCACTTTGCGCCCTACCCGGCCTTTGATAAAGGTCAGGTAACGTTTATTGTCCGGCTCAGTCTCCCATGAGGAAAGATCAATGCGCGCAGCAATATCCATAGTTGCCACATCAAGGTAATCTGTATTGCTGACATCCAGTTGATCAGTCACTTTCATGCTTTGCTTGGATTGCAGCAAACCGATAAACAGGTAATCACTCGCCAGAGAGCGATATTCGGCCAATACCAGAATGCCCGCATCTGCAAAAGGATATTTGCTCAGCTCAGTTTTGAGTTTTTCAGCGGTTTTGGCAGAAAAGGAATGGAAGTCCAGCTCACCTTTACGGTTTTCACGCAACCATCCGGCAAATTCGCTGTCTTCTGCGAAGTGGCCAAATCCTTTTGCGTTCTTGCTGTTGTAGACCCGGTGCAGTTCAGCAACCAGATTTTCTGTGGATTGCGTATGCTCAAGCAGTTCATCGCGCAGGTGAACAGCGAGCGTTTCGTCGTCAGCTCTGGAAAGCTGATGCAAAATCACATTGGAAAGCGAGAGGCTCATAATTGAAAACATTTTCCGTCGCAGTAGAGAGTGGGTTATTATAAGCCGTTTGTAGTCACCTAAAACAAGCTAATCCTATGCCTGTAACGTCTAAATATTCCGACCAGCAATTTGAACAAATTCTCACCGACATGGTCGAAGTTCTTGAAAAACACCACACTTCTACCGATTTATCGCTTATGATTGTGGGTAACCTTGCCACCAATATCATCAATAGTGATATTCCAGCACCGCAACGCAAGGAGATCGCAGAGAAGTTTGCACAGGCTCTGGTTAAGTCAGTAAGCGCAAACTAACCTCTATGCGGTTAAATATCAGGGTACGGGTAACGATAACGAGCAAAAAGACTGCGCCTTTATGGTAGAAAGCGGAAACACATATAGAGACAAAGTCTCGAACCTGATTAGCTGGGGCCACTGGTTCAGCTTCTTTAATATTATTGCAGCCATGCTGTTGGGTACTCGTTACCTGACATTTTCCGGTATTCCGGAAACAGCACTGGGCAAAACCTATATGCTGGTAAACTGGATCGGCCATTTCGGCTTTCTGGTTTTCGCTATCTATATCCTGATAATCTTTCCAGCCAGCTTTATCATTCCATCGCAGCGCTTAATGCGCCTGTTTGCAGTGATGATTGCCACCAGTGGCATGACGCTTCTGTTACTGGATATTTATGCCTTTGAGGTGCTCCACCTCCACCTGACGCCTTTGGTGTGGGAGCTGCTTCTCAGTGGTGAAAAAACAGATATGAACGCCAAATGGCAGTATCTGTTTGTCGTCGTACCGATTATCTTCCTTTTGGAACTGGTGTTATCCGAATGGGTGTGGCGTAAGTTACGCAAGCTATCGCGCAAGCGTGTCGGCGGGCCCATTGCACTTGTCTTTGGTGCGGCGTTTTTAAGCAGCCACCTGATCCACATCTGGCGGATGCCTTTATCTACAGCCTATCACTTCCCAGCGTTCGACACTGCCGCTTTCTTATCCGATGACGGCTAAAACCTTGATGGAAAAATACGGGCTGCTTGATCGCGATGAATACCAACGTCGTCGAGAACAAGCTCAGGCCAATCAAGAAGTGATGCGCTACCCCATCGTGCCGCTGAATTATTCGGGTACGAGCGAGCACAAATACAACGTGCTGATGGTCATGGTCAACGGGCTTCGTGCAGACATGGTTTCTCCGATTACCATGCCTCACCTGAACGCTTTTGCCTCATCCAATGTAAATTTCACACGTCATTACAGTTCCGGTAATGATGGTATGGCCGGGGTATTCGGTTTGTTCTACGGCCTGCCAGGCGGATACGCAAAGAGTGCCCGGACTGAAAATCTCCGCCCGGTTCTGGTCAATACCCTGGAAAAACAGGACTACAGTTTCGGTTTGTTCAGCGCAAACGGGTTTGATAATCCGATTTACCGGGAAACTATCTTCGGCCCGGCAGCCGCAACCAAAAAAGTAGTCCCTGACTCAGCTTGGCAGGCTGACCAGATGCAAATCGCTGATTTTGAAGCTTGGGAGAAAGCCCAGACTTCCCCATGGTTCAGCTTTGTAGAATTGGATACAGTCGCCAACTACGAGCAGGAAACTGACTACAGTAAGCCGTTCCAGCCCTCTCTGAGCAGTAAGATGCAAGGCGCAAACAAGCAAGCGGCATTGGTGCTTAAGAACAGTTATAACAATGCTGCCTATAACGTCGATAAACTGCTCGGTGATTTGTTTGAACACCTCCGGCAATCCGATGAACTCGGCAAAACCATCGTCATTGTTACCAGTAATCATGGTATGGAGTTCAACGAGAGCGGAAATAATCACTGGGGTGCAAACAGTGCCTACAGCGATTACCAGCTTCGCGTTCCTATGGTTATCCACTGGCCCGGCCAACAGCCACAGCGTATCTCAACGCTGACAAGCCATATGGATGTCGCGCCAACCTGATGGAATCACTGCTCGGTGTGACTACACCATCCAAAGATTACAGCAGTGGTAACAGCCTGTTTGATGTGGTGCATAACCCTCAGACCTGGGTTATGGCCGGGGACAGTCGCGATATCGTCGTTGTGTTGAATAAGCGTACTCTGGTGGTTGATAAGTTCGGCAATTACAAGGTTTATGACCACAATTACCAGCTGTTGCCGAATGCCAAGCCTCCTCTGTCAACGTTGATGCAAGCATTGCACGAACTTAAACGTTTTTACTATGCAGAAGACTACGAGTTCGATGTAAGCAGCTAATTCACTGCAAATACACACATTTGTTTTCATTCAGGCAGCCGGACGGTTGCCTGAATTTTGTTCAAACGATTGATCTTGGCCGCTTTTATATTTGACTTGGGAAAGGCGGCTTCGTAAGATTCTTGCAAGTCGGTCTGTAGCGCAGCCTGGTAGCGCACTGTCATGGGGTGTCAGGGGTCGCTGGTTCAAATCCAGTCAGACCGACCATCATTTTAGCCCGTAGCTCATAGAGTTACGGGCTTTTTCGTATCTGCTGAATTTCATGGGGTTGTATTAGGGTTGTATAAGGGTTGCAATATACAGTAGTTTCAACTCCCTAAGTTGACGGATGTTTTTGGACGTTAAAGAAAGACCTAAACACGACCAACCATTCAGTCTAAGGTGAGTGATTATTCTTCACGTTTATCTCCCTTGACAGCTCCTCTGCCTCTCCTTTGCTTCTACAAGCCTCTTTATCAATACCGCGGTCCCTTCTTCGAATTGACCAATGAGCGGCGAATTAAGCGCCAAAATCGCATAATTGAGTTCATCTATTATTTTTTGCATAACTTTAACCAACTGACTAATTGTTCAAGCACGAATATATTGATTTTCAAACATTAGATTGTTGATGCCTCACACATTAAGCAGGTTGAGTTCGTATAACGAACCAAACCCGCAATTTAGTTCTTCAATTTTTGGAAAACGTCTCAGAATTGAGTCAGCATTAGGGTCCGGTCATGTAGGAAAGCAGTATGCATCGAACAGTTAGCCAGATAAGACAAGAGCTCAAACGTAACTTGGTAACATATGAGTGGCTGTCTCAGAAAACCGGTTTATCCCTCTCCAAGCTGAAGAAAATTTCTCAGGTAAACAGAGCATGACTCTGGAAGAAAGGGACGCGATTTATGAGGCTCTTCACTTCGACGTCGTAGATAAGAATGTGGAACTCACAATACAGGAAGTCATCAAGATTTGGCCCAGCTTGCCACACTCAATTAGGATATCCCTCTCTTCACACCTACGCGCTATATCCGAACACCTGCCTGAAGAAGAAAAGCCAAAACTATAGATAACAGTTACAGGCCCATTCTTTTTTCGAGATGACGCAGATTTTTATTCACACTCACACCGTTCATGCTCTCGTTGCTGTAGCGCAAACGGGATCGGATGGACTGTCGGATTGACTTGGAATCGAGGGCGATTTTGGGGTGCTTGCGGTTAAACCTGGCTATCTGTTTCTGCGCGGCCAACATCAGGCTGTATCACTTTGCTTGTAGGCCAGCCAGTACGCTTTCATCAGACGTTTCCTGCGCTCCAGGATATGCCGTTCATACCCTTTAATCGCATTGTTCTTCTGGTACTGTTTCATGAGCTCATGGTCTGACAGTCCGCCAGCCTGCAGGAGCAGTTCAGCAAGGGTAAAGTCCTCAGCCTCCTTGTAGGCGTCTCCGCGATTGTTAAGCGCCCCCTCAACACCATACCGGACAGCCTTCATCGGATCGCGGGCAAACTTAGGCGCAATCTGTTCGATACCTCGCCAATACTCGCCTTCTGCAATCTTGTCACCGCCCCGTATAGCGCCCATCACAACGCCACCCAACACTGGCCCCGCAACCTGCTGGGCATAGTGGGTCCACAAGTCATCACCTTCCAAATCCCGGTGGGCATCACGAACCCACAATCCATCAAGTGAAATACGGGGTGAAAGGCCCGCCCCGCCCGCTCCGTAGAGCACTTTCTCGGCGACATCTGTACCCATGACGTCCGCCAG
Organism: Photobacterium sp. JCM 19050; assembly: GCA_001310455.1. Classification (GTDB taxonomy): domain Bacteria; phylum Pseudomonadota; class Gammaproteobacteria; order Enterobacterales; family Vibrionaceae; genus Parasalinivibrio. The sequence continues at coordinate 14,944 of BAXG01000058.1, forward strand.
GTAATTCCTAAACTCGGTTTCAGCATCCCACGGCTCATCGTCATCACCTAACATTGCATTGAGACCGTTGGCAATCAGGTAAACGGTTCCTAAGGGTAATGCGGAGACACCACCAAGCAACGCCGTCATACCAAAGGTTCCAACCAGTTGCTTCCTCGCCTCCGCTTTTTCCTCCGTCGTAGCGCCTTTGAGACTCAGGTAAGCATTGCGCCATAGGTAGTAGGTCATGCTTTGGCTGTACTGCTTGAACTGGGTCAGCACTTTCATAAACGGGGCTTGAACGTAGCGGGCGCGGTTGGCATTCGTGTAATCAAAGTGCGCATCCCAGGTCATCTTGGCGGCATAGTCTGTTGCCTCCTGGTGCGTCATCCCATCTTGCCGCGCCAGCCGATAACCGGCCAAAGCGGTCGTTTCCCGGTTAAACACCTCGGCCTTGTGGAAAAGGAATGAAATCAGCCCATCGCCTTTTCATATTTCTCGTTGTATTGCCAGTTTTCAGACTCGGCCATGCCCGCCAGGTCGTGAGCATTGGTCGCATCAAGCAGCCCCGAATCATGCCACTGGGAATAAGCATCCCGCTCTTCATCATTCCGGAACTTTTCGACAATCTTCCCCTTGGTCGTCATGAATTCCTTCATGGTTCCCAGCAAGGCATTGGCCGCTTTGGTGGTACCGAATTTACTGGCCATGATTGGCAACGCAACAACAAAGTTCTGGGTGGTGTTGATGGCCGCAGCTGCTGGAGACACACCGAGCATCCAGAGGAAGCCCAATGACGTCAGTCCTTGCGCGATTTTGGAATGGGTCGGGTTCATCACCCATTCATGCCTTTTCATCAGCTCTTCGGCATAGCGTCCCGCCTGATTACTGCCGCTTTCGTCTGCTATCTTTTTCGCTTCAGCCGCATTCTTGGTCAGTTCATCAGAATATTCCAACCGGGCAAGTTGATAAGCGCTTTTCATCATGTTGGTTGCCAATGCGCGAAGGGCGTCATTCGACCAGCCTTGGGTTTTCTTACGGTGGATGTACTGTTTTCGCATTGACCGGCTTGGCAACGCATTCAGGTACATTTGGTAGATGGTGTCTTTCAGCTCTTCTTTCTTGATATCTGACAGCGACGTGTCATCAATCTTGCCCATCAAATCACTGACAAAACCAATCCCTGCTCCTTGGAGCCCTGTTGAGTCGTCAAACTTATAGCCGGGTTTTGCTTCAAATCCTTGTTGGCGTAGAGACCGCAAAACGTCCTGCTGCTGTTTTTCCGTCTCAAACATCATGAACCGTTTTTCGCCGTTCTCATCAATGGCCGTAATGTGATAGTTACCGAATCGTGCAAGCGGGAAATACGGTGCGGTCACTTCCTGTATTTCGTAGAGTGAACGTAACTCAGCAATACGTTTCCGTTTTACGCCCCCATCAATATCAGCATTCTCTATTTGCTTTACCAATAGCTCAATGTACTGGTCGTGTCGCTGTTTGTAATTGTCCCGCATAGTGCGGTAGTGCTTTTTCGCCTCTTCAGGGAGCTTGTCGAATTTGCGCTTCAATGCGGCGTGCTTTCTGCGACGACGAGGTTCATTGGCAATGTCCGCCGTCAGCTCTTTGATTTCATTGCGCTGCTCCGTGGTCATCTTGTGGCCCTGAGCTATGTTTTTGATGTAATCAATGCGCCTCTCGGCAGCCTTCACCAGGGACACAAAATCCTTATCAGGATCGACACCATGAACCGTCGCTTCGTGGGCGATACCGAACATCTCATCGGCGGCTTTCTGGTTTTTAGCCGCCCACTTCCTGATGTCCTGGGCAATCTCAGCGGCTTCGAAAGACATTTGGTTACGGCGCGTAATCATTCGGTGGACCGTATCGACATATCTCTCAACCACAGGCAGTTTATCTTTCGCCAAGTCAGCAAGCTGGCGAAGCGTGACGAAACCAAGGCCTTTGCTTCCTCCCAAGGCTTCTTTGATAGCGTAACCAACCGTACTCAATACCCCTTTGAAGCGGCCTTCTGGTGTGGACTGCTGTAGTGCTTCATCCATGGTTTTGGGCTCGGCGGACGTTCTCGAAAACTTCACATCCCCACGTTTGACAAGGTCATCTTGGGAGAGTACATTTTCTAATGAACCCTGATGGAAGGAGCGCTCCTTGGGCAATTGCAGCCCCTGGAAACGCAGCCAATCGGGGTTTTTCTTTTTCACATACTCTAATAGTCCTTCTCTAATCCAACTTTGGTACTGATAATCAGGTCGCCCATAAGCACTTGCAATGCTGTTCACTTGGCTGCGATGAAGTTGTTTGTTTACATGCAAAGCAATAAGTACCCGCTTTCCACTTTTTGTTTCTGCGGCAACAAGTAGATTTTTACTTCCCGATTCAGCAATTGCATCGTTTTTGGGTCTGAATATGGCAATCGGATCCGCAATCAGCTCTGGAAGTCTTTCAATGACTTCCATCGGTATATCATGGTTTTCTTTCACTTCGTTTGTCGCCTTTCTGACAACATCTCTCGAAATATATATAGGCAAATCATTCACACCCAGCGTCTTTAACACCTCCGGCGTATCACTGACCTTTATCGGCTCGACATGGCTTTTAAGTGATCTCATTGCCTTACTGAGATCGTTGGCAAACCGCACACTCTCCCTTTCCAAAGCGAATTTAGCGTGAGACAGCTTGGAGCGGGACAGCTTTGTGTCACCATCGGGCGAGGTGTTGTCTGGATCCCAGTGATTCACCGATTTCATTCGGTCGGTCAGCGTCTGAACGATGTTGTTCATTTCAGCCTGAGTGATGTCACTTGGACGCATCAGCTACTTTTCTCAACGCGTGGGCAATGGCTTCTATAACACGGTCCCACCATTGCTGGATGGTGCTGCGCTCTGTCTCTGCCGCATGCGCCAGCACTTCTTCAACCTGGGTAACGGCATCCTGGTCCGCATAGTTCGATAACACCTGATCCCACAGCGGTTTTAGTCGTTTGGAGTGTCGGCCAGAGAAAACCCTTTCCATAATCTTTTGGTATTCACTGTCACCCACAACGGACTTCAGACCATGGTGAACAAGAATTTCGTGACGGAGCTTTCGTCTGAGTGTTGGGATGTCCGGGATATTGTCGGCTACAACCACAACAGAAGCGCTGCGGTCGTGGTAAAAGGCATGAACCGTTGCGTCAGGGAACGACCGATCAAGCAATGCTTCTGCTTCTTGTTGTGTCTTCACAACAGTAACTTTTACCCCTGCACCACCCTTATATGCTTTCAACCATTCATTGACGCCAAGCTCAACGTTTTTAACAGGCAATCCTTTCGATTCAGATTGACCTGGTGTTACAGCTTCTCGTGAGTAGAGCATCACTCGACCGTCATCAAATTCGTGGGTTTCCATGGCGTTAAATAAACGGTCGAATGCGCGGCGTAAAATCTTCGCCTCGTTCATATTCGGGTAAGGATAAGAAGAATTAGATGGGTTGTCGGTTGCTAATCTCGACCATGCGTCTTCAGATACAATATTCGCCAAAAAGTCATTACTTGCATTCTGATCCGCCAGCTTACTGATTATGTGCGTTTCAAATGCCCGAGCGCTCATTTCAACGGGTGTGGACCAATAATCCTTGGTCCGCTTTTGATCCAACACTCTTGAACGGTCTGTAAGTTCAGTTTGTTTTATGGTTTTTACAATATCATCGAACGCACTTTGCATTTCTTTGCGGGCAAACCGATCTCCCATCAACGCGGTCGATGAATCGGTCATATATGCGGATACGCCTTTTCGACCGGATAATCCTGCGTCCATTTTGGCAAAATAGTTATCTAGTGCATGCCACCACTCATGACCCAGTGAGCCAGCACCGTTTTTCTTGGTAAGGTTAATCACCACCTTTCCAGGCTCGTAATGCGCAGCAGCCGGATTTCTCCCCCCAATACCCCGAGCGCCAAATGCCAAGGCTAACTCTCCATTAAGAGAGATTGCTTTGGGCGGAATCCCCAGAATAGCGGAAAGGTCCATAAGAGCATCATAGGCTTCGTTCACCATTCGTTGCCGTTTGTCCTGCTCCACATAATTGCCAAATTCCACCCCTCTAAAACCAAAAGTTTCAGCGAAGTCCTTTGCTGTTACGTCTCCACCCTGGCGCATGTCCTCTCCAACTCGTGGATGATTAACATCTCTGCGCAATGGGGGTGTATTTTTCACCTCTTCCAACTTCAGAAGCAGTGCTTCTTGATCTTCATTCATCATCTTCCTTGCGTCCGGAAGAGATTCAATTGGGCCAGAAAGGTCCACATATGTTCGTCCAACCTTTTTACCTATGAAGTAGCCGGCTTCACCAGGCTTGGTGTAAAGATTGAACGATGTGGCTGTTTTCTTCCGTAAATCAGCTTTCAGCTCTGCAAACTTCTTTTTGAAGCTTGCGATTGCTTCATTGAGACTGTCACCGTGTGATAATTGTCGCGGCCAAGCCCCTGCTCCAGAGGCTTTTGCCTTTCGTTCCACGCTCCAAAGAGTCTTTGGAGGGTCATATCTTTTTCCATCTAACAGCGAATAACTACCTGAAGAAACATGAAAGTCAGCCAGACTATTGTCATGCCCCATTTCTTGATACAACGCTGCTTTGCCAACAATACGAAGCGACTCCCTGGATCTCGACTGAGATAATTGTGCTGTCACCTCATCGACTGATATCTCCCCGGAAATGACTGCTAGGGCAATGCTTCTCAGTTTGCTTGTTTCCTCTGCCCAGCGCTCAATTCGATTTCGGGCTCTTGGTTTGGAAGGGACCGATTCTCGAATTGCCCTGAACAAGCTAATAGACTCACTATCGACACCTTGATTAATGAGCGCCTGGTAGTTCGGCTGCGGCCAAGATTTCGATAAAGGCAACGACTCCAATTCTGTCGCCGTGCTCCCCTCAACACTGTCTATGTAACGTTGCCAAAGATCCTTCCTTGCTCCCCCAATCTTCTCTCCGACATCTTCAACCCTTGCCGTTTCTTCAGTTGATTTGTTCTCTTGTGCAGGAAGTTTTGAATTTGTGCTTTGCAAATCAGTGGTTGAAACAGCATTGTTTTCGGAATTTGCCGTATCTTCACTTGAAGACTCTACGGAATCACGTTGCCCTAAAAGTGGTGTGAATTCTGAAAGCTTTTTCGAACGGTTATTTCTAGCCTCATCCATCAACATTCGAAGCCTAGTCTGTGTGAACTCCGCAGCTTTATGAACATCGGACCTTGCAGCCGGCTGCTCTTTCTTTGGTAACTCAGACACAATCTGTTCACCACGCTCACGAAGTGCGTCAATGATTTGCTTGATGGTGTTTTTCTCGAAAGCCCTCAGGTCAGGGTCGGTAGGTTGTTTTTCACTGAACAGCGATTCAGCGTGTTGACGACGTGCAATGTTCTCCGGATCGCGATTAAAGGCTTCTGCTCGTCGTTGTGCTTCTTCTTCATATGCTTTGATACGTTTATCACTGTTCCGAAGTGTTTCAAGCATGGCGTCACGTAACCGGGGGTTAGCATTAACCATTCTCTTTTTAAGGCGCTTACGCATTGCCTTGGTTTTTAATACCATGTCACTGAAATCGGAAACCGGCTTTTTACCCTGCTCTCTCAGCGTCATAGAGGCGGGCCTGTCCGAAAAACCACTTCGAGATTGACGATTCTGTCCTATGTTCTCTTGGATCCGATATCGCGTGGCTTCATCTTCCACCTGATCTTGCACTTGTTCTGCTTTCTGTTTCTCTGCCTCAATATGTTCCTGGTTCCGTTGATACGCTCTGGTTACCGCACCCTCGCCAACTGATTGCGCCGGCCCTTTCAGTGAACGTTCGGCTTTTGAGGCACGAAGATTTATTTCGGCCTTAGCGATCTCAGAGTTAAACCCCGGCTGTTTGGCAGCTTCTTCTGCCGCTATCGCTTTATGGCGAATGGTTGATTGCGCACGTTCTGTCTGCATAGCCGTTGCATTGACAGGCTGCCAGCTTTCCAAGGTGGAAAGCATAACCTGGCCACGGATAGTACCTGCCTTATCTCCGGCCGACTTGCGTTCATCAATCTTTGCCTTTACCCGCGCCTTGGCATTATCTATCGCATCTTCAATGTTGTTTTCTGCAAGCCCCATGGATTCAGCCCGCTCAGCTAAATCGTAGAATTCTTGTTCAGCCGCCTCGTCACCTTGCTCAAGACGGCTTAGCAGTTCTTCAGCCTTGTGGGGATCAACCACCATCGCCCGACGAACAACTTCAATGTAGGGATTACCACCAGAAATAACGCCGGTGTCTTTCAGCTTCTCACGACTTTGATTGAATCGTTCCTTGATCGGGTTTGCGGCAACCGGCTCGGCTTCTGTAGCAGTGTCCATTGGGATATCAGTGGATGTGGCATCCTGCGGTACATCAGCTGAAATCACCTCACCTGTTTCCGGGTCAACACGCTCAGAGACAACAGGCTCGGCTTGCTCTGCGGGCGCATTGTCAGCGAGCTTTGTTTCTTCCTGAACTTGCGTTTCCGCGGAGACCGGATTCGCCCGCGATCGGATACCGCCAGCACCTCCCATTGAACCGCCGACCGCACCACCGATGGCTCCCTCATTGACTGCGCTCAGGCAACACCATCCATCAAGTCTACATCTGTACCTGCCAGCTCATTGGAAATCTTGTTCGATACATATTGTTGAGCGCCACCTTGCGCTGCTTCCACTGGGGCTTCCCGCGCTGCGCCAGTGACAAAGCCTTTTGCAGCGCCTTTGAGCCCACCGGCTCCCTTTGTACCTTTGAGTAATGCGCCTGCCAGCGGCAAGTCACCCAACAGTGTGGCAGCGACACTGGTTCCCAATGTCAGCGGGTCGCTCATCGTTGCCTGTGATGCCATGTTTGCCAGCCGCTCACGCGCCATCGTCAGCTTTTCCCCATCGGTGAGATGTTGGTATTGCGGATCGCTGTTAATGGACATGAATTCCTGCCCAAAGGTTTCGCTGTTCACCAACTGGTCCCAATCTGCCTGCATGATGGCTTCCGCGGCCTCTTTGCCTGGGAGCCCACATCGGTACCCATGCTGACGGCAGCCGTTGGGGCAACCGACAATGCTTTGTAAGCGAGTTCTGCAGATTTAGCGGCCAGCTTAGGGTTTGCCCCGGCCCGAGAGGCCAGTCTTGTCAGCGCGGGTAGCGCTTGGGCGGATGACATACCACCAGTTGCAATCGCTGAGGCAACAGTAGGAGCCATGTAGCCAAGGCCACGACTGATTTGCATCCCCCACACGGCGGGGTCAGTTGAGAGCTTCCAGTTTCCAGCGGCGTCTTCTGACACAGGCATGGTGTTAAGGCTTCTTTACCATCCTCTGTCATGGTTTCTGTTATCCAGTCCTTAGCAGCCCCGTACCCTGCCCCATACAATTCAATTATCGACGCTGCCATTCCCTGCGGGGTAAGCTCCGCTGCCTTTATCAATGCCTCAGGTACG
>BAXG01000059.1 GCA_001310455.1 Photobacterium sp. JCM 19050
TCTGGGGCAAGGCTGCCCCTTCCGGGTTCTGCGCCATACAGGCGGCAGCATCAAACACCGCCATCAGCGGGTCGATTTTGGCGGTACCGGATTCCTGCTTGGTGATCATGATGCATTGCCGACCGGCTTGGTGCGGGCATTCCCCACACACCAGGCCATCATGCGCTGCCGCTGTGATGCAAGGTTTTATCCGCCAGCCGCCGCTCCACCGCTTTGATGGCACTCATCATCTTCCAGCCCTGGGGCACGCCGATAAGCAGGTTTTCATCAATACCGGCATCCACCAGCGCCTCCACCGTTGAGCCCAGCCCATGCTGGTCAACACCGATTTGGACCAGCAGCCCGGAATCTGCCACCATCACCACATAACTGACGATGTCTGCCAGGTCGTCCCCGACGTTTCCCACCAGGGTGAGATCACCGTCCTTCTCAAAATCCTTAAAGCGCGGCGCCTCCTGTTTGCGGCGCTCGAGGACTACCGGGTGCGCCCAGGCGTGGGTCCACACCAGCCAGTCCTGGGTCCGGGCATCACGCCCCATGATGGCAAGCCCGTAAAGGTCATCCAGTCCCCCACCGTCAATGCCCACGGTTACCGCATCGGCGCGGCGAAGGAGCTCGGTCAGTGACAGCCTGCCGCCACACGGCGCCCAGAAATCCGCCCCGACCCAGCGGTCGTTGCGAAGCGCCATGCCGATTTCGACATTGAGGTGCTTGGCAAGGAAACCCAAAAGGCTCTCTTCCCCGGCAAGCTGCGCCTTGCCCAGCTCCCGTTCCAGGAATTCGTTGTCCACCGACAGCCCCAGGTTGGGGTTGGTGACGTAAAAGTTTTCGGTGTTAAGGTGCTCGCCGGCTGCCAGCATCTCATCAGGGAACTCGTAAAGGACCGGGAGAAAGCGGTTGTCACTGACCGCGCCGTCACGGACTTCCCGGGCGTAATTGAGCTTGGATTTGAACACCCCTGCCGGCGGCTTGTCCGATGGGTGGTGAGGTAAATGACAAAGCCCTCGGGTCTTGAGGCCAGCCCGCCCGTGGCCTCTCGCAGCATGTTTTCCGCGTTGGCTTTTGAGCCGAACAGCCACAGCTCATCAACAAGGATACCCGTGGCTTTTTTGCCGGAGACCGTTTCGTTGTCCGCAGCCACCACCTTGAGCACCGCCCCGGTGTTGCGGTGGGTGATGGTGCGAAGGTGATCCTGGACGATGAACATCTTTTGCAGGCTTTCATCCGCCGCGACCATGTCCCGCGCTGGGGCAAAGGAGTTGTTGGCGACCTCAATGGTTGGCGCCAGGATGAGAAATTCTGCCGAACGCCGCCAGTTCAGGGTCAGCGCCGTCATCATGATGGCGGCAGCACTGGATGACTTACTGTTCTTTTTGCTGATCAGCAGGAAAAACTCGGTGATAAGCCGCCTGCCGGTATCCGGGTCGTAAGCGCCGAAGATGGCTTCGACAAAGCCCACCAGCCAGTCGCGGGAGGACTCCCCAAGCGTTGGCATACCCGGCGCATCCACAATACGCAGCCGGTTAAACACCGCCATCGCGGCTTCGGCTTCCTCTGGGAAAAGAGGCGGGAAAGCAATCAGTGAACCCTGCCGGACAATGCGTTCCTTCCAGTCTGGGCAGGCGGTGGTCCACGGCATGGTTTAACCTTTCACCGCCTTTAACGGCGTTGGACGCGGTTGAAACGGGCCTGCTGCCTGTTCTTCTTTAGCCTCTTCTGCCTGGCGCTCTTTCTTGCCGACCTTACCGGCATTTTCGTTATAGCCGCACTGGGTCTTGAGATAAAACAACAGGCACGGCACAGAGAACTTCTGTTCGTTCTGGCCCAAGGCGCAATCGAGCAGCTTTTGCTCAGCCCGTTCGTTCTTGATGGCTTTCGCCTCTTCAAGCTGGCTTTTGTAGTGCTCATGGACCGTAGAGCGGGACACACCTAGGGCAGCACTGATTTGGCTGACAGACTGATTCGCACACGCCAGCTCCAGGACAAGATTTTGCGTCTTATCGGTGGGCGTATGCTTGATAGATTTACTCATGGTCTTTTTTTGTAAAATTGTCGCTAAGTGCGAAACCCTTTTTGTGAAAAAAAATCTCTGCGTGAGATACAGGGGTGGTTACAGCCCGGTTGCCTATGACTTTCCCTACCCCCCTCCTTTAGCAACCAGCACCAGCCTTTAGCCACAGCAACAGTGTGAATGACAGGCACAGGCATTCACCGGACACCAAACGTTGGTATCCGGATACTAAAATTTGGTATCCGTTTTATTTGTTATATCTGAAAGGGGTCAGGACTTGTGTTTGCGCACGGCTCTCATTGCCGCATCAAACGCGGTTTTCTGTTTATGGCATTGTCTACACAGTGCCTGAAGGTTTGCCCGGTCATCGGTACCCCCAGCTTCGAGTGATGATGTGATCAATTTCCCTGGCTGGGTTAATACGTCCTTCCGCTAGGCACTGGCGGCAAAGCGGCTCCTCCAGCAGGACAAGCTTTCGGATACGCATCCATCTATCTCCGCAAGTGCGTTTGGATTTTTGCTTGGCTTCCTTTACATAAGCTTGATATTTACCAAGAGATCGAGGCTTTAAAATCTTCATAGAGAAAATAACGGTTTAATAAGGAAAAAAGAGCCCCGGGGCTGTCAACTCCACCGAGGCAAAAGGTTCGTCATATTAAACACAACAGAACACTCGGATACATCGGACATATACCCGAGCGCTCAGATAGTAAACACTATTAATATTACAATTATTAGAATTAGACTATATACATTTGTTTCATTTAATCAGTGCGAAATTTACAGAATTAATAACAAATCAAGTCTATGACATGGAAATAAAACGTTATATCAATGTTAACCGATAGTTGTTACCCTTCTGGATTTCTTAACGATTAAAGCTAAAAAAACGGCGTTTAAAAATTAAACGCCGGAAAACATAAACATCAACATCTAGTGCTCAAGTAGACTGGCTACTTCTTGGGATAAAAAAGAGTCATCAGATTAAAATCACATAAACAAACTCTACTGAAGACTCGTTTTAAACTTTAATACAACCGCTTCCACTCGAATATATTTATCACGCTAATATAGCAAACTTTGTTGACGACCTCACAAGACTTATTTTCAAGACAGCATGAATGAATATTTTGGCACTCTAGATGCATGAACATTGATTCCAAAACGTTGTCCCATACCAAAAAAAAACCGGAGTTAGAAAACACCGGTTAATAAGCGCTATGTCATGTATTGAGAAGACAACAGGCTACTAGAGGACCTGTTGTCCAACAAAGCCAGAGCCAGATAGAACACATGACCAATCTGAACCACAAGCCTCACAAAAAAGATACAATTGAATATCTACATATTGCATGCATATTTATGAATTTTTTATTTCACATCATTGGGAGTTGTAATTACTTTCAATGCCCCTCAATCCTCAAATAAAAATGATTACATGTTGGCGTACGTCGACAGCATTTAGCCCTTTGGTTATAGGGTCTGCGCAACTACTACTCATATTTGGATTCTATTAATCTATCTAATTTGTTGTTAATAGCGCGGATGTCCACTTTCAGCTCTGACAGCGCCATGTCTGTCCTTACCTGCTGTGCTTTCATCTGTTCTTTCAGAAAGCCTATGTCTTGCATATTCTGGTCAATGCGCCGATCTACCAGAGAAGCCCAAGCAAAGATCGAGATAGCAATGATGAGCGTGCTGATAAGGTGCCCGAGACTTACTGTTTTATCTACGTGCCATTGGCTGGACATTGAGGCTTAATCCTTCTTCATGACTTCAGTTACTTTAGGGATGACCTTTTCAGCTGAGCGCCCCACTACGTAGCCACCCAGGCCAATTTGCAGCAGCGTCCACGCTTCAGGTGCCAGACGGAATTCAGTGAGACCAAAGGTATCCGCCACCACCAACCCAAGGAACGTCAGCATGGTAATCGGTCGCCAGGTGCGCTGGAGCCAGCTTTGCCCCTGCGCCTCGGCAATAATCACTTTTGCCTTGGCTTCAAGCAGCCTTGCCTCATAGTCCATGACCTTTACGGCAATGGCATTCTGAAGCTCAAACATCTTGGCTTTAACCTTCAGGCGTTCCTCTTCACTGGTATGGAGCTCATCCACCAATTCTGTAACAGGGCTGACAAGACCCGTGAGGAAATTCCAGATACTCATGCTGCCTCCTGAGTGACAGGGAAATATGCGCGTGGCAGGTGAAAGTGCGGACCGTCCAGCTGGGGTTTCCTGCCTTGGGCTTTCTTGCGTTCAATGTAGCAGTCTGCGCGGCATACAAATCGTCCACGCCGTTAATCATCTGCCAGCACCCGCCCCAGGTTAGCGGGATATCCAATTCATCCGCCCCATCACGCATGGCTTCAGCAATCTTGAAATAAAGTGGCCAGCTCCATTCCACGCCACCGTCCACCCAGGCACCAAGGTCTACGGCGTGGCCTGTCAGGTGACGGCTGTCGAGGGTAATGGACGCACCGATGGCAACAAGGTGCTTTTGCCTGACCAGCCGGCGGACACCTTCCAGTACGGTGAAATCCACCGGTGTCAGTTCAATTGCCCGCTTTACCACACGGACCAAATCCGGATGGACACCTGTCAGGGTTTGAAGGGATCGGTTTCCGAGAACAAAGGTCATCATGGTCTCCAAAAACAACAAACCCGGCATATTTAAGCTGCCGGGTTTCAACTACAGAGGAGTAGCCTAATATCAGAACGTCATTAATCTCATGTTACTTAGAAAACCATAATCAAGTGGCGCCATATACGTCAAACAAGTGAAACGCTAAAACTAGGAAATTAAATTTTTGACAATTAAGACCTGATCTTTTGTTAGGAATATTCAGAAGAAAATTTGCCACCCAATCAGTTAACCACACCATTATTTTACAACGGTTTTTTGAATATACTAGGTCGCCAATCAAGAACTCTTTGATATGAAATTTTGCACATATACATTCTTGGGCAACAAAGCAACAGATGTCTCAATTTAACTACATATTATTTGCAATGAAACAAAATGACTAATAGCCTCAAAGTAATGATTACTGAAATTGAGACCAATCATGACAGTTCTAACATCAAAGACCTACCGAAGATATGTCTTATATTTTCTGTTACTCGGCATCCTTATGTCGTTGATATCGTCATTTGTCGGTTACTTACATAATTTACGCGCTTCAGAAAAAGTTATTCAAAAGAAAATCGAATCGCATTTCTTCCAGGCCAACAATGCCACTAACTACATAATAAATCATGCAAAATTCAAAGTATTAGCTGCAGCTGGAAGTAATAGTATCGCGAATTACGCTCAAAAACCGAACAACGACAACTTGCTACAACTACAAGAGAGTCTATTCACTCTGATTAAAACAAGCTCTCTAATTTACCAAATGCGCTTTCTAGATCTTCAAGGAAAAGAGGTGATTAGAGTTGAAAAAACAACCAGTACTAAGACACCATACAGTGTAGTACGAAAGAATAAACTGTCTGATAAAAGCAATCGATATGATTTCACTGAAACATTGAACATAAAAAAAATGATATACATATATCAAAATTGGGCCTCAATACTGAGCATGACAAAATTGAATTGCCTGTAATTCCTACATTGAGGCTTTCGACCCCGGTATATGGGACGCAGGACAATCGGGTGAAAGGAGTCTTGGTAGTGAACATCGACGCGAGTCATCTCCTCAATATACTGATAGTTCAAAACGGATTAGACTTATTTCTTGTAGATAAGAACAGTTACACCTTGTTTTCATCAGGTATTCATCAACAATGGGCTCAATATCTTGCTACAAGACATGCGCTGAAAAATGATATTGGTTTCACTCTAGATGAGGTAAAGAATACCAATCCACCATCAATTTTCACGTTCGACCTATCAGGCTTAATTCCAAACGGTGAGGGGTTAACGTTAGTCGCTCGACCTTCGGCTACCTACTCAGCTCAACTTCAACGTGAAGCTTTGCTTGCAGCGCTAATAACTGCACTAACACTCTCTGTCTTGTCTATTCCTCTTGCAGTGGTGACTGCGTGTAAACCAAGTAAAGATGCTCATCGCGTAATGAAATTATCTTTTCAGAATCAGATGTCTACAGCCATCATTGATCGTCATGTCCCCATTGTGGAGCTCAATCTATCTCGCCAAATAGTACGATGTAATGATGCCATGTGTTCAATCAGCGGGTACTGTAAGACATCCCTGATTGGAAAAGATTTCAATGTCTTATTCCATGAAAACAAGCCCCAAAAAGATATCATAGAAATGTGGAGAAAATTAACAGAGCAAAACCATTGGCAGGGAGAGCTATTTAATAAATCACGAGAGGGAGAGGCCTTCTGGTTAAGTGCGTATATAACGACCACTTATGATAGCGATAACATTAAAACTGGATATCTATGTGTTGCCTCTGACATATCAGATAAGAAAAAAATAGAGGGATTGTCAGAGAGAGATTTACTTACAGGCTTGTATAATCGAAATAAAATCAATCAGCTACTACACCAAGAAGTGCAGAGAACTAGTCGTTACGGAGTCCCTTTTGTCTATTGTTAATTGATATAGATCATTTTAAGAGAATCAATGATACGTTCGGTCACTTAGCTGGCGATGAAGTTTTAAAGGAAATATCAAAATTATTCAAGTTCAATTTAAGACAAACGGATTTTGTAGGACGATGGGGAGGTGAGGAATTCTTAGTGGTTTGCTCTCAATCAAACGTTGAAGAAGGTATCGTCGCTGCAAATAAGCTACGAAAGCTTATTGACGAATTCGAATTTGACAAAGTAAGTCATATTACCATTAGCATAGGTGTCTCTGTTTATGGTTTAGGTTCGAACTTGGACAAAGTAATTGATCTCGCAGACAAAAATTTGTATTTAGCAAAAGAACGCGGAAGAAATTGTGTGGTCAGTGATGAAAGCAAATACAAACGACTATTCATCGAGGAAAAAAATCAATCAGGTGATTTATTTTAACCACTACCTAAAACTGTATAGTGACATATACAAAATCCCATCTACCCATGATATTCCGCTATTTACTAAAACTGAGGCCTTGCTGTGGTGGCAATTCAGCGTTCTAGCGACATGTCGGATATTACAGCCGGAATATAAGTATTCGACGAGGGCAGTATGCGTTTCCTTGTCCCAAGTTTTCAGCTCAGAGACAATGCTATCTATAGTCAGGGCCTCGTCTTCTGTCAGGTAGCCTTGAGAGCGCCCTCCTTTGGACATAGAAAAAACACTTTTTGATGGGTAACCGATATAGATACCATTATCTCTCGACCAATCTACCCAATTACAAAGCATATCCAGTGTGACATTTGATTTTACTTCCATAATGTCTCCGGGTTTGTCAGGTAAACCTGCTAGGATCAATCAGCACTCGCTACTTGAATTAATATAAATATTGGCTTCTCAAGTCAATTAGGTTTTCAGTAAAACGTAGAATAAAATCCGTTCGGCTATTTTATTCATTTGTAACACACGATGCATAAAATTTTTCCTCAGCATCCTCAGTATTGACAAAACCAAACATCAAACTAACAGATACAATTTTGTCAGCCATGTTTACATTTTTTGTCCAATAGTTTATATCAGCAGCGATACCATATTGGTCGTTGATATCTCCTTGATTATCTACCAATTCAAATAGCTCTGAATATACGGCTCTCCGCCAGTCATTTTTCCCCAGAAATCCCATATTAGCCAAATCTTGGCAGTAGCGATCATATTGTCCATCCTGACCAAACGTAGGACTGTTTGTATCATCATTCCAGTCAATTCCGTCGAATCGGAAACTGGCGAAATCCCCAGAAATATATGTTTCTGTTATGATTGAACTGTAACTTCTGTTTTTGTTTTCTGAACTGTCGTCTTGGTGATAACCGAGCTTTTGCATGACTTCAATACTGGGAGAGCCCGTAAATAGTTTACCACTTGCGTCAAAATCAGTGCCTCGAACCACTTTGATGCAATATCCCTGAGCATTTGTTGTGCTTGTATCATCAATTTGACTGCCACAGACAGGCGTACATCGACAACTTCTATGTCGATCTCGTTACTTTGTAAACCGGCGATATTCACCGAAACTCGAGAGCTGCCACTTTTTAATCCTGTCACATCCCCTTGTGTGTTTATTGTGACAGTGTCGCTCTGTTCGACATACCAGTTTGTATCAGGATTGGCGGTAAGCCAAGCTCCGGTGAGGATCTTATCAGTACCGTCAGAAAAGTGTTTTTTTACTTCGAGTGAAAATGACTGTAGCAGCGCAACACTGTTTTGGGGAGTAGCAATAGTAATGTGTGAAACGGTCACACTGGGTGTGTCTGCATCTCCGTTACCTGGTGTATTTTCGGGCGGGTCATCGGGTATGGTTGTGGGTGTAGTACTTTCTTCCGAAAAATTACACCCTAACAAAGAAATTAAGAGAAGTAAGAAAATTAACTTTCGTGTATTAGTCATAAGATTACCGGATCATGCGAAAAAAAACTGTAATTCGAAAGAAAGAAGCTTCAGGCATCCATTAATAAGTACCGCCTAAAAAACGCTCATAAACCATCGAACTTATTCAATAATTTCTCATTTTCATGCTGCTTTGCTAAATGGATAGCGCATGCATTAATGATCATATTGCAAACAAGATTAATACTTCTTCTTATAGCTGGTCCAGTAGAGTCACATATAAAACACCAGCGTGTTAATGAAATGTTTTTATCTAGAATAATGAGAGGGTTATAACTGTGAAATATACAATCTCTCCAGCAACTCACACTAAAAAACCTTATTTATCATTGAGTTAACGTAGTGACTCCAATGTACATATTTTTAATCTCTGTCACACATTTTTTTGGATATCATTACTGTTTTCATAATTGTAAATACGCCCAATATGCACACTATTTAATATTAATCGGAAACACTCTACTACTTCTGACAAAATCTAAAATACCGCATTCATAGATGAGCAGATATTAAATTAAAGCAAAGAGGGATTTATCTTACTGAAGGTTTCCACTTCCTCTATACCTAAAACCTCACATTTAAATGGGAACAATTCGATCTGAATTGATTAAACGCCATTAAAAGTCTTAGCCCAACCGACTATACTTGAAACTGTCATATAAAGATCTGTGATAGAAATTAATTGGATGCTCTACAACCCTCTCACTTACTGTCTTCAGACTGTTCTATAACTACTTTTGTGACCCCTTTTTGCAGGATAAGGTTATTGGGTAGGTAATTAAATTACCACTGCGGTGTCGTAAGATGACGTGGAACATGGTGATGTCAATGATAATGCCGCTCACATCCTCATCTTTTTCAGCCACCTTGATCTTATCGCCAATGCGATAAGGGAAAACAAAGAAAATCAACACACTTGCCGTCAAATTGCTCAAAATAGACCACTGAGCAAACAATGCCACACCCAACACAGCAAATATTGACGAGAGAAACAAAGAGACGTCGCCAAATCCAATATCCAACACGATAACGAATATCGCGGCGAACAACACAAAAGTGACAGCGTTGTAAGACTTAACGACAAACCGTGTACGGTTCAAAGTGACTTTTTTGCTTTCAGCAAGGGACTCAATCCAGTTCTTACCCATACGACGGACAAAACGGTATACCAAGATAAGGAGAAGACCTAATACGATCTGTTTTACCAACATATTCTGTTGGAAAAATTCAATCATCAGATAAACCTCATTTTTTTCAGAATAATGATTTCAAAAACCACAGTGATCGAAAGTAGCAGGCAAAAAATCGCGAATGCCTGAGGGTTATCCGTCCCGGGTATCCCGGCAATATTGACTCCTAGCAGCCCAGTAAAGAATGTAGCAGGAAGGAATATGCCGGCGATCAGAGAGAAAAGATATGTATTCCTGTTCATTTTCTCGGTTTGCTGCTGACTGAGACTTAAAAGACACGCCGTGATTTGGTCGATGTAAAACTCCACAGATTCATTAATTCGGACAATAGCATCAAGGCAGTTGCGTAATTCAACCACCTGATCCGCCAATACGGCAGGGAGTGAGGTAAGCAAATCTTCTAATACGTATTTCTGCGGTTTTAGATAACGTCTCAACCTCAACAGACGCGATTGCATTACATTGAGTTCATGGACATTTATTTTCTCAACCAATTCAAGGGAATCGATAGTCTCTTCCACAGGCACCAGAAAGTCAGAAATGTGCCGGTTTATCCCTTTGACCAATGCCACAAAAAGCTCCGCAAGCGAACCGGGCCCCTCCCCATTTTCGAGCGAGGTGAGGCAACCTGAAACTGCTCGAGAAGGGACTTTTCGAGTCGATATCATAGCGCCTTTGTGCCATAGGATGCGGAGACTGAGCATATCATCAGGCTCAGACCCTTTGTTTAGGTTGATTCCCCGAAGGATCATTAAAAAGCTCTCGGCGTCATACTGCTCAAATCGGGGTCTTGAGTCGTCAGCAAGTAAAGATTCAATCACGGGTGCTGACAAGCTGGCACTTTCAAGCCATTTTGCCAATCCATCCGCATCCCTTTGGCAGTGATACCAAGTCGCAGGCACCAATTGATTGTTTATCGTTTCAGGTTTAGTCGCGTTGCTTCCGGCAAATTGCCAGGCAGCGATTAAAAAGTCCTGTTCAGCCGTTCTGGTACTCATCCCTGTTCGCTCGATAGCCGGACATAAGGCAGATTGCAGGAAAATCCACCCGAGCACAACAAAATACACACATGATGGAAACGGAAACCCAACCATAGAAAACGGGCTCTTGAATAAGAGCCCGCTTTGACGTCAATGTTGTCCCGTTTTGGACTTTACGTCAGTGAACTTGCGGTTTTATCGAGTGCGGACGAAGAGCGGTCTATTTCATCAATTGAACTAGCGACCTGTCCAGTAAGGGTTTTAATCGACACCAAGCTTTCTGCCAGCATACCACTGACTTTAGATTGCTCGTTCGCCGACACTGCAATTTCAGAGTTCATTGAGAAGATACTTCCGGTATTGTCTTTGATACGCTCAAACACATCGCCAATTTGCTCCATGTTTCCTTGTGAGGTAGTCATCAACTCTCCAGCGTGACTGATAGTCTCACCCATCGTTTTAGTCCGACTTTGGAGGCTGGAAATAATATCCTCTATTTCCTGGGTCGAATTTTGGGTTCTTTGTGCCAGTGAGCGAACTTCATCAGCGACCACAGCAAATCCGCGTCCTTGTTCCCCGGCTCGTGCTGCTTCTATCGCGGCGTTCAGGGCAAGCAAGTTGGTCTGTTCGGCGATTGATTTGATAACGCCCAATACGCTCGACACTTGTTCACTCTCATGCGATAAGCCCTTCATCTCTTCCTGTGCTTTACCGAGTTCGGAATTGAGTGTGGTCATCGAATCTCGCGCACTGTTCATAGAATCAATGCCTTCAGACACACCCCGATCATTGTCAGCCGCCTGCTGTTCAGCGGTGGTTGTGATCTCAGATACGCGAGACAAGGTGGTAGACATCTCTTCAATGGCGACCAGCACGGACTCAAACTCTCGTTCCAAATTCGCGGTACTGTTACGGCTGTTGCCTATCATATCCCTCGTTTGCATGACCATAGCTTTTACGTCTTTCGCCGCTTGGGTCGTTTTAGACTGATTTTCACGTAGCGACGCCAAGAGCTCGTTTATCAGTTTTGCCACCTGCCCGATTTCCCCTTTGGCGCTGACCGAAATATTACTGTCGATATTATTGCTGTTTATTATCTCGGTTAACTGCTCACTGAGGGTGACAACCGGCGCCGCAATGGTTTTACGCACCATAAAGAAACCAACCACCGCCGCCAGGACCATCAAGCCCATCATCAACAGCGTGATCCAGATAGCGCTGACAAGTGAGCTGTAGCCATTGTCGAGAGAGGCTAATGTTCGCGCTTCGAGGTTGTTAAAGAACTTATCAATTGGAGCCATTATTTTGGCTTTTTCAACGTGGTACTGCTTGGAGTGGGTCAGCTCAGCAGCCATCGCCAAGTCTGGTTCTTTTTTGACGGTGTATTTACCGGTAGACGGATCTTGGAAAATACCTTTTACGGCATTCATCGCCTTGACTTCTATTCCAACCAAGGCATCTGAATTGGCTTTTGCCTCATTGAGGTATCCGAATTCTTTCTCAGTAAATCCGAGTTCTTTCATGCGCTCGTTTAAAGAATGAGTCTTGCCATCCGGTTTAGGTTTATCGCCGTAATTCAGCACCAAATCCCAGTAAATTTGATGGTAGTTTTCTGGGGTGGGCTTTTTCCCATCACGGATTGCGAGAATGTCCATGTACATTTTTTCGTAATCTTCATTACCAGTCAGGGAATACGTTCTGGCTAAGCGCGTCAGGTCATCAGAGCCTTGCCTAAGCTCATCAGCTATTTGATATGACGAATACCGAACCTGTGAAGCGGTCATCAACGTATCGGCATTAGTCAATATTTGGCTCATCAGTACAATCGTAAGAATCGCTGAAACACATATGGTGCCGAACACCCATGTCATGACTTTTTTTGTTGTCATAAGAGAACTTCCTATTCAATGTCTTAGCGACACTAACTAACATTAGTAGAGTCGAATATAGCTTACCTGATTTTTTTCATTTCTTAGATATCTATCATCAGACATCATTGAAACACATAAAATACACATTCATCACAAGTATAAGATCCGTTCAGAAAATACCCACAAAGATATTGTGAAAATCAGATTCACAGGGGTGAGGCGAGGACGAAGCCCGTTACCTGGTGCTATGTTTAACTGAAAACACTGCTCAGGCGTCATCACCGACCGCGGGACCAACATTCGAATCATTTCAGTCAGATGTTCTCGGAAAACGGAGATTACCCTCCATGAAAGCGCATGAGTTCGACAAAAAATTTGAAAACAACGAAGACCTGATTGCCGATCTGGACCTTTCCAAGGCTAAGCGTTCTATGCAAAAACAGAATCGGAGCTTGGCAGACGCAAGCGTCATACAAAGTCTGGTCGAAGCTGTGGACGTTTCTGGTGGTGAGACAAAAGATGCGACGGCGCATAAGACCGATCAATTAGACGGTAACGCTGACAAACAAGGCTGACTGTATACCAACTTCCAGCGCCTCTGGCTTAAATTACAAATAAGGTCTAAAATTAGCCCTAAATTTGATACTTATTTGGAATGACTATGAGACAGGTTTTGGCTGACTATTCAGCAAGCATTTCTGAGTTAAAGAAAAATCCAACAGCTTTGATGAATGAAGCCAACGGGTCACCCATTGCCATTTTGAACCACAACAAACCGGCTGCTTACCTTATCCCTGCTGAAACCTATGAGTTTCTGATGGACTTGATTGACGACTACGAGCTTGCCAAGTTAGTTGAGGAACGCAGAAAAGACCTATCTAAAGCGGTAGAAGTCAATATCGATGACCTATAAGCTCAAATTCCTGCCAGCGGCTCACAAGGAATGGAGTAAGCTTGCTCCACCTATCCAGAGCCAGTTTAAGAAGAAGCTGAAAGAACGGCTTGAAAATCCCCATGTACCTGCTTCAAAACTCAGAGGTTACGAATCGGTATATAAAATCAAGCTTCGGACCGCAGGCTACCGGTTGGCTTATGAAGTCATTGACGACGAAGTAGTGGTTTATGTCATCGCTATCGGTAAGCGTGACAAAGATGCGGTTTACAAGAAGCTGGCTTCTCGTCTTTGATTCCAAACTAGCTTCCTGTCAAAAAATCCATCTCAATTGAATTCGAAAAACAGGAAACACCACGGCGTTCCTCTACCGTTTCCGAAACCTCCATCAACCCCACCCTCTCCTCATCCGACAGCAACACAACCTCACCACATTCGCAGTAGCAAAGCCCGGTGAACGTATCGAACAGGAACTCTTCATCCTGGTGGCATTTGGGGCAGTAGATATCTGGCAGCATAAGCAAAGGTGTCATTGATGTTTTGGTTCATTAGAACTGGGGATGGATTGGATTTGAACCTTGAAGGATGGGTGTTGGGAGTCATTCTGCCTTATGTGGAGAAACAGCCCCAAGAGGTGATCACTTTATTAGACCTATGCCGCATTATGAATATCTCAGGTCGCATTCATTTTCCGAGCAGATATTTCCATTTTACTGATAACTTGATTAATATCCCAATTGTTTAATGAGCAGTCAATCACCTCACATTTCTAGACATTAAGCTGTTAAGCCACTTCTCGCCTGCTTAAAATACACACCATGTATCATATGACCACCACACTGTTGCTGACTCTGGCTTTGGGGCCATGACCCAAGGGCGGTAGCGTGGTTAAAACGTATGGTTATACGTACAGGAAAACCATTTAGTTAAATTTCGGCAGACTATCAGGCACCCGCCCGAAAACATGACTGAGACAATATTGAATATCTCGGTATCCCACTGAAGTAAAGAGATAAATTAGAATTTCGAGTTACATTGTAACGGAACTATACGGCGAATTTCTGGTAGAAAAACGCGCGTAGTGCCTTCTATTAAATTGTTAGGTTTAAAATAACTTTAGAGAAAAAAATGAATACAGAACAAGAAATTAAAAAATCTATTGATTTGCTAACATTGTTACAACTTTGTATAAAGAATAATGTAAAGCAGTCATTTAATGATATAGCGTTTAGCGTTGAGATTGTGGTTAGGGATCTGCTTAATGTGTTAGAAAAAGCAGATTATCAGAACTTAAATGATATAAAGCCTAATTATCCAGCGATTGACTTGCTAGATCAGAAGCAAGGAATAGCTGTTCAAGTTACAACAACTGCGGACAAGAAGAAAGTTGATAAAACTATAGCGATGTATGAAAAGAAAAAAATGTCATACAAAGAGCTAATTATACTTGGTTTTGTTAAATGTACTAAGACTCAGTTTGATAAAGCTCGAGTTGTGGATATGCAATACCTTGTAAATAAGATAAAAAGTGCAAGTCACGAAAAAATAGTAGCAGTGAATAATATTTTGCAGCGTGAGTTACCAATAAATAGACTTAGTCCGCTACAGGATAAAAACTGTCTGGAAATTGTACTTAGCTTTCTTAATCGTAGCGCCATACGAGACCGTGGACATCAAGAAGGGTGCTATACCGATATGGTTACAGGGCTTAAAGAGATAAAAGAAGTCATATGTGCTGGAACTCTTAAAGGGAAGCGTTACAGTTCTAAGTCACTCTATGAATATTCAGAAGAGAATCAATATAAGTTGGAAGCTATAGAATTTGAGATATCAAAAATCATACAAATATATAATAAAGAAAAAAATAGCTCAGGTTCTCCGTTTATCATTCTAAACGGCAATCAAATGGACGAAATAGATACTGCAAAAAAAGCAATAATCGATATGGCTAATAATCTTGCCAAGGACAATAATATCGACGTTACAATTCGGGCAAATTAAACCTAACACATATGAGCCCTTCTCCGGTCAATAAGCAATAGTATTCTTTTGGCTGCGTCAGCAGCCAATGCTCTCCAACAACAAAGCTTTCACCTTCCTGCTGTCACCGCCGCTACATGGTCATTGCTTAGAGTAATCATCCAATATGACTGATGAGGTTTGATAGAACACGTAGCAAAAATCAGAAGACGTGGTTGCCTCCAGTATTTAAAGCGACACCTAAGTGTGGCAAATCCTCGTGAGGGGGAATCCATGTCATTCGTTGTGTGACCTGTTGCGTTTTCATAATCATTTGATTGCATTGTCTAATTTATAAGATATATTATCGAAACAAAAAATTTATCAATGAGTTAATGTTAATGGCTAGTTTCAAATTTTATAATATTCAAATTCTTCCACTCGACAAAAATGACAAGATGATTGGAGCGGATGGCTACAAGGCAGTTTTTTCCTCTCTTAAGCTTAAAGTCGACGAGTACCTACGTAAAAAGAACTTATTCGGTATTTCACATAACCTACGTAATGACTTTTTCTTTGCTCCAGAGTCTATGACGATAAGAGACGATATTGCGTATGGTACTATCATGAAATACGACAACGTCGAAAAAGTATTCGGTACTTTGGACGACGAGGAAAAGTATGTATCTTCAGGAGGTGACTCTAGTAAAAAGTACTTGTTCCGCTTTGTTTTCGACTTCAATAAGCACATTTTGGCGATCGAAAAGGGTAAAGGTTTACCTTCGGTGCACGTTCTAACAGAAGCTTGGAAGAATTCCTCGATGAACATCGCCAAGCTAAGTATCCTAACTACACTATCCACATAATTGAGATGACCAATTCGGAGTCTCTCATTAAGGTAATCGATGAAGCTGAATCTTATAAGCGAGTTCATGTCGAACTGACGTTTTCAAACTCGGAAGATTGGTCGGACGCATTAGAAGAAGAGATGTTAAAGTCGGTTGAACAGGAAATGAAGGACAAACATATCGATTCTATTGTGCACGTAGAAAAAGCTGCGAAAAAGTCGGTTATGTCTGAGCCAACAAAAAACGCTATGGCATACTTAGGTTTAGCGTGTAAATTTGGTAATGCAGCTATTCGTTATAAGGATAAGCTCGGTAAAACTGAAACCTATAAAATGACTGATGCCCCAATAGTTGAGCCCGTTAAAGAAAGGGAAGGTGGCGAAAATAAAACTGAGTTAGACTTTGCACTAGATGTGAAAATTGCGATTAACAAAGCCAATGAGCTAGCTTTGAACGCTAAAAAGCTTTTTACAAAGCTGAGAAAAGGTATAAATCATGAGAAAGGCAGTAAATAAAGTACCTATACTAGGCGTACTTTTTAGAATCGCTAATGCATATGTGTACAAGGGGAATCCAGTACACTTGCAACAGACAGCGCCTTTTGAAATGTGGAAGCAGCGTATAGGGAAGGGGTTACTCTTCTCTATCATTTCAGGATACCTTATGGCATATGCATTGATTCATAACAATATATCTGATTTTAACCCAGAAGACGCTATTTTGGGTATCTTCCCCGATATACTTGGCTTTGGTATAGGTGTTTTTGCATTTGCTGTTTGCGCTGCCAACAGAGTTTTTAGACAAGCTCCGTCAAAGCGTAAAAAATTCAAATGGTGACAGCAAGATTACTGGTCCGGAAATGCTACCAGCGGATATGGCGTATCCGTTGTTGGTTTATAGTGTGATTATGTTGCTTTCGGTGTTCTTCCGAGCTTTCCCTGATGAGCCCGTGACGACAACTATCTCAACTATAATGCTAATCTATGGTTTTGTAGTCACTCTAGAGTTACTCAACTCTATATTTATGACAGCGTCTTACATGTTGTTAACTCGTAAAAGCACTGATAGTACCAAATAAACCACATAACACATATGACCCCTTCTCCGGTCAATAAGCAATAGTATTCTTTTGGCTGCGTCAGCAGCCAATGCTCTTTCCCAACCTCCGGTTCCAGGTTACATATAATCCCTGTAGACAGAATCGCTCCCTTTCACCGGGCATCCAATCAAACGGCACCCGCCCATCAATCACATCATGGCAGGCACTACAGCAGTCTACGGCAAACCAGTCGTCTGACTTGTAAGCCATACCATGCATCGGGCTGGTAGGTGCGCCAGCACTGTCGTCTCCGGGTCGTGGTTACACACACCCGGTATCTGCAACGAGCAGGACTGCCCTTTGGCGTCTTCACGCCATTGGGCTGACCTGAACTCCTTTTGCTTTGGAATACTCATGCGAACCCCAGCAATTGGTTAACCGCCACATCCACCTCCGACTCGTGCCGGAAGTTACGGTACAGAATATGGTTCCAGATAACCGTGAAAGCCGCCTGATACAGCTCCCGAAACTCACTATCATCCATACTGGCAAAGGCAATGCTCTTAGCTCCTTGCGGATAATGCCGTTTGGCAGCACCGTCACATCAAAGAACCCGGCCTCAATCGCCACCCACTTCCGGTAAGCCTCGAACGACTTCTCTGCCGTGATGTGGGCGCGCCGCAGCGCCACCGCATCCATGTAGTGGTTAGCCAGAGATTCAAACACATCGAACTTCCCGCCCTGCTCTCCCAGGTAATGCGCGAACCCTTCCAGCAGCTTGCGCTCAGTCGGTGAAAGTGTTCCTCCCGTTGGCTCCCAGTAATCAAAACCGAGGTTTAACAGGGCAAAGAACTTGCGGTGGAAAAACGGATTCCTCACTTCCTTGGGCTTGGGGAATTCCAGCACTGCCCCTACCCTTTTGGAATTAAGGAAAGCTTCTTCGTTCTCAGACATCGGTGCCAATACAAGCCCCCTCGCCTTCACAAATGACAGGTTATCGTTTGTTGTCATCCTGCCCTCCCCGTATCGCAATCGCCCCAAACCAAACCGTCCAGCTAACCAAGCAGGCTATCGCGTACCACTCCAATAGTTCCATCATGCAGCCTCCCTGGATTTCTTCGTGCTGGCCTTCTGGTACTTCTTTCGCTCCAGACACATCATCACAATCTCATCCGGTGGCCTGAATGAATGTCGCCACATCTTCAACCCGTTGATCCGGCAGTACGTCAGTACGTCTTCAAGGAAAAAGTCGGGTATCCCGGTCTTGTACCAGCGCAACCTGATGGTTTCTTCTTCCACCCCAAAAGTGTCGCTGAGCTTTCGGATAATCATCTGCTCACGCAATGGCGTGTAGCTCCGATAGTTGACGATCACCACCTGCCGGACAAATGCTCTCGCTGCCTGAGTCTCCAGCTCCTTCCGCATCGCCAGGTATTCAAGATCATCCTTCGATAAGTCAGATTTAAACATGCTCTCCCCCTTCTTTCGGTTGGAGTAATGCGGATCCCTTGGACAAGGTAGGTTTCCTGCCGTTGGCGAAGGTCACCCGGCACTGGTTCTTGTCACCAAACGGAATTGGCGGGTCAACGTCCTTCCCACCCGCTGAGTTTGTCGTCTCGGACAGACCAATCAGCTTTTGCGGGTAAGAGCTTGGCGGGTTGAACAGGTATGCCCGGTACCGGTTCTGAAATTCGTTTCCCCTGAAGGCATTTCAGGCTCTTCGGTCTGGCAGAGCTTTGACCAGCCACCCATGTCAGTGACCACAGCATGGATTAACGGGTCTGGGAACACCACGGAGTTGTAACCACCCACTGTGCCTATCGCGGATTGAACGTCAGCCCAGGCAATCAACGCCCTGTCTTTGCTGGTACCACCGAGCAACTTGATGATGTCCGCAGGCTTTGGGGCGTACTGCCCTTCATCCGGGTTCTGAACATGCTTGTCCAACGCCTCGTCCACTGCCGAAAAGTCAAAGTGCTTCAGCGCCCTCCACCATGTACCGATCACCCCTTTCGAAATGCTGCGCTGGTAGATCGCCAGCACTTCGGTTAATCGCGTCGCAAACTGGTCCGCATCGGATTCACGCATATCCCTGCCTCATGATGCTTGGTCGTAAACGTTGCCGAACTTTTCCTGGAGCCATTCAGAAACCACCTGGGCGTTACGCGCTTCCAGTGCTTCCTGGCGGTTCATCGCAGGCTGCGGCGAAGATGCAAAACGCTCAGACCTGGATAGCCAGTTACTGACAAAACGCCTCATGCCTCTCAGGGTTTTCCGTCTCGGCGGGTTGGCAATGAGCCATTGGGCAGCTTTGGCAAGCTCTGCCTGACATTCACCTGGGGGAAAGCGTTGGTCAGCTCTGAAAGGTAGTCTTCGGTAACGGGGAAGTAATCCCCACTTTTTGACAGCAGGTGGAAAGCGGCGGGGTCGTTGGCGCTTTGCGCGCACGTTTTATTGGTCCTGTTCAGTGTTTGTTTATATTCAGTATTTAGTAGTGTCGGCTCAGCCTGATTAGGCTTAGCCTCATCAGGGTCAGCCGTATCAGGCATTCCCTCATCGGGGTTTTCCTTATCAGGCTTATCCGGATGAGGCTCATCATGCACCGTGTAAGTCACCTTGCCACTGGCATGTTTTTGAACATGAACAAACCCGGCACGCTTGAGCTCCTTCAGGATGTTGTAGAGCCCTTCCCGTCCGGTTTTCTTGGATGTCCCCTCCGTGACCTTCACCAGGTGGTCCACACTCACCGTCCAGTCGTCAGGTTTAGACAGGAGGTACGACAGCAAACCCATGGCCTGGAAAGAAAGCTGGTTATCAGCAAAAACGGCGTTACTGATTATGCTGAAATGATTGGGGCGTTTGACTCGGATGATACTCATACCTCACCTCCCGTACTTCTCGTAAATCAGACGGAGCGCGCTAAGGTTCGTGGCAATGGATTCGCGCAGTTCCTGAATCGCTTCCCGGACCTTTTCATGGTTGGGATTCTCCCCCAATTGAAGCAGTGCGATTTGAGCCTCTGAACCTTCTTTGATCATCGACTCCGTCATCTTCGACGGATCCAGCCGGCAGAATTCAGTGGCGATAGCTTCAGCACCAAAGAACATCCCGCAGTCGCCGTAGATCTCGTTAAGGTAGGAAGCCCGAATATCAGGTGGCATGGCAGCAACAATTGCCTGCTCGACAAAGAAAAGGCGGCTTGGACTTCGCTTAGCTCCGTTGTCCATAAAGCCCAGCCAACGAAAGATCTTCTGACGATTTGTAGCGACATCAGTGAAGACATCACCGGTATCCATGAAAAAGATGTCTTCAACCTGAAGTGCTTTATCCAGATCTAACGCCCTAAAATTCTCAACAATTTCCTGAGCGACGACAGACTGGCTCATTCCATTACGCTGCAACCACTTTGAAATGTACTTGTGAAGTGTCATCAGGCGGTGTTTTTGAGGGGTCATTGGCACTGCTCCTGTCTGAGTTTATGCTGCGTACTAAGCTCAATTTCTTCTAACCAAGGGTCTAAGAACTTCAGCTTTCCTTTCGTCATCCGTTCAATTCGATATGCGGTCAAAGGAGGTACATCATCAGGCCAGTTAGAAATGGTTGATCGATGAATTCTTAGGGCTCGAGCTGCTTTTGATTGACTGCCGTAGTAGTCGATCACGTCCTTCTTTTTCATGAACACCTCCCGTTGCCACGATTAAACAAAATTTAATCCATTAAACATTCTGTGTCTAGGCGGTTAAACAAAATAATGTTTAACATGTAAAACATGGAGACTTCAGAACTGATTAACCAGTACATGGTTAAGCTCGGCTTAAAGCCAGCAGACATTGTTAAGAGAGTGGGTGTATCCAGAGGGACGGTTTCTCTTTGGAGAAATGGTCTGTCTAGACCAAAAGGTAGAAATCTCTTTAAGCTTGCAGAAGTACTTGGCCTCGATGCCAAGGATCTTGATGAAGGTATTGAGACACCGACTAAACGCCCTATTGTCGAGAATGCGTCTATCGTTGGTCGAATAGAGCTTGGGATAGTTCATCAGAGCCGGATGAAGATGATGTCGATCTTCCTTTTTTGGCAGATGTGGAATTAGCTGCCGGAGACGGTACTTTCGATCCGCTAGAACATACCACCTATAAACTGAAGTTCGCTAAATCGACACTGAAACGTGTTGGTGTTCCTATTACCGCAGCAGTTTGTGTAAAAGTCTCAGGGACAAGTATGGAGCCTGTCCTACCCGACGGTTCAGTGATTGGTGTAAATACGTCTGCTGCCGATATTGTGGACGGTAAAATGTATGCCATAAATCACGATGGCTCCTACGCGTAAAACTTATCTACCGTCTGCCTGGGGGTGGTATCCGATTACGCAGCTACAATACTCAAGAATATCCAGACGAATCCTATTCATTAGAGGAAAGCCAGCGGATCCGGATTATTGGGAAGGTTTTCTGGTCTTCTGTATTGTACTAACTTTCTGAACTATCAATAATTCTTCAAACCCGCTCACTGCGGGTTTTTTGTTATCCCCTGAAAATATGTTTAATCAATTAAACATTTTGTTTGACTGAAATGTTTAATGGGTTAAACTAAAATCCAATTGATATGAGTCTTAACGTTTAATTCATCAAACTGAATACATGTCGGAGAAGTGTTCGTACTCCACGCTTGCGAAGAGGAACAGCACCATGTCTTATCATTCAAACCAACCATGCGCCACCGTCATTGCCATGAACAATCACGACCGCCAGGTCTGCGCACAGGAATCGTGGGATAACCTGCTCGATGCCTACATGGAACGGTGTGGCGATGACATCCGGTTCGGCAATGAGGTCTGTGGCCTGAACTACGAAGATGACTTCATCGACTACCTGATCAACGACTTCCAAAACGGAAACATGACAGCGGTAGTCGCTATCCTTCGCGCCCTGCACAATTCGGATCTTAAACACCGCCAGTCCGACTACATCCAGAACGCCATGTTTTCACAAATCCTCATTGAGGAAGCCTTCAATGACTTCATCCAGTCCCACCGAAGCAAATTCGAAATTGGGCTGACCAAACAGCTTGAAGAAGAAAACATTGAAGCTGCTTTCGACGCTGGCTGGA
>BAXG01000060.1 GCA_001310455.1 Photobacterium sp. JCM 19050
GAATGACGCACCTAGAGGTGGCTTGGGTATATAAGTTTAGATTCATAAATTATATTAGTTCCCCAAAAGCACGAGTGCCCCTCGAAGCCAATTTGGCAAATCGCTTTTGCCAAATTCCTACAAATACATAGCTGTCTTCCCGGGACATTGCAGATACTGTAATTACCAGAGCAAACTCCGGAGTTTTCATGAACAACATCCATATACTTGAAGGGGACCAGGCCAATGTTGACGCCATCGTGAATGCGGCCAATCCGCAGATGCTGGGTGGCGGCGGTGTAGACGGGGCGATCCACCGTGCTGCAGGGCCTTCACTTCGGGAAGCCTGCCTGCAAGTAGAGGCTATAAATGGGATACGCTGCCCATTTGGTGACGCCAGAATCACCGCTGCGGGGAACTTACCGTGCCAGTTCGTAGTCCATACTGTGGGGCCGATTTACGGACGCTTTGAAGATCCCCGGGCGGTACTGGAATCGGCGTACCGGCGTTCCCTGACACTGGCAATGGAAAATGGCTGCAAATCTGTCGCCTTTCCCGCTATTTCATGTGGCGCATACGGTTACCCACATGAAGAAGCTGCCGACGTGGCGATTTCAGTGTGCAGTGAACCTGCATTCCAAAATTTGGACATTTACTTCTACCTTTATGGTGACCGGATGGTTTCCATCTGGCAGGATGCTTATAACAATTTGAAAGAAAAGGATTCCTATGGCTCAGCTTGAAACAGAACGTTTAATCCTCAGGCAGTGGGAACTGCGTGATCAGCAGCCCCTGATAGAGATGTCTGCCGACCTGAAGTCATGCGCTACTTCCCTTCTGTGCTTGATGAAAAAGGGGCATTGGCTCTTTACCAGAGACTTTACGATTTGATTGCTGAAGAAGGTTATGGTTTCTGGGCGCTTGAGCTGAAATCCACCGGACAGACTATTGGTTTTACTGGCTTGCGACTTATTCGTACCGGGATTCCGGGCGCCCCTTTTGTTGAAGTGGGTTGGCGCCTTGCCCAACCGTTCTGGGGGTTTGGATACGCCACCGAAGCCGGACAGGCAAGCCTCGAATACGCATTCAATGAATTGGAAGAACAGGCTATCTATGCCTTTACATCGCTGGACAACCAACCTTCACGCCGAGTAATGAACAGGCTGGGAATGCATGATACCGGGGAAGAGTTTGATCACCCGGCCATTGAAGAAGGTCACCCTCTTGCGCGCCAGTGTCTGTACAAAATTAACAGGCCCGCCTAAACATTTTTGACCTAATAATTGATTCAAAACCTCAGCCCGGATCATGCGGGCTGAATCTTTCCCACCCCTGAGTTTTCCCAATCCATCCATTTCTTTTCTTTGACACAGCCGTCTCAGCGAATGATTTGCCATAACTCAAATATCAGGTGATACCCGGATATTTGAAACAAATTGCATCACGGAAAGATGTTGGAGAAGGCGTTTACGGATGGACAGAACAACGGACTTATCAACGGATAAGGAAAACCTCATCAGCCAAATGTCCCAAGCGGAGCTGAATCCCGCCGAAAGGCGTTTGGTGGAATACCTGTTGTCGTTGTCCGAATTCCGACTCGCCACCATGAGTACCGAAAAAATCTGTGAGCATGCCAATGCCAGCCGCGCCACTATCGGGAGCTCGCCAACCGGTTTGGCTGTGCCGGGCAAAAAGAGTTACGGGCAGAAATGCTCAAAGCCAGCAAAGCCATGAAAGCCCAGGTCGACGCGGCACCAGACAGCGGCCCGGATATCTCACCAGGGGATTCCCCTTTCGATATTGCTGAAAAGATATTCCAGAACTCCTCCGTCCGGGCACTCCGGTTTTCCGACATGCTTGCACAGTCGAATGTCCTGACAGATGCCCTCACGGAAATACGCCAGGCGCGACGGCTTATGGCTTTTGGTGCCGGACAGTCCTCAATCGCGGCCCTAGATCTTTACCAGCGGCTGCTTCGCGTCGGCATGCCCGTCAGCTTTGAGCTCGACTGCCATACCCAGCTGGTCCACGCCTCCCTGATGACACCGAAAGACCTCGGTATCGTTATCTCCTATTCAGGCATGACACGGGAAATGATTGGCGTCGCCCAGACCATCAAAGAGCGGGATGCCCGGCTTTTGGTTATTACCGCCAAAGCCAATTCTGAGCTTGACCAGATGGCAGATATCACCGTATTAACGCCGCCCGGTACCGGCATGTATGGCATGGATGCAGCAATGAACCGATTCATGCAAATCATGTTCAACGAAGTGATTTACCAATGCCTGGTCAGCGCTTCCCCGGAGATGCTGAGCAAATCTGACCAGGTAAACCGGGCACTTGACCGGGGCAAACTATTGAACGAAACCAAGAGGGTCAGATCATGAGTGAAAGCACTGCCGTCGTTCCCCTGCTGGCTGCCGCCAAGCTGGCAAGAAAATACGTTTTTGACCAGATCTACGCCGCCGGATCAGCCACCCGGGTGGCAGTCTTTCCTGTATTGAAATCCTGACCGCGCTTTATCTGGGGAGGATTAAGCCGGATGAAAACTGGATTTCCCGCACCGAGCGGGACCACGTCATTCTCTCCAAAGGCCATGCCGTCCCGGCCCTTTATGCCGTGCTGGCTCTTTGCGACCTGATACCCGAGCCGGAACTGAAAACCCTGCGTCAACTGGGCAGCCGGTTACAGGGCCACCCAGACCGCTCCCGCCTGCGGGAAATAGAGATGTCTACCGGCTCTCTTGGCAGGGGCTTTCTGTCGGTATCGGGCAAGCTCGTGTACTGGCAGAAAATGGCACTGATCATTTTGCCTTTGTCGTGCTCGGTGACGGGGAGTTGAATTCAGGACAGATATGGGAAGCAGTCGCCTACGCCGGCAGCAGCCATTCTCGCCAACTGGTTGCCATCATCGACGCCAACGGTATCCAGAATGATGGCCGGATAGAGGAAATCCAGGACATCACCCCCTACTCCCCCAAACTCAAGGCCTTCGGCTGGGCAGTTAAAGAGATAGACGGCCAGTCTATGGAGGAAGTAATAGCGGCCATTGAGTGGGCCACTTCAGACGAACCCGGCGAACAGCCACGCTGTGTTGTCGCCCATACCACTAAAGGTGCAGGGGTCTCCTTTATGGCAGACCGGGTTGAGTGGCATAGCCATTCATTAAGCGATGAAGAGTACCAGAAAGCCTGTGAGGAGGTGATGTCATGAGCCAGACTGTTACATTCGACTACCAAAGTCCGATTTCCCTGCGGGACGCGTATGCCCGGATCGCCCTTTCAATTGGCGAACACCGTTCTGATGTCATGATGCTGGACGCCGACCTTTCCAAGTCTACCAAGACCGCATCCTTTGCGGACAACTGGCCGGAGCGCCATATGAACATCGGGATTGCAGAACAGAACATGGTAGGGATCGCAGCCGGTCTTGCGACCATGAACAAAATTCCTTTCGTGAACACTTTCGCTGCGTTTCTTACCCGGCGCGCCTGTGACCAGATTGCGATTTCGGTTGCCTACCCAAAACTCAACGTCAAATTCTTCGGCTTCCACGGGGGCATTAACCTCGGTGAGGACGGTGCCACACAACAGGCAGTGGAAGACATTGCCATCATGCGGGCCATTCCCAATATTCAGGTTTATTCCCCCATTGATGCCAACGATCTGGCATGGGTAACGGAAGATATTCTTGCCCACGACGGCCCGACCTATGTCCGCCTCTCCCGATTCCCATCACCCACACTGTTGGCACCAGAGCAACGCCCGCAAGCCGAAACCCCGGCATTCCGGATAATGCGCGACGGCAGCGACCTGACCGTAATCACCACCGGTACATTAACAGCCAAAGTGCTGGCGGCTGCAGAAGTGCTTGAACAGGTCGGCCTCAGCACCCGGGTTATTGCCGTCACCCGGATAAAGCCGCTCGGCGCATCACTGGCGGATGCATTGTCACAATGGTCAGCACCAGTGGCAGTGGTGGAAGAACATTCCATACACGGTGGACTGGCGGACGCCGTCGGTTACCTGCTTGACGAGCACCGGCAACCGCACCTCCTCCACCGCGTGGGCATTTCAGACAGGTTTGGCGAATCCGGTCACCCGGACGCGTTGATGGAAGCCTTTGGCCTGGCGGGTACACCTTTAGTGAACCGGTTGTCGTCATTGGTTGCGGCTTAGGATTCCGCCAATTTTCGAACACAAAAGACGTCACCCTACAACATGGAGTTCAGCAAAATGAAAACGGGATGGAAGATAGCTGTCAGCGCTCTCGCCCTGGCAGGCTTAACTCACACAGCGTCAGCAAAGGAAACAGTTACTGTCTGGTCCTGGTTTATTCAAAGCACGATGGAGAAATCCATCGCGGCCTTTGAAAAAGAAAACCCGGATATCGACGTAAAGTACACCTACTACAATTACTCCCCGGAGTACCTCACTGCCCTGAAAGCGGCAGCCGTTTCAGGCGGGTTGCCGGATGTGATCGGCTTACAGCCCGGTGCGTTCACCCAACGTTACCGCGATAACCTGGTACCGCTGAACAAACTTGCAGCCAGCGAATGGGGCGAGGACTGGATCAAGTCAGTCTTCCCCATCAACGTAAAGCAAATGCGAATGGGCAACCCCGCCGGTGACGACGGTTTCTATATCCTGCCCCAGGAGTCACAGGTTCTGGCAATCTGGTACAACCGCAAGCAGTTTGAAAACCTCGGTATTACAGTACCAACAAATTACGACCAGCTTGTTGCAGCGGCCAAAAAGCTGTCTGACAACGGCCTTATCCCCATGTTCCAGGGCGCAGCGGACGGCTGGCAAAATATCAACGTCTTCCTGATGCTCGCTAACCAGTATGCACCGGGACTGGCTGAAAAAGCCCAATACGGCCAGGCGAAATGGACAGACCCGGAGCTGGTCAAAGCGCTGGCTTCCTGGAAGAAGCTCTTTGATGACGGGGTATTCCAGACCGGCGCTCTGGGTGCCCACGCTTACCCAACTGGCGCACAACTGTTTGCCCAGGGCCGGGTTGGCATGATGGCGCTCGGTTCCTGGTGGATGCAGGAGAGCAAGTTCCCACCACCACTTTCTGAATATGTCCAGAACATGGACGGCTTCGACTTTTTCCACTTGCCACCGATGCCGGATTCCGAGCGTACTTCACCGCCGGTGGGTGGCATTGATATCGGCTATGGTCTGACAAGAAATGGCGAAAACAACCCGGCGGCATGGAAGTTCCTCGCCTCACTGGTGAACGGCGTTGCGCTTCAACAGGCGCTGAACGATCTCAATGACCTTCCGGCATTTGATGGACACGGCCCTCAGGGTGATGTCACAGACCATGTAAAAGAGATGTCG
Source organism: Photobacterium sp. JCM 19050 (assembly GCA_001310455.1). Lineage (GTDB taxonomy): Bacteria > Pseudomonadota > Gammaproteobacteria > Enterobacterales > Vibrionaceae > Parasalinivibrio. Next base: position 5,327 of record BAXG01000060.1, read on the forward strand.
GCGCGGTTTATGAAGGATCTTGCCGTCGCGGAAAACCAGCGTTTTGCTGACCCGGTTATTTCTGACGCACTGGAGAACGTCCTTGCCGGCGTCGCCGCAGGCAGCATGACACCGGAGGACGGCGCGAAGAAAATGCAGAAAACCTCTGACGAGGCGCTCTCTAAATAAAAATCTACTTTGTGGGTGCCCCAGGGCACCCACCTCTGCCTTGAAGTGACAAATTTTGGGAAGCTTTTGGGAAGGAGACGCCATGAAGTCAACATTGCAGGAAGCCGGGTTACACAAGCCGTTTGGGCAAAGGCCAGCAGCTCGCCCGGTGTGGATGCAGCCAATCAGCAGCTACCTTTTCCTGCTTCCAGCTACCTTGGTTTTTATGGCGTTTATTGCCTACCCCATCGCCTGGGTAGCAGTGAAAAGCCTGTTCTCCGGTACATCCCTGCAAAATACTCACTACTCCGGACTGGATAATTATATAGAAGTCATCACTGATCCGGTGTTCTGGACAGTGATGAAAAACATGTTTCTCTGGCTGCGATTACCATTCCGGTTCAGATGCTTATCGGCGGTATCATCGCCTACTTTATCGAGTTCTACACTGACAGCTGGCGTACGTTTTTTCGCACCATGTACTTTCTGCCGGTAGTAACGTCTGTGTCCGTCGTCAGCCTTATCTGGCTGCAAATCTATGCGCCTATTACGGTATCGGTCAGGAATACCTGAAGATACTGGGCATTACCCTGAAATCCTCCCCGCTCGGGGATCCGGATAGCGCGATTTACGCACTGATTGTGGTCAATATCTGGCAATGGACCGGCTTTTCTATGCTGATGTACATCGCCGGGTTAACCAACCTCCCGCGCGAAATCCTTGAGGCGGCCCGGGTCGACGGCGCAAAAGGGCTGCGTCTGGCGGTGTCTGTCATCATCCCGATGCTTTCCAACGTCACCAAATCGCTGCTTTTGCTTGGCATTATCGGAACGTTGCAAACCTTCCCGGTGGTTTTCCTGATGACCAACGGCGGCCCCAACCATGCCAGCGAGATTTTCGGCACCTATATTTTCAAGCAATCCTTTGTACTGGGTGATCTGGGTATCGGTGCGGCGTTGTCTGTCATTGTACTGGTCATTGCCTTTGTGCTTTCGGTGCTGCAAATCATGTTCCTCGGCAGCCAGCTTGGTACCGGCGGGAGGGAATCCGCATGATCACAGGTTTTCTCCGTGCAGTGGGCGACCCGGCGCAGCGCAAACGCATCATCATCCACTTGGTCCTGTTGTTGGTGCTGCTTGTCTGGATGATCCCGGAAGTTTACATGTTCACCATGGCCGTAAGGACACCGGCACAGGTTTTCGACCCCCAGCTTTTTGTTTGGCCGGTGACATTCGACAATTTCATCACCGTGATTTCCGATAACCCACTGCATGTTTTTTTCCTCAACAGCCTGATTGTTACCGTTGTCACTGTGCTCGCAGTGATCGCGCTCTCTTCGCTGTTCGCCTTTGCCATCAGTGTACTGAAATTGCCCGGCTCCCTGCTGCTTTATGCCATTTTGCTTACCACCCTGATGGTGCCTATTGCGTCATTGGTGCTGCCACTTGCCGTTTTGTTGAAAACTTTTGGCTGGGTGAACAAATATGCCGGGCTGATCCTGCCGTATATTGCCCTTGGCGTCCCCTTTGCCGTCGTTATCCTCAAAGGTTTTTTGGAAGACTCGCCCCAGGAGCTTTTTGATGCAGGGCGCATCGACGGGTGCAGTATGTTCCAGGTCTACTGGCATATCGCCCTGCCGCTTATCCGTCCGGCGCTGGTATTCGTCGCTATCTGGCAATTTATTACCACATGGAACGAGTTCTTTCTGGCACTGGTCATCATGACCGAAAGTGAAATGAAAACCCTCACCATAATTCCCATGCAGTATTCCGGGTTTTACATGGCAAACCCCGGGGCACTGTTTGCCATTCTGGTGATTATCGCGATCCCGTTGATCCTTCTCTATGTGGCGGTACAACGGGCATTTGTCCGGGGGCTTACCGCCGGTGCAGTGAAAGGATAAGGGAACAGTTGGAGGACGCTATGACGCGATACTTTGGTGGTTTGGATGTAGGAACATCATCAATGAAAGCCGTTTTGGTAACCGTGAGCGGCCAGGACTGCGACGTCGTCTGGGCTCGCAGCGAAACCTATAACGAGCACGGTGCACCAGAGCGGGAGCCGGAAACCTGGCACCGCATTGCCCACAAGCTGTTGCGGGAGATGATGAAAATCCACCAGCCGGAAGCCCTCGGCTTCAGTGGTCAGATGCATACTTTGTTAGCTACCGGGAAAGACGGGGATATTGTCGCCCCGGTAAGGCTCTGGCTCGATATGGACGGCTTCGATGCGCTGAACCAAACCCCTCTCAACCGCGCTGAATGGGTAAAGAAAACGGGTAATATTCCATTACCAGACTTTACGCTGGCAAAATGGTTATGGGCAGTAAATATGGATCCGACTCTGCCATCCAAAACCCAGCGCCTTTACTGTGCCAAAGATTACCTCCGTCATGCGCTGGATCCCTCAGCCCGGTTTGTTACCGACAGGAACGAGGCGGCCGGTATGCAGTGCTACGACCCCGTTTCAGGTAAATGGCAGGCAGACATACTGGATATCGCGCACCTTCCGGCACATGTACTTCCGGAACCTGCGGATGCATCAGATATCGCAGGGGAACTTAATCTCGCCACCTATGTTGTGTCCCATACACCGTCCATTCCTATGGTCATCGGAGCCGGTGATCAGGCAACCGCTGCACGCGCAGTTGGAGGCTACCGCGAAGGCGCCGTGTCTGTATCCCTCGGGACATCCGGCGTACTCTCGTTCTCACTTGCCAAAGACCAGCTACCAAAATCGTGGTCAGGCGATTTTCATCTTTTTCCCTTCGGGTTCGGGAACAATTATCAGGTGATAGGCACCATTCCCGCACTTGGGCCGACGCTAAACTGGCTAAAGAAAGTGCTCCACCTTACGACAGAAAGCTTTGACCAACTGGCTGGCCACGCATTGCTCTGTGACACAGAGGTGCAGTTTCTGCCCTTTCTTTCCGGCTCCGGAGCGCCAGAACCCAACCACCAGCTAAGTGCCGGCTGGCTGAATATGTCTCTGACCTCAGACGATACCGATTTATGCCGCGCAGTGTTTAACGGTATTGCGCTGGAGTTTGATTACATTATTCGCCGGGCTCAGGAATTGGGTATCCCGGCAAAATCCCTGCACTTCTCCGGAGGTGGGTCTCAGGTTCAGCCCCTTCTGAAAGTGATTGCCTCTGTCACAGGGCTCCCTTGCTACAACGCCGCTACACCGGATGCCAGTGCTACCGGCGCTGCATTGCTGGCTACGGACGCAATAATGCCGGAAAACAAAGCAACACTGGCGATGACGCCGGTACACCCGGTTTGTGTCACGCCGATATCAGACGCATCCCGTCAACGCTGGTATCAGGCTCGCCAACAGGCTACCGGGACAGACACCGTTCAAAAGCAGAAGGAGGGCAACCATGGCCACACTGAGACTGGATAATGTCAGCAAGTCGTTTGGCAATAACCTGGTTATTCCCCCTATCGACCTGGACATTTCCGACGGTGAATTTTGTGTGCTGGTGGGGCCTTCCGGGTGCGGTAAATCTACCCTGCTCCGCATTATTGCCGGACTGGAACGGGTAACTGACGGCAGAGTTTTCATCGACGGGGAAGATGTAACCTCTGGCGAGCCTGCTGACAGAGGCATTGCCATGGTTTTCCAGTCTTATGCCCTTTACCCCCATATGACAGTTGAGCGCAATATCGGTTTTGGGCTGGAAATAGCCGGTATGCCGAAAAATGAAATCCGGCAAACAGTCAGACGCACCGCAGAAGCGCTGCAAATTGGTCATCTTCTGGAAAGAAAGCCCAGGGAACTCTCCGGCGGCCAGCGACAGCGGGTGGCAATTGGCCGGGCGATAAGCCGGGACCCGACTCTATTTCTTCTCGATGAACCTCTGTCAAACCTCGACGCAGCCCTGCGTGTTGGCATGCGTTTAGAGCTGATTAAGCTCAAGCAACGGCTAAAATCTACCATGATTTACGTTACCCACGATCAGACCGAAGCCATGACGCTGGCTGACAGAATTGTGGTTCTGAACAAGGGAAAAATTGAACAGCAAGGCTCACCCATGACCCTTTTCCATAACCCGGTTAACCGCTTTGTCGCCAGCTTTATTGGTATGCCGGCAATGAACTTTATTCGGGTTAAGCGGGAGGATGCATCTGACGCTCGTGTAAGCATCCTGCTCGGTGACCAACAGCTCTCCGTAGAATTGATTCACGCAGTGAAACGACGCCCAAAATGTATCTCGCACCCGCCCGGAACACCTTTTTCTATCACCGGAAGGGGCAGATTACACATTCACGGCAACCTTGTTTGCGATCGAAAAGCTGGGCAGCGAAAGCTATCTTTACCTCTATTTCGATGATCAAGAAGTGGTTGTGAAATGCAGTGAAGAGCTTGAAATGAAAACCGGCGTTCCCGTTACGGTTTATGGAAAACTCGCGAACAGCCACCTGTTTGTTACACACGGGCTTCGTGTGAGTGCAGACAAACCGAGATATCCCTCCACCAATACTGAGGCTACTTTTTCAGCTCCTCAAATATCCAGTCCCTGAATGCCTGCACTTTCTTGTACCGGAGGTGTGCTTCCGGACAAACCAGAAAATAGCAAAATTTTGCTGGTTGAGCGTGCGTTTCATCAAACGGGAAAATAAGCCGCCCGGCTCTGATATCCCTGTCCACCAGAGCCTTTGCGGTCAGAGCCACACCCTGACCTTCAATGGCTGCCTGAACCGCCAGGAATTCAGTAGAGAAGTTATGGCCTGCATCCGGGTCGACATTACAGACTCCCGCCGCCCGTAACCACATTCCCCAGCAAGGCGCATTCTCCTGCCCGATCTGCCAGGAATTTCTGAGCAATACGTGGTGGCGAAGATCATCCGGCTTGTTCAGTGGATGGTTCTCATCCGCCAGTGTCGGGCTACAGACCGGCACAACCACCTCTTCCATCAGACACTCGCAGTGCACCCCCGGATAATTGCCCTGCCCATAGCGCAACGCCACATCGACACCGTCATTCCTGAAACTGACCAAATTATCACTTGCGTCAATACGCAAGCGATACTGGGGGTACGCCTTGTTAAAAATGCCGAGTCTCGGTAGAAGCCACTTCGCTGCAAATGTCGGTGACACACTCACCACCAACTCATTGCTCTCCATAGTCCGGCGAATCTGCCGGATACCCTCTTCCAGCTTGGAGAAGCCTTCTTCCGCGTAAGGAAACAATTTTGATCCGTCTTCGGTAAGGGAAATGGAGCGGATCTTCCTTTCGAACAATTGTGTTTCGAGATAGTTTTCCAGCATCTTGATCTGCTGGCTGACCGCTGCAGGGGTGACAAACAGTTCTTCAGCAGCCTTTTTGATGCTGAGGTGCCGGGCCGTACTTTCAAAAGCCCTGAGGGCATTGAGTGGAGGTAAACGCTCTTCCATGACTTAGATATTCTTAACTGTCCTATATAAATCCTCGTTTGTTGCCGCTCAAAAATCAACCGATGATTAACCTGTACTGACGCTTTACCCTACGAAATTTTTCGTTTCGCAATGCTAAAGGAGAGGCATCATGAACCAGTTAACACGCATCAATTTTCAGTCGGTGGCTTTGTCATTCTTTCAGAAAATACGTGATGATTTGTCTCAGCAAAGAAAAGCGCGAAAAGACCGAAAAGCCGACAAACTGGCGATGGAGCAGTTACTGGTATATCCGGAATATCTTCTTGATGACATCGGTGTCGAGCCGGAAAAAATTTCCAACCTTCGTGTAGAAAAAAGCGCCTCCTGGATGATGGCAGCGGTGAGACGGGAGTAAGAACCAATCAGTCCGGCTCGTCAGTCACATCTTCAGGACTGTTGGCATACAGGAAAAGTGAACCCCCTTTATGCAATAGATTTCCTTACACGCCGAATTTGGTTTAAAAAAGCAGATCGCTACTGACACAATGCTGTCAGCAGGGCTTCGTTATCCTTTCCATTGTCAATTGAACGCAACAATGGAGAGATGAAAATGGATATAGGAAACAGTAATGTAGCGGTTTGGTTTGAAATCCCGGCAACTGATTTTGAACGTGCGGTAACCTTTTACCAGACAATCCTTGATATCAATATTGAAGCAATAGAACTGGCCGGTCTAAAACATGGGCTGTTTCCACACGGTAACCAAGGCCTTGTCTCAGGCTCAGTGGTTTGCGGGATGGGTTACACACCATCCGAAGAAGGGAGCCTGGTCTATTTAAACGGCTGTGATGACCTTGCCACAGCATTGTCAAAAGTCGAGCCGGCGGGCGGGAAAGTCATTTTACCGAAAACCCATCTGGGTGACGAAATTGGCTACATCGCCCATTTTATTGATTCGGAAGGGAACAAAGTCGGTATCCATTCAATGAAATAACCGGTTCGGGGACTTTACTGCACCAAACATACTTGTTGAACTCTCTTGCGAGTCCAGCCAGAGGGTTCAATATGCGGGTTCAACTGGGACAGACACTTTTGATATCTCTTAGTCTGGAGTTTGCCATCCAAATTTTCCTCTCTGGCTGATCAGCGTATCCAAATCGGCTGTGCAGAATCGATTGAGTGAATAAGCCCCTCCCCCTCCAGAAAATGCGAAAGATAACCACGCCCTTGCCCCTTGCATCTGGTATCATCCTGACTTTACGCGCAAACATAAAAACGAGTTATGAGCGACGCCAACAACCAGCCGACGTTTTTCTTCTACGATTTCGAGACCTTCGGAACCAGTCCCTCGCTGGACAGGCCGTGTCAGTTTGCCGGTATCCGCACCGACAGTGAACTGAACATCATTGGCGAGCCGCTTGTGCTCTACTGTAAGCCAACCGATGACTACCTCCCCCAACCGGAAGCCTGCCTGATTACCGGGATTACACCGCAAACTGCCAAGGCAAAAGGCCTGCCGGAGCCGGAGTTTATTGCCCGTATCCATGAAGCATTCTCCCAGCCGGGTACCTGTGTGGTTGGCTATAACAACGTTCGCTTCGATGACGAAGTGACCCGCTATACCCTTTACCGCAACTTCTTTGACCCGTATGGCTGGAGCTGGCAGAACGGTAATTCACGCTGGGATCTTCTGGATGTGATGCGCGCCGCTTATGCACTGCGCCCAGACGGTATTAACTGGCCGGTTGATGATGAAGGCCGGATTTCCTTCAAGCTGGAAAGGCTTTCGGTGGAGAACGGCATTGAGCACAGCAATGCGCACGATGCAATGGCAGATGTTTACGCCACCATCGGCATTGCTAAAGTGCTGAAACAGGCCCAACCAAGGCTGTTCAGTTACCTGCTTGACCACCGGAATAAAAACAAGCTGACTCACCTTGTCGATATTGTCAACATGACGCCGCTGGTGCATGTATCCGGCATGTTCGGTACTGACCGAGGAAACACCAGTTGGATTGTGCCGGTTGCCTGGCACCCGACCAACAAGAATGCAGTGATTACCATCGACCTGGCCCTCGACCCGGCTCCTCTGTTTGAGTTAGATGCGGAAGCACTTCGCGAGCGCCTGTATACCCGGCGGGATGACCTGGCACCGGATGAACTTCCGGCCCCTATCAAGCTGGTACATCTGAACAAATGCCCTGTATTGGCAACTGCCAAAACTCTTAGGGCAGAAGATGCTGCACGTATCGGAATCAACCGCGAGCAGTGCCTGCTGAACCTGAAAAAGCTCCAGGCAGCACCTTCTTTGCGTGAAAAACTGGTTGAGGTGTTTACCGATGAAGGCCGCGAGTTCGACAACAGCAATGTCGATACCGCGCTTTACAACGGTTTCTTCTCACAGGCAGACCGCAGTGCGATGGACATTATCCGCCAGACAGCACCGGAAAATTTAGCTGCGCTGGATATCCAGGTATCCGATGAGCGTATCAATCGCTTGCTGTTCCGCTACCGAGCCCGACATTTTCCGAGCACGCTAACGGACGATGAGCAGCGCAGGTGGTTGATGCACCGCCGCGACTACTTTGAGAATAACCTTCCGGCCTACATGACCAATTTCGAACGTCTTGTTGAAGAAAACGAGGGCAACGAAAAAAAACTGGCCATTCTCAAGTCACTCTATCTCTATATAGAACAAATGGTTAACTGACACCCCATATGCACCGGCCGCCTTATCAGACGGCCGGATGGCTCACTTTTCCTTGCGAAACCTCCGATTCCATCCAAACTTTAATGAAGCAAGGTGCGAACCCGCTTCCAAACAGACCGGAAAACTGGCCAGTTGTTCTTTTTCGATACTGAAAGTTCAACGGCTTAGTGAATTTGGCTGGACGCACTCTGCATGTAGTATGGTGGTTTAGGGGGAACATAGATGGAAACTCAAAGTGTAAGCCGTTGCTATCGATTTTCCCTTGTCGAGTTCAGCCCAGAAGCGCGCACTTTACAATGGGAAAACCAACCTTCACTTTCACTCTCGCCCAACGAAGCCCGGGTGCTCGAGTTACTTTGCCACCATGCCGGTGAAGTCATTTCGCTGGCGTCAATTCAACGTGTGGTGCGCCGCAAAGGCGAATCCGACAATGACGCCCTGACCATTCTCTCTTCTCTCCTTTCCAAACAAGGGGAAGACAACAGCCGTTTACCTATCTCTGTCGTAGGCGGTTACGGCTACCGGATATCACTTCCCGACTCTACATATTGTGTCACCGGTTCCGAAGACGTTCCGGCTCCCCAGAAAAACCTGCCCGTTGTTGAACCGGAAACGGCAGAGCCGGAGGAAGATTTCGACAGTCCCAAGTCAGTCCTTCCCTTCAGGGTCTTTGCGTTTGTAGCAATTTCTGTACTGGTTGCGACCACCATTGGCCTAGTGACGCTGTAACAACAGTTAAAATTCTGATCTGCTCTTTGCCCCGATTGACTGCTGATTAATTCAGCAGCTTTATTGTGGACTCCGTCACATTTTATTTGTATGATAAATCCCATCGACCGATGGGAGTTTTTTCTGTGAAACACGTTATCGCTTTCGCGATTATTGGCCTTTGCACTCGCGGGGATCGCACTGGAAGAAGGCCTTCATCTGCCTCTTCCCGGCAGCATTATTGGCATGGCTCTTTTATTTACCCTTCTTGCAACCAATCTGGTTCCTGCTCGTTGGGTGGAAAGTGGTGCGCGTTTTTTAATCCGCTATATGGCTCTGCTGTTCATCCCGGCCTCTGTCGGCATCATGAACAACTTTGACATTATCGGTCAGCAGGCTTTGCCTATCCTGGCTGGTACGTTGTTAAGCACAGTATTAGTTTTTGTTACGCTGTCCGTCTCCCTTGACCGCTCACGGAGCAACAGGGGAAACCAGCCAGTAGAAGCCGTAAAGGCCGGAGAGTAAGAGTTATGTGGCTCATAGCCACCATTGTGGTTTTTCTTATTGCGCAGCAAATTGCCATTCGGGCCAAACACCCGCTCTGCAACCCTTTATTGCTGTCATTGCTGTTTCTGATCCCTGTTTTGCTCGTGATGAATGTTCCTTACACCACCTATTTTGAGCAGAACAAGTGGATCAACTATTTGCTGCAACCAGCCGTTGTTGCTCTCGCCTATCCGCTTTATGAGCAAATGGGCCTTATTCGTAAGCACTGGCATAAGATCATCATCAGTTGTCTGGTCGCCAGTCTGCTGTCTATGGTCCTGGGTGCCGGCCTTGCACTGGCACTGGGCGCAAGCCTCAGGTAGCAGCGACCATTTTGCCAAAATCAGTATCTACGCCGTTTGCTATTGTGACGTCTGGTCAGCTTGGTGGTTTGCCTTCGGTATCTGCGGCACTGGTGGTTATGGCCGGTCTTTTTGGCGCTATCCTGGGCTACCCAATACTGAAATTTCTGGGGATTTCCTGCCCGATGGCGAAAGGCTGGCACTTGGCAGCGTTTCACACGCACTGGGAACAGCAAAAGCCTCTGAAATGGACGTCACCGAGGGGGCGATGAGTTCTCTGGCGCTGGTGATTTGTGGGGTCTTTACCTCTGTACTTGCGCCTGTTGTTTTCAAAACCATCATGCATTTTTACGGGCAGTAACAATCCGTAGCCCAGCGACTTCCCCCTGCCCCTGATATTCCGGCGTTTTCCTCTCTCTTTTTATCCGGTATCTCAGGGGCGTCCTTTCGAACAAAACTCGACCTGTTTCATACGTATAATCTGTGTGATAGCACTCTCAAATATGTAATAGGTGCAATCAACTAAACTTATTAGTGATCAATATCACTTTTATTTGTTATAAATCACCACAAAATACTCTTCCAATAGTCGGATACCGGAGTGAATATGCGCGCACGTTTTGAAGCCGCACTGAACTCACTGCCAACTCAACTGGCAGACCTGCTGATGCCCATCGTCAGCGACAAAGATTTTGATGCTTCATTAAGCCCGGAGCAGTTTCAGGCATTAATGGATAAAACAGGTTTGGACGACAAAGCACTTCGCCTGGCGCTTCTTCCTGTTGCCGCTGCATATTCCCATGCGCCTATCTCTAATTTCTATGTGGGTGCCATTGCCCGCGGACAAAGCGGCCGCCTCTATTTTGGCGCAAACTTGGAATTTTCCGGCACACAACTTGGCCAGACCGTGCATGCAGAACAATGTGCAATCAGCCATGCCTGGGTTAAAGGTGAAACCGGCCTGAAGGACATCACCATAAACTACAGCCCATGCGGCCACTGCCGACAGTTTATGAACGAGTTAACCGGTGCTGAAAACCTGCGTATCCAGCTTCCGAATGTTGACGAAAAATCGTTGCATGATTATTTGCCTGAGGCTTTCGGCCCGGCAGATCTCGGCATCGAAGACGGCCTGATGGCACCGGTCAACCACGGACTGAGCATTGAAAGCGAAGAAACACTGGTACATGAGGCACTGTCAGCGCTCAACCGAAGTCATGCCCCGTACTCAAAAAATGTCAGTGGTGTGGCCCTTCGCAGCAAAAATGGCAAAGTTTTCCACGGCATGTATGCGGAAAATGCCGCATTCAACCCAAGCCTTCCACCACTTCAGGTTGCTTTGATTGCAATGATGATGGCGGGTGAAGATCTGGGGAATGTTGAGGAAGCGGCATTGATTGAAACCGCAACCAGCCCGGTAAGCCACTTACAGGAAACCCAGGGCACGCTCGAGACCCTCAACCCTGATCTGGTTCTGCATTATCTCGCGATCTGAACCATTTACAGTCAACGCAAGCAATAACACTACAAAAGGCCGGGTTTTTAACGGCTTTTTTGTGCATTTGCAGAAAAGCGGCAAAAAACATCACTTAATCGACGGAGCAGTGCCATATCCGGGCTCGCTGTTGTATCATCCCCAAACTTTTCTCTTTTTGTTAGCTGTATATGACAACGAAACACCAGCCGGTTTTAGGGGCATCGTGGATGCTGACCGCAGGCATGAGCTTTGCTGTGGTCAACAGCCTTGCGCAATATGTCAGTTTTAAAATGGGCGTACCCTCCACCACGGTCGCACTTATCCAGTATCTGATTGCACTTATTGCCATGATCCCGTGGCTGCAGCAAATTGGTTGGCGAAAAGCGCTGCATACCCGCCACTTTGGCATGCACTGCCTGCGCGTTTTCCTTTCCGTGATTGGTATACAGCTTTGGCTGTGGGCGCTCGCGTATCCGGTTCCTATCTGGCAGGGTATCGCACTTCTTATGACCTCCCCTCTCTTTGCCACCGTCGGCAGTGGCCTTTTCCTGGGTGAGCGGGTTGGGCCGGCGCGCTGGGTTGCAACGCTGGCAGGTTTCGTGGGTGCAATGATCATCCTTGAGCCTGGGCGGAAGATTTTAACCTTGCTACATTGCTTCCGGTTGGCGCTGCATTTTTCTGGGCCAGCTATTCATTGATGGTGAAAAAACTCTCTTCTGATGACAGCCCAACCACCATGGTGGTGTACCTTCTGCTCTTGATCACTCCATTTAACCTGATGCTGGCCGCGACAGACTGGACCATGCCGAGTGGCGGCGTGGCATGGGGTATGCTGCTGGCCGCAGGCTTGTTCACCGGGCTCGCCCAATGGGCAATTGCTAAGGCTTACGCTGTGGCTGAAGCTTCCTTTGTCCAGCCGTTTGATCACGCCAAACTGCCTCTGAATGTACTCTGTGGTTGGTTGGTGTTCGGTTGGTTGCCACCGGGCCGTTTGTGGCTGGGCGCTGCCATTATAATTGCATCGGTTGCCTTTATTACCCATTGGGAAACCCGCCGGAAATAGAACCAGTGAGGGCGTCTGCACATCAGACGCCCTGTCTTTTTTCCCCTCTAATGACAATTCCACAATCCTTCTTCACCGTTTTGCCCAAAATGAAAAGCAAACGTTTGCGTAATGAAACAATTTCGGTATGATCGCCCGTGCAATTTGACCATAGGAAGACGAATATGCCAGGTACCGCCATGCGCCCAAGCGCAACGAAAGTCATGCTGTTAGGTTCAGGTGAGTTGGGAAAAGAAGTCGCCATTGAATGCCAGCGGCTGGGTTTGGAAGTTATCGCAGTTGACCGCTATGCCGATGCACCGGCCATGCAGGTCGCCCACCGCAGCCATGTTATCAGTATGCTGGACGGCGATGCCCTCGAAGATGTCATCCGCAGTGAAAAACCGGATTATATCGTGCCCGAAATTGAAGCCATCGCAACTGACCGTCTGGTACAGCTTGAGGAAGAAGGTTTTAATGTTGTCCCTTCCGCTCGCGCCACTCGCCTTACTATGGACCGCGAAGGTATTCGCCGCCTTGCGGCTGAAGAGCTGGGCGTTAAAACTTCCCCCTATCAATTTGCTGATACTGAACAAGGCTTCCGCTCTGCCGTTGAGGCCATCGGTTGGCCTTGCGTGGTCAAGCCGGTAATGAGCTCTTCCGGCAAAGGCCAGAGCGTCATCCGCAGTGAAGAAGATATAACCGCGTCCTGGGAGTATGCGCAGGAGGGTGGCCGTGCTGGAAAAGGGAAAGTCATCGTAGAGGGTTTTGTCGACTTTGATTTCGAAATTACCCTGCTAACCGTTTCTGCCAAAGACGGTATCCACTTCTGCGCGCCAATCGGACACCGTCAGGAAGACGGCGATTATCGCGAATCCTGGCAGCCACAGGCAATGAGCGCGCTGGCACTTGATCGCGCAAAAGTGATTGCGGCCAAAGTGGTAAAAACCCTTGGGGGTTATGGCTTGTTTGGCGTTGAACTCTTTATTAAAGGCGATGAGGTGATATTCAGTGAGGTGTCCCCTCGCCCGCATGATACCGGTATGGTGACTCTGATTTCTCAGGAACAGTCCGAGTTTGCCCTCCATGTGCGCGCATTCCTGGGTTTGCCGATTGGTATAATCACCCAGCATGGCCCGTCTGCATCAGCCGTTATCCTCGGTGAAGGGGCCAGTACCGACATCCGGTTTTCTGGTCTGGGTCTCGCATTGCAAGAACCCGGTACACAGCTTCGCCTGTTTGGTAAGCCGGATATCGAAGGTCGCCGCCGTCTTGGCGTTGCCCTTGCCCGCGCAGCATCCACGGATGCCGCTGTTGCCAAAGCGGTAAGCAGTGCAAGCAAGGTTGAAATTGAATTCTAAGGTTTTTCTACCATACACAAAGAAGGCAGCCAGTTGGCTGCCTTCTTTCATTCGGTCAGAGCAAAGTAGTGAATCTGGTGAGATGAAAACTGAACTCCCAGTAACGAGTCGCTTTCATTGAAAGCAACGGGCTTGGGTTGTTCTTTTGGCTCATTGCCCTACACTCAGGTTTCTTGTCTGAAAATCCCTGTTAAACAGGATTTTTAATCAGCCACACTTCCTCAGCGAAGTGGCTGTATTTTTTGTTGCGCGGTTGCTCTGCATCTTCTTCATTTCGTTCCAGGCGCTTTATCTCCATTCCGGCGAACAGTTCACGCACTTCGCTTTCTGGTACCGCAAACGGAGGTCCACTGCCCTCATGCTGGGGATAATCCAGAGTAACCAGTAATAGCCGCGCACCCGGCAGCATCAGGCTTCGCAGTTTTTCCGCATAGGCCACTCGCATTTCCGGCGGCATCGCAATCAATGCGGCACGGTCATATACCAGCGAGAAAGGCTGAGTGTTGAGCGTGAAATAATCTCCACAATACATCGTGATTTCGTCAAACTCATACACCTCATGGCCGGACGGCTGGGTATAAACAGTAGGGGTATACAGTTGTTCTGCAAAGAAAGCCCTGACAGCAATTTCACTTAACTCTACACCCACCACTTCATTGTGCTTTTGCGCAAGCCATACAAGATCCAGTGATTTCCCACAAAGTGGAACAAATACGCGTTCATCCCGTTGTGGTGAAAGCGCCTGCCAGTAGGATTTCAGGATGCTGTTTACATCATCAAGATGAAACCCAATGCGGTTTTCAGCCCAGCGCTGATGCCAGAACTCTGGAACCATAATTGTGACTTCCTTTCTGCTTTTTCTATTTTTATGTTTCGCGATAGTAGCAGACGCCAACCACTGTTCGCATCTTTCGTTGCGATAACAGAAGATCTTCGCTTATTGATAAAGATCACATATTTCCTCAAAAAGACCTTGCCATATGAGTAAATCGATTTTACTGTATAACCATACAGTACTGATTGGATGAACAGGTAAAGACAATGAACGTATTCCCTCTTCGTGCTAAATCACAGTCGGTTTTCCCAGCAACCACAGCGATGGACAGCGCACAGTTTGGTTTTATGACCAAAAGCCAGTCACAAATGCTGGTAAGTCAAAAACCAAGATTGAACGCGCCACACTGTGCAATGGGTGATGCCGGCGTGCTTAACCTGATGAAACAGGCTAACTGCATGAACAAGTGGATTACGCTGATTGACCCTTCTCCGCGCTTTACAACAGCGTTGCTCGAGAGAGCCGGTATTAACATCAGTAAAGTGCGTGTTGTCCGTTCAGGTAAAAAGTTTGACCAGGCAACCCTGGTTGAAAAATCTGCTCAAACAGGAACATCCAGCCTGGTTGTCGCATTTGGCGCAACACATGGAGAAAGCTGCAACCGTTATGGTGAAACCCTGTTTGTCCAGGTAAGTCGTATGGCAGCTGTGCATTAAGCTTTTCAATCACTTGTTCTATGTGAAAGACCCTGTCTTTTCTGTTTTCTGTTCGCTTTACCTGTACCTTTCTCTGCATTCAGGTAAACATCCGGTGTAACCTTCCGCTAGTTACACCGGATTTCTTTCAACCCGGCCTTTAAATTTCCTCAATCAATTTCACCACATAGACTCACAATCCCCACAGATGCATTACATCCGTTGTGCACTATGCAACCACTTCTTCTTATACGTTAAGGATGTGCTTTTTTATCGGGCAACGATTGCTGTACACTGCGCAGCTTCGAGAACATTCATGCTTGGTGAGAACTTGAGTAATAAACTTGGCCTGGGTGCACTGAGTGCGTTGGTACTGGGCTCTATGATTGGTGCAGGTGTATTCAGCCTGCCACAGAACATGGCGGCAGTTGCAAGTCCGCTGGCAGTCACTATCGGCTGGGTAATTACCGGCGTCGGCATGGTATTCCTTGCCCTCGCTTTTCAGGCTCTGTCACATGCCCGCCCGGACATTAATACCGGTGTTTTCGGTTATGCAAAAGCCGGTTTCGGCGACCTGGTAGGATTCTTCTCCGCCTGGGGTTACTGGCTTAGTGCTGCACTCGCTAACGTTTCTTATCTGGTTATCGTATTCAGTACATTGGGGATGTTCTTTGATACCCCAAATCATGTCATTTTCGGGGAAGGCAACACTGTCATCTCTGTAGCGGCAGCTACCGTGATGGTGTGGGCCGTCCACCTTCTCGTCCACCGGGGTGTACAGACCGCTGCCGTCATTAATATGGTGACGACCGTTGCCAAAATGATCCCGCTGCTGATTCTGATTGGCGGCCTGATATATGCGTTCAGCACCCAGACATTTTTCTGGGATTTCAGCGGGCTTAAAACCTTCCCGGGCAAATCGCTGATTGAGCAGGTAAAAGGGACAATGCTGGTTACCGTATGGGTGTTCATCGGCATTGAAGGTGCCGTTGTGGTATCCAGCCGCGCGAAAGACCGCAAGGATGTTGGCCGGGCAACCATCATCGGCTTGCTGACAGCGCTTTCTATTTACGTGTTGGTCACCCTGCTCTCTATGGGAGTGATTAAAACCCTGAACTGGCGGCGATGCAAAACCCGTCTGCGGCCGTTGTACTGGAGCATATCTTCGGCCGGCCGGGCCTTATCATCGTTGGTCTGGGTCTTATTATTTCAGTTGGGGGGGCATTCCTCAGCTGGACACTGCTGGCATCTGAAGCGCCGTATATTTCAGCGAAAGAAGGAATGTTCCCGGCACGGTATGGCGATCAAAGCAAATCCGGATGTCCGACACGCTCACTGATGCTGACCAACCTGGTTGTTCAGGTTTCCCTGATTGCAGTCATTTTCGTAGGTGGTACTTACGACAGCCTGCTGGCCATCGCATCTGAGATGATTCTGGTGCCTTATTTACTGGTTGGCGCGTATGCCTTCAAATTGGGGCTGGAAGAAAAAGCCCGAGGTACTGCTGTTATCGGCTTCCTGGCAACCATTTATGGTTTGTGGCTGCTGTATGCTTCCGGCCTTGACCATCTGTTGATGTCTTCCCTGCTCTACCTGATGGGGCTTGGTTTTTATATTCGTGCCAAGCACGAAAACAACAAGGCGTGGTTCGTCGGCAGCAACCGTTGGGTAATCATCGGGCTGGTGACGCTTGCAGCGATCGCCCTTCAGCAACTGTTCTTTGCCTGACAGTCTCCGCTCTTTTCCGGGAAATGGACTTCCCGGGTAACTGTCCTTTATACCCAAGCCA